>NZ_LSSV01000024.1:0-92792 GCF_001658045.1 Dietzia sp. 111N12-1 | reverse complement strand
ATATCCGGTATTAGACCCAGTTTCCCAGGCTTATCCCGAAGTGCAGGGCAGATTACCCACGTGTTACTCACCCGTTCGCCACTCGTGTACCCCCGAAGGGGCCTTACCGTTCGACTTGCATGTGTTAAGCACGCCGCCAGCGTTCGTCCTGAGCCAGGATCAAACTCTCCATAAAAGCTTCTCAGCACTACGAAAAGCACAATCCAAGCAAAAACAAACCAAAAACTGGCTGTTCAAACAAAAACGCGACCCCCACGACAGGGATGTGAAAGGGTCGCAACCAAACAAAAAATTTGGCACTATCACAAACAAAACACACTGTTGAGTTCTCAAACAACACCCACACACCGTCTCCGCGGGGCTGTTCGCCTCGCCTCAACCGGGGTGATCTTCGCTGCCCTCCCGAGGAGGGCAACTCCACCAGCGTAACAGGTTCGCGTTCCGATTCACAATCCGGTCTGCTTTCCCGCCTCGCGGCGCCGCTGCCACTCTCTCGAGGGCAACTTCTCCATGTTAGCTATCCGGTCTCACCGGGTCAAACCGGCGGGATCTTCCTGCTGTTCGGAGCCTGTCTCCTCGGCGTCCCCGGCCTCTCGGCCCGGGCCGCTCTCGGCGACTTCCAATAAGTTACGCAGACGTGAACGAAAACGCAAACCCGCAGGTAACCCGCCGAAACGCCGACAGCGCCGGGATCACCGGCGCTGTCAACGATCCTCGGGACTCAGGCGATCCTGACCCCGGCGAAGTTCTTCTTCCCCCGGCGGAGCACCAGCCATGAACCATGGAGGAGATCGGGGGCCGTCGGCGTCCATTCCGGATCCGAGACGCGCTCGTTGTTGACGTACGCGCCGCCCTCCCCGATCGCACGCCGCGCCGCCCCCTTGCTGTCGCAGAGACCGGAGGCCACCAGGAGATCGACGATCGTGGCGGGCTCACCGTGAGCGATCTCGACAGCGCCGGCATCCTCCAGCGACGCCGCCAGCGTCGCCTCGTCGAGGCCGGTCAACTCTCCCCTGCCGAAGAGTGCCTGCGCGGCGGCCTGCACGGACTCGGTGGCGGCGACCCCGTGCACCAGGGTGGTCATCTCCTCGGCGAGTCGCTTCTGCGCGGCCCGCATGTGGGGCTTCTCCCGGGTGAGTTCCT
Source organism: Dietzia sp. 111N12-1 (assembly GCF_001658045.1). Taxonomy (NCBI): domain Bacteria; kingdom Bacillati; phylum Actinomycetota; class Actinomycetes; order Mycobacteriales; family Dietziaceae; genus Dietzia; species Dietzia sp. 111N12-1. The sequence continues at coordinate 91,649 of NZ_LSSV01000024.1, read as the reverse complement.
CGAGTTCGTCGATCTCCTCCCTACCGAGGAAGGAGAACCACCGCAGGTACCGCACCACATCGGCATCGGCGGTGTTGAGGAAGTACTGGTACCAGGTGTACGGGCTCGTCATCGCTGGATCGAGCCACAGACTCCCGCCTCCGGTCGACTTCCCGAACTTCTTCCCGTCCGATGAGGTCACCAGAGGAACGGTCATCGCGTGCACGGGCTCCCCGTCGACCCGGCGGTTCAGATCCACTCCGCCGACGATGTTGCCCCACTGATCGGACCCCCCGAGCTGCAGCGTGCACCCCATGTTGCGGCGCAACTGCAGGAAGTCGTTGGCCTGCAGGAGCATGTACGAGAACTCGGTGAAGGAGATCCCCTCCCCCTCCAGCCGACGCTTGACCGTGTCCCGACCCAGCATCGTGTTCAGCGAGAAGTGCTTGCCGACATCGCGGAGGAACTCGATCACCGTCATGTGGCCGGTCCACTGCATGTTGTTGACGACCCGCGCCCCCGCGGGGCCCTCCGTGAGGTCGACGAACCGCTCGAGCTGCCCGGCGATCCGTTCGGTCCACTCCGCCACGGTGTCGGAGGTGTTCATGACCCGCTCCCCCACGTCGCGGGGGTCACCGATCATGCCGGTGGCGCCGCCTGCCAGAACGATCGGCCGGTGTCCGGCCAACTGGAACCGGCGCAGGGTCAGTAGCGGGATGAGGTGACCGGCGTGCAGGCTCGGCCCGGTCGGGTCGAACCCGCAGTAGAGCGACACGGCGCCCTCGTCGAGGTGCGCCCGGAGCGCATCGAGGTCTGTCGACTGGGCGATCAGCCCGCGCCACTGCAGTTCATCGAGGATGTTGTTGGTCACGACGGACATTGTCCCTCACTCGGCGTGTCCGGCCACCACGGGGCGGGTCAGCTGCGGGGCCCGTGGGCTGCGTCGGTACGCGGAGACCTCCCGCGCGCCGGCCACCCAGAACCTCCACGGGCGGTCCGCTTCGCGGGAGACCCCGACCCTCGGACCGGACCTGATGTGGTGCCCGGGGACCGGGTCGGGGCGGAATTGGACCGACGACGACGAGTCGAGCACGTCGATGCCCCTCATCGTGAGGTCGATGCCCAGGGTGCTGCCGAGATTGCCGGGTCCGCGGGCGGCCCGCTCGGCCGGGACGCCGGGCCGGCGGGAGTCCACGATCTCGTGGCCGCCGGCGATGCGGGCCGCCCTGAGCAGTACTCCCCCGCCCTCCCCGGCGGGCCGGCACGTGATGTTCACGCACTGGTGGATCCCGTGGCTCAGGTAGACGTACAGATGACCGGCGTCCCCGAACATGACCTCGTTCCGGGGGGTGGGGCCCGGCCAGGTGTGAGCGGCCGCGTCGGGAAAGCGGGATTCCGGTGGCCCGCCGTAGGCCTCGACCTCCATGATCCTCACCGAGACCGCGCCGTGGGACAGGATCCCTCCGAGCAGAGCCCGGGCCGCGGTGTCAGGCGATGACTCCCGCAGCAGCAACCGGAACCGATCGGTATCGGTGCCGACGGCGGGGCCTGTCCGGTCGTCCGGGGAACTCACCCCTCGGTGCCTCCACCTGCCAGGGCGACCAGCTCCGCGTGCTCGGCGTCGTCCACCTGCCGGGATTCGTCGACCAGCAGCACGGGGATGCCGTCGTCGATCCGGTAGGCCCGGCGCAGACGCGGGTTGTACAGCGTCTCCGATCCCGCGAGCAGGAGCGGGCCCTTGTCCTCGGGGCAGGCGAGGATCTCGAGCAGACGTGCGTCGATGACGGACATGGCGCTCACCCTACCCAGCCCGCGAACTCGTCGCGGATCTCGCCCAGCCGCCTGCGCTGCGCGGCCACCGCCTCGCCCGCGGTGCCGCCCCGGGCGTTCCTCGACGCGATCGAACCGGTGACGGTGAGGACCTCGCGCACCTCGGGCGTCAGCGCGGGGTCCACGGCCGCCAACTCGTCGTCGTCCAACTCGTCGAGCCCCACACCGCGGTTCTCGGCCACACGGACGCACTCCCCCGCCGCCTCGTGGGCGACCCGGAACGGGACGCCCTGCCGGACCATCCACTCCGCGATGTCGGTGGCCAGGGTGAACCCGGCGGGAGCGAGCTCGGCGAGCCGCTCCGGATGGAACTCCAGGGTGGCCACGAGGCCGGCCATGGCCGGCAGCAACAGATCCAGCTGCGCCACCGAGTCGAAGACCGGTTCCTTGTCCTCCTGCAGATCGCGGTTGTAGGCCAGCGGTTGCGCCTTGAGGGTCGCCAGCAGGCCGGTCAGGTTACCGATCAGTCGACCGGTCTTCCCGCGCATCAACTCCGCCACGTCAGGGTTCTTCTTCTGCGGCATGATCGAGCTGCCCGTCGACCACTCGTCCGCCAACGTCACGTACCCGAACTCGGGCGTGGACCAGGCGATGATCTCCTCCGCCAGGCGGGACAGGTCGACCGCGATCTGCGCCAGCACGTACGACGCCTCGGCGGCGAAATCGCGGGAGCTCGTGGCGTCGATCGAGTTGTCGGCCGCCCGGTCGAAACCGAGCTCGGCGGCGATCGCGTCCGGGTCCAACCCCAACGACGACCCCGCCAGCGCACCCGATCCGTACGGCGACACCGCCAGACGACGGTCGAGATCACGGATCCTGTCCAGATCGCGCAGCAACGGCTGGGCGTGCGCGAGCAACTGGTGGGCGAGCAGGACCGGCTGCGCGGCCTGGAAGTGCGTCTTGCCCGGCATCACCGTCTCGGGGTGGGCGTCCGCCTGGCCGACGAGCGAGTCGACCACATCGAGGACCCCCGCCGCGACCGCCCGCACGGCGTCGCGGAGCCACATGCGGAACAGGGTCGCCACCTGGTCGTTGCGCGACCGGCCCGCTCGCAGCCGGCCCCCCACCTCGGGCCCCACCCGCTCGATCAGGCCGCGCTCGAGGGCGCCGTGCACGTCCTCATCGGACTGCGCCGGGACGAACGCCCCCGAATCGACGTCCGCGGCGAGGCGATCCAACCCGTCGAGCATGGCGTCCAGGTCGGGACCGGTGAGCAGACCCGCACGGTGCAGAACCCGGGCGTGGGCCTTGGACGCGCGAATGTCGTACGGGGCCAGCTCCCAGTCGAAGTGGGTGGACTTGCTCAGCGCGGCCATGGCCTCCGACGGCCCGCCGGAGAACCGACCTCCCCACAGGGAGCCCGTGTTGGTGCCGTGGCGCCCGGAGTCGCCCTGCTCCGCACTCACAGGCCGAGGTCCCGCTTGGCGGCGATCTTGGAGCTCAGGCCGTGCAGGTTGACGAAGCCCTTCGCGTAGCTCTGGTCGAACGAGTCGCCCTCGTCGTAGGTGGCGAGGTTGAAGTCGTAGAGCGAGGAGTCGGAACGACGGCCGTTGACGGTGATCGAGCCGCCGTGCAGGACCATCCGGATGTCACCGGACACGTGCTGCTGCGTGTTGTCGATGAAGGCGTCCAGGGCGTACTTGAGCGGCGAGAACCACAGACCGTCGTAGACCGCGTTGGACCAGGTGTCGGACACGCCGGACTTGTAGCGGGCGAGCTCACGCTCGAGGGTGACGTCCTCGAGTGCCTTATGGGCGGTGATGAGGATCATGGCGCCCGGCGCCTCGTAGACCTCGCGACTCTTGATGCCCACCAGGCGGTCCTCGACCATGTCGAGGCGCCCGACGCCCTGCGCGCCGCCGCGACGGTTGAGCTCCTCGATCGCTTCGAGCACGCTCACCTTGCGGCCGTCGATCGCGACCGGCACGCCCTCGGAGAAGGTCACCGTGACCTCGTCGGGGGCGGCGAAGTTGATGGTCGGGTCCTCGGTGTAGTCGTAGACGTCCTTGGTCGGGGCGTTCCACAGATCCTCGAGGAAGCCCGTTTCCACCGCACGGCCCCAGACGTTCTGGTCGATGGAGAACGGCGACTTCTTGGTGACGTTGATCGGGATCTCGTTCCGCTCGGCGAACTCGATGGCCTTCTCACGGGTCCAGGCGTAGTCACGGACCGGCGCGATCACGTCGAGGTCCGGCGCGAGCGCCCCGAAACCGACCTCGAAGCGGACCTGGTCGTTGCCCTTACCCGTGCAGCCGTGCGCCACGGAGGTCCCGCCGTGCATCTTGGCCGCGGTGACCAGGTGCTTGACGATGAGCGGACGCGAGATCGCCGAGACCAGCGGGTACTCGCGCATGTACAGGCCGTTGGCCTTGATCGTGGGAGCGCAGTAGTCATCGGCGAACTCGTCGCGGGCGTCCACGACCACCGACTCCACGGCTCCGCAGTCCAGTGCGCGCTGCCGGATGACGTCCATGTCCTCACCACCCTGACCGAGGTCGATGGCGACGGCGACGACCTCGGCACCGGTCTCCTGACCGATCCAGCTGATGGCGACGGAGGTATCGAGTCCGCCGGAGTAGGCGAGGACGACGCGATCGGACATGGTGTTCTCCTTGATGTGTGGGGTCTGTTCGGGGTGGTTCGGTGTGCGCGGGGCCGGTCAGATCTGGCGCCGTGCCAGTCCGGCCAGTCGGTCGGCGAGTTCAGCTCCGGTGACGGGTTCGCGGGCCATCACGAATATGGTGTCATCCCCCGCGATGGTCCCGACGACGTCATCCAGATTGGCCCGGTCGAGGGCACTGGCGAGGAAGTTGGCCGCCCCGGGAGGAGTGCGCAGGACCGCGATATTGGCACTGTGGTCGGCGGACACGAGCAGGTCCGCGATCAGCCTGCCCAGGCGGTCCGTCCCACCGGGGATTCCCGGCACGTGGCTGCCGTCCTCGGGGATCACGTAGCGGCCGGCGCCTCCGTCGGCGGCGCGGAGCTTCACGGCGCCGAGTTCGTCCAGGTCCCGGCTGAGGGTGGCCACCGCCACGGCGATACCCTCCTGCGCCAACGCCTCGGCGAGCTCGGTCTGACTGCGCACCGGTCGGCGACGCAGGATCTCCGTGATCCGGGCGTGCCGGGCCGTCCTGCTGACGCTGCCGACGGCGGTCACGATCGCTCCAGTAGCCAGACCAGAAGCGCCTTCTGGGCGTGGAGTCGGTTCTCGGCCTCGTCGAAGACTCGGCTGTGGGGGCCGTCGATCACCTCGGCGGCGATCTCCTTGTCCCGGTAGGCGGGCAGGCAGTGCAGCACGATGACGTCGTCCGAGGCCCTGGCCACCGACGCCCGGTCCAGCTGGTAGTCGGCGAGGTCCCGCAGTCGCTGCGTGGCCGAGTCCTCCATGCCCATCGAGACCCAGGTGTCGGTGATGAGGACGTCGGCGCCGTCGACAGCCCGGTCGACCTCCGTCGTGATGGTCACCGAACCACCGGTCTCCGCGGCGATCCGCTCGGCGTCGGCGACCACCTGACCGGTGGGTTGATACCCCTCGGGGGCCGCGATGGTGATGTGCATACCCGCGGTCGCGAACCCGAGGAGGTAGGAGTGGCCCATATTGTTGGCCCCGTCCCCCAGGTACACCGCCCGGAGTCCCTCGGTGCGGCCGAAGTTCTCCCGGATGGTGAGCAGGTCGGCCAGGATCTGGCACGGATGGAACTCGTCGCTCAGGGCGTTGACGACGGGAACGTCCGCGTGGGCGGCGAGTTCTACGAGGCCGTCCTGGGAGTAGGTGCGCCACACGATCGCCTCGACGTAGCGCGACATCACCCGGGCGGTGTCGGAGAGGGTCTCCCCCTTGCCCATCTGGGTGGAGCCGGACTCGACGACGATGGCGTTCCCGCCCAGTTCCGCGATCCCGGCGTCGAACGAGAACCGGGTGCGGGTGGAGGTCTTGTCGAAGATGACCGCGACAGACCGCGGGCCCTCCAGGGGTCGGGCGGAGAACGGCTCGGCCTTGAGCTTCAACCCGAGGTCCAGGACTTCGGCCTGCTCGGCGGGGCTGAGGTCGTCGTCGCGGAGGAAGTGACGGACCGCAGGGGTGGAGGTCGCGGTCGACGCGGTCGATGAGCTGACGGTCGGGCCGGTCATGACGAGGACTCCTTCTGGGCTGCGATGGTGGACGACGCGGTGTCGAGGATCCCGGGCAGCGCGGACACGAACTCGGCGACCTGCTGTTCGGTGAGGATGAGCGGTGGTGCGAGGCGGACCACGTCCGCCGTGGTGGCACCCACCAGGTACCCGGCTCCGCGCGCCGCCTCCTCCACCGCCTTGGCGGCGGGCGCGGTGAGCACGATCCCGAGCAGGACGCCCCGTCCGCGCACGTGGTCGACCAGTGGGTGGTCGAGGCACTCGATCTCGGCGGCGATGATCTTGCCGAGGCGGTCGACGTGCGCCACGAGGTCATCGGACTCGATCGTGTCGAGTACGGCGAGAGCGGCGGCGCACGAGATCGGGTTACCGCCGAAGGTGGTGCCGTGCTGCCCGGCGGTGAGTAGTTCGCCCGCGGCGCCGACGCCGAGGCACGCGCCGATCGGCAGGCCACCACCGAGCCCCTTCGCGAGGGTGATCACGTCGGGCACGACCCCGGCCTTGCGGCAGGCGAACATCGCACCGGTACGGGCGATCCCCGTCTGGACCTCGTCCACGATCATGAGGACGCCGTGCTCGGTGCACAGGGCGCGCACGTCGGCGAGGAACCCCTCGGGGGGCTCGACGACGCCGCCCTCGCCCTGGAGCGGCTCGATGATGACGGCGGCCGTCTCGCCCGGAGCCAGCTCCACCAGCGTGGTCAGGGCGTCGATGTCGCCGTAGGGGAAGAACTCGACCCCGGGTGGCATGGGCTCGAACGGCGCGCGCTTGGCGGGCTGGCCCGTCATCGCCAACGCCCCCATCGTCCGGCCGTGGAAGCCGTTCTGCGCGGCGAGGATCCGGGACCGGCCCGTGCGCCGGGCGATCTTGAACGCGGCCTCGTTGGCCTCGGCTCCCGAGTTGCAGAAGAAGGCCCGGACCGGCTGGTCCACCGCCAAGAGGGACTCGAGGCGTTCGGCCAGCTCCACCACCCTGGGGTGGACGTACAGATTGGAGATGTGCCCGAGTTCGGCGACCTGGCGACTGACCGCGTCGACCACGGCCGGGTGGCCGTGTCCGAGGGAGTTCACGGCGATCCCGCCGAGCAGGTCGACGTACTCACGACCGTCGGCGCCCGTGAGCGTCGCGCCACTGCCCGAGACCAGCTCGAGCGGCGGGGTGCCGTAGTTGCGCATCAGCGCGTCGTCCCACCGCGCGGTGAGGGTCGGGGTGTCGGTGACGGTGTGCGTGTCGTTCATTTCTCGACTCCTGCCGGCGACCTGGTTTCGTGGTGGCCCTCGGTGACCATCGTCCCGATGCCCCCTTCGGTGAGGATCTCGAGCAACACCGAGTGTTCGACGCGGCCGTCGATGACGTGGGCTGCGTGCACCCCGCCCCGGACCGCCCGCAGACAGGCCTCCATCTTGGGCACCATCCCGCTCTCGAGGGACGGGAGGAGCCGCTCGAGTGGTTCGGTACCGAGATGCGTCACGAGGGACGAGCGGTCCGGCCAGTCGGTGTACAGCCCCTCGACGTCGGTCAGGACGATCAGCTTCTCCGCACCCAGGGCCGCTGCGAGCGCCCCGGCCGCGGAGTCGGCGTTGATGTTGTGCACGGTTCCGTCGGAGTCGGGCGCGATGGTCGACACGACGGGGATCCTGCCCGCCTCGATGAGGTCGAGGACGGCCCGCGGGTCGACGGACTGCACATCGCCGACCAGGCCGATGTCGGTGGGTTCCCCGTCGACCATCGCTGTCCGGCGAACCGCGGTGAACAGTCCCGCGTCCTCTCCGGAGATCCCGACCGCGTAGGGGCCGTGGGCGTTGATCAGACCGACGAGCTCGCGTCCGACCTGGCCGAACAGGACCATGCGGACGATGTCCATGACCTCGGGGGTGGTGACCCGGAACCCGCCGCGGAACTCGCCCTCCATGCCCAGACGACCGAGCATGGAGGTGATCTGCGGCCCGCCCCCGTGGACCACCACGGGCTTGAGCCCGCAGGTGCGGAGGAACACCATGTCCGCCGCGAACGCCGCTTTGAGGTCGTCGTCCACCATGGCGTTACCGCCGTACTTGACCACGACGATCTTGTCGTGGAACTTCTGCAGCCACGGCAGCGCCTCGGCGAGCACGTGCGCGCGGACGAACGGCGTCAGCTGCGTGGAGCCGTCGTTCATCTCGGTGGTCATGTCAGGCCTCTCCGGGCTGGTCGGGAATGGTCAGGGCGAGTCGGACGTCCGCGCCACCGCGGTGTCGGAAACGGAACTCGGCTCCGTCCGCCGTCGGTGCGGGTTCCGGCCACGGCGCGTGATCGGTGTCAGGCCGGAAGACGAGCACCTCGATCGGGCCGGCCTCGACACCCGATCTCGTGCTGACGAACCGGGCGACGTTCTCGGCGACCTCGTGCGCGGCCGTGAAGTCCGCGCCGGGGTCTCCGACGCCGGGGCCGTCGAGCAGGACGACCGCGCGGGTGGACGGGATCTCGGCGCTCAGGGTGCTCCACCGCAGTTCCACCGCGTCCGCCCCGTCACCGTGGACGTTGAGGATGCCGGTCGAGCCGGCGGGGGCGACCCAGAACATCGCATGGGTTCCCTCCGGGGCCCACCACATCTCGAGACCGTGGACCCGGCCTCTGGAGGTGGCGCCCGCCAGGGCGTCCGCGGTCACGGGGCCAGGCCGACGGTGCTGAGTCCGGCGGTCTCGGGGAGTCCGAGCGCGAGGTTCATCGACTGGATCGCGCCCCCGGCGGTGCCCTTGGCGAGGTTGTCGATCGCCGCGGTGAACACCGCGCGGCCGGCGCGCTCGTCGACCTCGACGCCGAGTTGCACCGCATTGGATCCGAGCACGGAGGCGGTCATGGGCTGCACGCCCGCGGGCAGGACGTGGACGAACGGCTCGTCTCCGAACGCCTCGGCGTACACCGCCCGGAGCTCCCCGGCGGTCGCGGTCGTGGGCGCCACCGCGGTGGTGAGGATGCCGCGGGCCATGGGGGCGAGAACCGGGGTGAAGCTCACCGACACCTCCGCGTCGGTGACCGCACGAAGGTTCTGGGTGATCTCGGGCGTGTGCCGGTGGGTGGTCACGCCGTACGCCTTGGCCGAGCCCATGACCTCCGCGGCGAGCATCGGGACCTTGGCGGCCTTGCCTGCGCCCGACGCTCCGGTCACGGAGACGATCGTGATGGCGGAGGCGTCGACGAGGCCGGCCGCAACGGCCGGGAACAGCGCGAGCGTGGCGCCCGTGGGGAAGCACCCCGGGACCGCGACGCGGCGGGTGGACCGCAGCGCCTCACGCGCCCCGGGGAGCTCCGGGAGACCGTACGGCCAGGTACCGGAGTGCTCGGAGCCGTAGTACGCCGTCCAGTCCTCTGCGTCCACCAGTCGGAAGTCCGCCCCGAGGTCGACGACGAGGACGTCCGGCCCCAGTTGCTCGGCGATCGCCGCGGAATGCCCGTGGGGCAACCCCAGCACCACGACGTCGTGGCCTTCGAGCGTCTCCGCCTCGGTCTCCGCGAGGACGCGGTCGGCGAGGGGCAGCAGGTGCGGGTGGTGCTCCCCGAGCGTCTGTCCGGCGCTCGACCCGGCGGCGAGCGTGCCGATCTTTAACTCCCCCGCCGCATAGGACGGGTGCCCGAGTAGGAGTCGGAGGAATTCCCCGCCCGCGTAACCCGAAGCACCTGCGACCGCCACCGTGATTGCCATACGCACGAGTATGCACCACTTTGCAATGTTTTGCATCTCGCCCGGCGAGCCGCGCCCCTTGCCCCGCCCCCCGCCGTCCGACGCCCCGCCGCCCGGCGCCCCGCGTGCGGGGTCAGGCCCCGATCTGCCGGCGGCCGCCCGTGAAGCGGCGCTGGCCGAGATCCACCGAGCCACCGACCCGACGCCCCTCCTCGATCCCGGACGTACCGACCCGCCTGCGGGCACCGCGGACGGCGGTCGGGAAGCGCCGACGGAGTTCGGTCTCCGCCCGCTGCGAGTCGGACCGCAGGACGAGCCCGGCGCCCGCGGCGTCCCGGCTCTCGGCCACCGCGCCCCGCTCGGCGGCCTCCAGTCTCCGCCCCACCTCGAAGGCGAAACCGGTCATGAACGACTTGCGGTGGGTGACCGCGGAGACACCCGGGGAGGGCCGCTGTCTGGCCGCTGCGGCGAGCATGACCCCGGTGAGGGCCCCGGCGAGCATGCCCACCCGCTCGACGTGGCGGCGAACCCCCACGATGTGCACGACCCGGGTGCCGTCGCCGCGGGCGGACGTGACGGCCCGGCAGTGCATCGCGGCGGCGAGGGCGGCCACCAGTCCCACCTGGTCGGGTTGATAGCTCCCGGAGATCACGTGGTCGATGACCGCCACCTCGGCGGCGGCGGTATCCGGACCGGTCCGCGCGAGCGCCTCGTCGACGCCGTACTTGGCGAGCAGGGCGTAGGCACGCTCGAGCAGGACCTCGGCCTCGGGCGTGCCCGCCACGCTCTCGGCTTTGGCGAAGAGTTTGCGGACCCTGTCCAACGCCTTCTCTGACGAGGGGGGCCCGGCGCCCTCGTGCCCGTCCTGCGATCGGCTCTGAGAGGTGCCCTGCGAGGTGTTGTGGGAGGTGTTGTGGGAGGTGTTGTGGGAGGTGTTCACTGTCTGCTCCTGATCGTCTCGGCCGTTCGGCGGAACCGATACTCGCACAGGTGTACGACACAGTCGGTGCGGACGGCCGCGCCGTCCCAGGTCAGCGGTGCAGGAACCAAGTGTGGTCGAGCGGGCCGGAACCGCGGCCGACCTCCAGGGTGAGACCGCCGTGGAGGGCCCCGTCGATCCACGGGCGGACGCGGCGGTAGGCCGCCTCCCAGTCCCTCTCCCCCACCCGCGCGGTGGCCAGCGCCGAGGACAACGAACACCCGGTGCCGTGCGTGTGCGGGGTGTCGACGCGGACAAACGGCAGACGCAGCGTCGTGCGTCGGTCCCCCTCGGACTCCACCAGCACGTCCTCCGCACTGCCGTCGTCCAGATCGCCCGTGGTGGCGAGCACCGCGCAGCCGGTCTGCTCGTGCACGAGCTCGGCCTGCCCGACGATCGTCTCGATGTGCTCCGCGGGCTCGCCGCCACACAGCACCGCGAGTTCGGGGACATTGGGCGTCACCAGGTCCGCCAGCGGGACGAGGTCCCGCAGCATCCGCGCCGCGTCCTCACTGGCCAGCCGGCCTCCGGTGGTGGCCACCATCACCGGGTCGAGGACGACGTGGGGTGGACGACGACGACGAAGCCAGTCGCCGACCGCCTCCACCAGAGCGGCCTCACCGAGCATGCCGATCTTGACGGCGTCGATCGTCACGTCATTAGCGACGGCGTCGAGCTGGGCGATCACGTCGTCGACGGGCACGGCGTGCACCCCGGTCACCCCGACGGTGTTCTGGATCGTGACCGCGGTGACGGCACCCATTCCGTACCCGCCCATCGCGGCGACGGCCTTGGTGTCGGCGAGCAGCCCGGCGCCGCCGGACGGGTCCGTGCCCGCGATGCACAGGACCCGCGGCACCCGTGCACCGGCGGGGCGTCGACCGTCAGCCACGCAGGCTCGCCCCCACGGCCTTCTCCGCCGCCTCGACGGCGGCCGTGCGCCATGCGCTCGCCTCGTCCTCCGTGAGGGTGCGGTCGTCGGCACGGAACGTCAACGCGTAGGCGAGGGACTTACGCCCGTCCCCGAGCTGGGCGCCGGTGTAGACGTCGAACAGTCGCGCGCTCTCGAGCAGCTCCCCGCCTCCCGAGCGGAGTGCAGCCTCGACCTGTGCAGCGGGCACGGCCACGTCCACGACGAGCGCCACATCCTGGTTCACGGACGGGAACGACGAGATGGTCGGGGCCGGCAGCACCTCCCGGGCGCCGATCGCGGTGAGGTCCAGTTCGACCGCGCACGTGCGCGCCGGGAGCCCGAGCCGCTCGCACGCCGCGGGGTGTAGCTCACCGGCGTGACCGACCACCACGATCTCACCCGGCCCGGCGTCGCGGTCGCCACCATCGACCAGGACCTCCACGCAGCGACCCGGGTGCCACGGCGCGCGCTCGGCCGCCCGCACCTCGACCTCGGCCCCGAGGGCCCGCCCGACGATCCTCGCCGCCTCCACCGCGTCGAGGGCGTCGGCCTCCCTGCCGGGGCCGAAGTGCCCGCCCGGCTCGCGCCTACCGGTGTAGAGGGCTGCCACGTGGAGCGGCTGGTCGGGCAGCGACGCCGCCAGGCTGTCCCGCTCCTGCGGGGTCGGCTCCCGATCGACCGGCAGCATGTCGACCCCGGACGTCGTCGGCGTCCGGAAGGACACCTGCGCGACCGAGAAGAGCGCGAGGTCGCGGGCCCCGCGCGTGATGTTGCGGCGGGCGATCTCGGCCAGCGAGGGCAGCAGCGTGGTGGCCAGATGAGCCTTGTCGCTCTCGAGGGGATTGACCACGGCCATGGTGCTGCGGCGCTCGTCGTCGTCGTCCAGTCCCATGGCGTCGAACACCGACGGGTCACAGAACGGCGACGTGAGCACCTCGACGTGCCCGGCCGCCGCCAGGGCGTGCCCCACGGCACGGCGGCCGCGCTGGAACGCGGTGAGTCCGCGACCGGCGGGCGCGGTGGGCAGCACCGACGGGATGTTCTCCAGTCCCTCCAGGCGAAGCACCTCCTCGACCAGATCCGCGGGCAGGGTCAGGTCGGGGCGCCATGCCGGGGCGGTCACCTCCAGCAACACCGCGTCATCGCCGGCGACGGTGCACCCGATCTGCTCCAGACGGCGGCGCGTGGTCCCCGCCGGATACCCGACCCCCGCCACCCGCGAGGGGCGCTCGGGATCGAACGCGATCGTCGGCATCACGGGCGCCGAGCCGACGTCCGTGAGAGAAGCCTCCACGGAGCCACCCGTGATCTCGGCGAGCAGGGTGGCCGCGCGGTCCAACGCCGCGATCGACGCGGCGGCGTCGACCCCACGCTCGTAACGCTTGCCCGCCTCGCTGGGGAGCTTGTGGCGGCGGATGGTCCGGAACACCGCGAGGGTGTCCCACACGGCGGCCTCGAGCAGGACGTCGGTCGTGTCGTCGGAGACCTCCGTGCTCGCACCGCCCATGACGCCCGCCAACGAGATCGGGCCGCGGTCGTCGCAGATGACGACGTCCTCGGGATCGAGCGTGCGCTCGACGTCGTCGAGGGTCGTGAGGGCCTCCCCCGCGCGAGCCCGACGGACGACGAGCCCGCCCTGCAGGCGCCCCGCGTCGAACGCGTGCATGGGATGACCCAGCTCGAGCATGACGTAGTTGGTGACGTCGACGGCCGGGGAGATCGGCCGCACGCCCGAGAGCAGCAGGCGGCGCGCCATCCACCACGGGGTCCGCGCGGACGGGTCGACTCCGGTGACCCGGCGCAGGGCGAACCGCTGGGCACCGGACTCGGCGGTCACCTCGAGCGGCCAGGCCTCCTTCTCCGACGGCAGCCCGAGCTCGACCGCCGGGTCGGCGAAATCCAGGTCGAACCCGCACGCCAGCTCGCGGGCCAGACCACGGGCCGACAGGCAGTAGCCACGGTCCGGCGTCACGTTGAGTTCGATCACGGTGTCCCGCTCGCCGGCACCCGCGGCCAACACCGGGCCGGCGGGGACCCCGGGCTCGGCGGTGCCCTCGGCGAGGACGATGATCCCGCTGTGGTCGGAGCCGATCCCCAGCTCGGAGGCCGAACAGATCATGCCCTCACTCGGCTTGCCGTAGGTCTTGCGCTTGCCGATCTCGAACCCGCCCGGCAGGACGGTGCCCGGTAGGGCGACGACGACCAGGTCGCCTTCCGCGAAGTTGCGGGCGCCGCACACGATCTGCTGCGGCTCGTCACCGCCCACGTCGACCAGACAGAAGCGGATGGGCTTCTTGAAGCCCTCCAGCTCCTCGATGGTGCTGACACGGCCGATGGTGAGCGGGCCGTCGATCTCGGGCAACTGCTCCGGTTCACCCTCCACCTCGAGGCCGACGCGCACGAAACCGGCGTCGAGCTCGGCCGGGCTGACGGACCAGCCGTCGTTGGCCCGCTGCAGGATCTCGGTCAGCCAGGACTGCGCAATTCGCACTGTGGGGTCCTTCGTCTTCTGGGGTGGGGGTGGATCGGTACCGCGGGTTTAGTACCGGACGCCGAAGGGCAGCGAGAACCGCACGTCGCCCTCGACCATGTCCCGCATGTCGGACAGTCCGTTGCGGAACTGCAGGGTGCGCTCCAGGCCCATGCCGAACGCGAATCCCGAGTACTCCTCGGGGTCGATCCCGCAGGCGATGAGCACGTTGGGGTGCACCATGCCGCAGCCGCCCCACTCGACCCAGCCGGCGCCGCCCTTCTTGCGCGGGAACCACACGTCGACCTCTGCGGAGGGCTCGGTGAACGGGAAGTAGTTGGGCCGCATGCGGGTGCGGGTCTCCGGGCCGAACAGCGCGCGGGCGAACGCGTCGAGTGAGCCGCGCAGGTGCGCCATGGTCAGGCCCTTGTCGATGGCCAGTCCCTCGACCTGGTGGAACACCGGGGTGTGGGTGGCGTCGAGTTCGTCGGTGCGGAACGTCCGCCCGGGGCACGCCACATAGATGGGCGGTTCCCGGTCGAGCATGGTGCGGATCTGCACCGGCGAGGTGTGGGTGCGCAGCACCTGCCGGCTGCCCTCGGGCGCGATGTGGAAGGTGTCCTGGAGGGTGCGCGCCGGGTGGTCGGGAAGGAAGTTGAGCGCATCGAAGTTGTAGTGCTCCGCCTCGACCTCGGGCCCCTCCGTGATCTCCCACCCCATGGCCACGAACACGTCCGCGACCTGCTCGGTGATGATGGTGATGGGGTGCTGCGCGCCCACCGGCGCGCGCCCCGACGGGACCGTCAGGTCGAGCGTCTCGGCCACGAGGACGGCGGCGTCCCGCTCGGCCTGCAGTTCGGCCAGGCGGGAGTCATACGCCTGCTGGACCCGGGTCCGTGCCACGTTGACGGCCTTGCCCGCGGACGCCTTCTGCTCCTTGGGGAGAGAGCCGAGGGTACGACGACCCAGGGCGATGGGGCTGCGGTCACCGAGGTGCGCCGTCTTGGCGGCGGCCAGCGCCTCGAGATCCGCCGCGGCGGCGAACGCGGCCTCGGCGTCCGCGGAGTACCGCGCCAGCGACTCCTCGTCGATCCGGACCTCGCCTGTGTCTTCGCTCACCGGTGCCCTCGTCCTCCCCGTCACGGCGGACTTCCGTCGACCGCCCCGCATCGGGGCCAAGACTAGTCGATCCCCGGTTCCGCCCCCGCTCCCCCCGGCGATGGCCGGGGGGAGCCGCGTCAGTGTCGTTCCCGCACCGACCCGGCGTCGACCAGCAGCTCGCGGGTCGCGCGGAAGGCGTCCCGCATCCGCCGGTCGTGGGTGATGAGAAGGACCGTGCCGCCGAACGCGTCCACGGCCTGCTCGAGTTGCTCGATCGCCGGCAGGTCCAGATGGTTGGTCGGCTCGTCCAGCACCAGCAGGTTCACCCCGCGCTGCTGCAGGAGGGCCAGCGCGGCACGGGTCCGCTCCCCCGGTGACAGTGACGCGCAGGCGCGGGCGACGTGCTCTCCACCGAGCCCGAACTTGGCGAGCAGGGTGCGGGCCTCGGTGGGGTCGAGGCCGGCCGGGTCGGCGGCGACGCAGAACGTGTCCAGCAGCGGGTCCGGCCCGCCGAACTCCGTCCGTGCCTGGTCCACCGTCCCGGGCTGGACCCCCGACCCGACGGTCGCGCGGCCCGAGTCGACCGCCCGCTCCCCGGTGATCGCGGCGAGCAGCGTGGTCTTGCCCGAGCCGTTGGAGCCGCTGATGAGGATCCGGTCCCCGGCATCGATCTGCAGGGTCACCGGGCCGAGGACGAAGTCGCCGCGGCGCACGACGGCCTCGGCGAGCACGGCCACCACGGAACCGGAGCGGGGCGCCGTCGCGATCTCCATCTGGAGCTCCCACTCCTTGCGCGGTTCGGCGACCACCTCGAGGCGTTCCATCGCCCGCTCGGACTGGGAGATCTTGGCGGCCTGCTTCTCGGAGCGCTGGCCCGCCCGGTTCCGGATGTGCTTGTCGCGCTCCGCGTCCTTTCCGCCGGTCTTGCGCATCGTGTTGCGCACGCCCTTGTCCAGCCAGGATTTCTGTGTCTGCACGCGGTCCTTCAGCTGATCGACCCGGCCCGCGTACTCCTCGTAGGCGTCGCGGGCCCGTTGCCGTGCCAGCGCCCGTTCGGCGAGGTATGCCTCGTAGCCGCCGTCGAAGACGGCGATCTGCTGCTGGGCCGAGTCCAGTTCGACGATGCCGGTGACGCACCTGGCCAGGAACTCGCGGTCGTGGCTGACCACCACCATCGGGCGCCGTTCGGCCTGCATGAAATCCTCGAGGACGGCCAACCCCGCCAGGTCGAGGTCGTTGGTGGGCTCGTCCAGCAGCAGGATGTCGTACTGGCTGAGCAGCACGGCGCCGAGGTTCACGCGGGCGGCCTGCCCTCCCGACAGCGCCGACATCGGCAGGTCCGGGACCGTGTCGTCCAGCCCCAGCCGGGCTGCGGTGACGGGGATCCGCTCGTCGAGGTCGCCACCGCCGAGCGCCAACCAGCGCTCCAGGGCGTCCCCGTAGGCGTCGGCGGCCGAGTCGGAATCCGCCATCTGCCCTGCCAGCGCGTTCATCCGCTCGAGCGCGTCCGCGACGCCGGTGACGCGGTGCAGGAAGTCGCGGACCACCTCGTCGTCGTCGCGCTCCACCTCCTGTCGGAGGAGCCCGACCGTGGCGTCCGGCGGGCTGAGGGTGAGCTGTCCCGTCATCTCGGCGACGGGGTCGCCGGCCAGCGCGTGGAGGAGAGTGGACTTTCCGGCGCCGTTAGGTCCGGTGAGGCCCCAGACGTCTCCGGGTGCGACGACGAGGTCGAGCCCGTCGAACAGGGTCCGCGCCCCGCGGGTGGCGCCGAATCCGCGGGCGGTGAGGGTCGCGGTCATGATCCCGCCAGCAGCCGGGCGCTCGTGTGGAGGCAGATGGAGGCGGCGGTGACGATGTTCAGGCTCTCGGCCCTTCCACGGATGGGGATACGGACGCGGAGATCCGCGCGCGCGGCGAGGTGCTCGGGCACCCCGTGGGCCTCGTTGCCGAAGATCCACGCGGTCGGCTCGGCGAGGGCCTCGTCCGCCCGCTCGACGTCCACTTCGCCGTGGGCATCGGCGACCGCCACCTGCAGTCCCGCCCGGTGCGCCCGGTCGATCAGGTGGTCCTCGGCGATCCGCCGCACGACCGGGAGATGGAACAGGCTGCCGGCGGACGCCCGGACCGCCTTGGGGTTCTCCGGGTCGGCCGCCCCCTCGGTGAGCCAGACCGCGTCGGCCCCGAGCGCGTCCGCGACGCGGACCAGGGTGCCGACGTTGCCGGGTTCGGACAGCGCCTGGCCGACGGCGACCAACCGGGGCTGCGGTTCGGTCCCGGACGCGGGCCCGTCGGCGACGGGATCCCCGGTCGCCGTGCGCGCCACGGCGCGGCACAACGCGACGATGCCCGTGGGGGTGACCGTGTCCGAGAGTCCCTTCAGGGCCCGGTCGGTCGCCACGGACACCGGGATCCCGGCGGAACGGGCCGCGTCGACCAGGCCGGCGAACCGGTCGAGCGCGTCGGCGGTGCAGAAGATCTCGACCGCGACGCCGGTGGCCACCGCCGCCTCGACCGAGTTGGTCCCCTCGGCGAGGAACCGGCCGGCCTCACGCCTGGCGGCGGCGCGGTGGAGCTTGGATGCGGAAACGACCCGCGGGGTCCGTTCGGTGAACGGATCCGCGGGTCGTCCCGTGCCCTGTGCGGGCGGAGTGTTCGTCAATTCGCGGGTGTCAGGCAGCCGGCGCGTTGACGTCGGCCGGAAGCGCCTTGCGCGCGACCTCGACCAGCGCCGTGAAGGCGGCCGGGTCGGTGACGGCGAGGTCCGCGAGGACCTTGCGGTCGACCTCGACGCCCGCGAGCTTGAGGCCCTGGACGAAGCGGTTGTACGTCATGTCGTTGGCGCGGGCCGCGGCGTTGATGCGGGAGATCCACAGCTTGCGGAAGTCGCCCTTGCGCGCACGACGATCGCGGTAGCTGTAGGTCATCGAGTGGAGCATCTGCTCCTTGGCCTTGCGGTACAGCCGCGAACGCTGTCCGCGGTAGCCCTTGGTGGACTCGAGTACGGTCCGACGCTTCTTCTGGGCGTTGACTGCCCTCTTCACGCGTGCCACTGATCAATCCTCACTGGTTTGGGCCGGTCGCTCGTGGGCGACCGGAAGTCTCTTCGGTGGTGGGAGGGCTCAGAGCCCGAGAAGCCGCTTGATGCGGGGGACGTCGGCCGGGGCGACATCCGTACGGCCGTCGAGGCGACGGGTGCGCTTGGTGGGCTTCTTCTCCATGATGTGGCGACGGTTGGCCTGCTGGCGGACCAGCTTGCCGGTTCCGGTCTTCCGGAAGCGCTTGGCGGTGCCCTTGTGGGTCTTCATCTTCGGCATGATCGGTCTTCCTCACATGGTTCGTCCCGGAAGGCCCGGTGGGACCTCGGGTGTGCGGACGTCGGGCGTCCGTGGTCTGGGCGGCGGAGGGCCTATTCGGAAGCGGGGTCCGTGACCTTGGACTCCTGCGCCTTGGCGCGGGTCTTGGCGCCCTTGTGGGGGGCGACGACCATGGTCATGTTGCGGCCGTCCTGCTTGGCGCTGGTCTCCACGTATCCGTACTCGGTGATGTCGTCCGCCAGGCGCTGGAGCAGACGGAAGCCCAGCTCGGGGCGGGACTGCTCACGTCCGCGGAACATGATCGTGACCTTGACCTTCGAGCCCTTCTCCAGGAAACGGACGACGTTCCCCTTCTTGGTCTCGTAGTCGTGGGTATCGATCTTCGGACGGAGCTTCTGCTCCTTGACCACGGTCTGCTGCTGGTTCTTCCGCGACTCGCGCTCTTTCTGCGCCGCCTCGTACTTGAACTTTCCGTAGTCCATGATCTTGCAGACCGGCGGGCGCGCGGTGGGCGCGACCTCGACGAGGTCCAGATCGGCCTCCAGGGCCAGACGAAGTGCATCCTCGACGCGAACGATCCCCACCTGCTCGCCCCCGGGGCCGACGAGTCGGACTTCGGGGACACGGATTCGTTCGTTGATACGTGCTTCGGCGCTGATGGGCCCTCCTCGGTAGATGGTGCTCTGTCGCGACCACTGGCGCGGTCGCGCATCCGCCCTCGAGGGACCCCGGGCCACACCGGGTACGCCGGTGAAACCGAGAAGGCCCCACGGCAGGGATGCCGGGGGCCTCTCACTCCTCACCCGTCGACGACGAGACTTCCGCGGTCGCTCGCGGCCCCTCGTCGGGGTGGTGACCATCAAACTGCCTTCCGGCGTCGGATGGTGGGAGATCGGGCTCCTCTTGGACGATGGAACCCACTACGTAGCGGGTTCCCACAGTCGGGAGTTGACTGTACCAGTCGTCGGCGTTGCCCCCAAACCGGTGGCTGGCGACACGATATCGACCGGTCCGTGGGACAGTGTTCGGCATGACCACCGACCAGCCCGCCTCCACCGACCAGGCCGCCGCCGAGAACCTGCTCGAGGGGCACCTCGACGCCCGCGAGGTCGAGGTCGTCGATCTGGCGGACGTCGCCGCACAGGAGATCATCTTCCGTTCGATCGTCGTCCTCATGAGTGCCGCTGCTGAGAAACTGGGGCTCTCCGACGACGACCCCTCCGCCAGCCCGCGACTGGATCTCGACGAGTCCCGCAAGCTCATCACGGCCCTCGCCGGCCTGGTGGCCGGGTCGGCCGAACACCTGGGGCCGCAGGCCCGGGTCGTCAAGGACGGTCTACAGGGGCTGCAGCGCGCGTTCCGCGAGGCCAGCGCGTACCCCGATGAGCCCGGCGAGGGCCCCGGCGAGAAGTTCACCGGCCCGGTCTACTGACCGCGCCGCGCTGACCGCGCCGCGCTGACCGCGCCGCCCACTGACCGCGCCGCGCTGACCCGACGGGCCCCGGTCCGGGGCCATCCGTCCCGGACCGGGAAGCCGTCAGCGTAGGGCGCGCGCCTTACGTGCTGCCTTCGCAGCGGTCTTCTTGGCCGTCGCGGACGCCGCTGACCCCGCCTCGGCGGTCTTCTCGGCCTGCTTCTTCGAGGACTGGTTCGTCGTGGTGACAGCCTTCTTCGTCGGTGACTTCCTCGCCGACGCCTTCTTCCCCGTCGTCTGCTCGGTGACCACGCACTCCCTCGCGTCCTCGTCCTCCCCGTCGGCCACCCCGGGGAGCACTTCGGCAAGGAAACGGCCGGTGTGGCTCCCGGGTACGGTCGCCACCTGCTCCGGGGTGCCTTCGGCCACGACCGAGCCGCCCCCGGCACCGCCCTCGGGCCCCATGTCGATGACCCAGTCGGCGCTCTTGATCACGTCGAGGTTGTGCTCGATCACGATCACCGTATTGCCCTTGTCGACCAGCCCCTGGATCACCAACAGCAGTTTGGTGATGTCTTCGAAATGCAGGCCGGTGGTCGGCTCGTCGAGGATGTACACCGTCCGTCCGCTCGACCGCTTCTGCAGTTCGGCAGCCAGTTTGACGCGCTGGGCCTCACCACCCGAGAGCGTGGGGGCGGGTTGACCCAACCGCACGTATCCGAGCCCCACCTCGGTGAGGGTCTTGAGGTAGCGATGGATCGAGGTGATCGGCTCGAAGAACTCGCACGCCTCCTCGATGGGCATGTCCAGCACCTCGGCGATGGTCTTGCCCTTGTAGTGCACCTCCAGGGTCTCGCCGTTGTACCGCGCCCCGTGGCACACCTCGCACGGCACGTAGACGTCCGGCAGGAAGTTCATCTCGATCTTCAACGTCCCGTCACCTTGGCAGGCCTCGCAGCGCCCACCCTTGACGTTGAACGAGAACCGGCCCTGCTTGTACCCGCGGACCTTGGCCTCGGTGGTGGCGGCGAAGAGGGTGCGGATCTTGTCGAACACGCCGGTGTAGGTGGCGGGGTTGGAGCGCGGGGTACGACCGATCGGCGACTGGTCCACCTGGACGAGCTTGTCGAACCCGTCCACGCCGTCGATCCGGGAGTGCCGGCCGGGCACCTGCCGGGCCCGGTTGAGCTGATTGGCCAGCGAGGTCGCGAGGATGTCGTTGACCAGGGTGGACTTGCCCGAGCCGGAGACGCCGGTGACCGCGCACAGCACGCCGCCGGGGAAGACCACGTCGACGTTCTTGAGGTTGTTCTCCCGGGCGCCCTTCACGTGCAGACGCTTGTCGGGGCTCGGCGCGCGCCGCTTGTCCGGGATGGCGATCTGACGACGCCCGGCGAGGTAGTCGCCGGTCAGCGATTCGGAGTTGGCCAACAACCCCTTGTAGTCGCCCGAGTGCACGACCCGGCCCCCGTGCTCACCGGCGAGCGGCCCGATGTCGACGATCCAGTCCGCCGAACGGATGGTGTCCTCGTCGTGCTCCACCACCAGCAACGTGTTACCGAGGTCGCGCAGCCGGACGAGGGTGTCGATCAGTCGCCGGTTGTCCCGCTGGTGCAGACCGATGGACGGTTCGTCCAGGACGTAGAGGACGCCCGCGAGACCGGATCCGATCTGCGTGGCCAGGCGGATTCGCTGGGCCTCGCCACCGGACAGGCTGCCGGCGACGCGGTCGAGCGACAGGTAGTCCAGCCCCACGTCGAGCAGGAAGCCCATCCGTGCCTGGATCTCCTTGAGGACACGACCGGCGATCATCGCCTGGCGTGAGTCGAGTTCGAGCCCGTCCAGGAACGCAGCACAGTCCTCCACGGACATGCGGCTGATGTCGGCGATCGAACGCTCCGTGCCCCCGGGGCCGGCGAGAGTGACGGCGAGGATCTCGGGCTTGAGCCTCGTGCCGTCGCATCCCGGGCACGGCACCTCGCGCATGTAACCCTGGTAGCGCTCCTTCTGCGACTCCGATTCGGTCTGGTCCAGGCGACGCTTGAGGAACGACATCACGCCCTCGAACTTGGCGTCGTAGGTCCGGACGCGGCCGAACCGGTTGCGGTACTGCACCCGGACCTTGGTGGGGGCGCCGCCCATCACGGCCTTGCGCACCTTCGCGGGCAGGTCCTGCCACGGGGTTCGGAGGTCGAAGCCCATGTCCCCGGCCAGGCCGGTCAGCAACTGCTGGAAGTAGTCGGCGCTCTGGCCACCCGACCATGGTGCGATCGCGCCGTCGGCGAGCGACCGCTCGGGGTCGGGAACGACCAGGTCCGGATCCACCTCGAGGTGGGAGCCGAGACCGTCGCACACGGGGCAGGCCCCGTAGGGGTTGTTGAACGAGAACGCGCGGGGCTCCATGTCGTCCAGCGCGATCGGGTGTCCGTTCGGGCAGGCCATGTGCTCGGAGAACCTGCGGTGCCGGGCGGGGTCGGAGTCGTCGAGGTCGACGTACTCGATCACGATCACGCCGTCCGCCAGCCCCAGAGCGGTCTCCACGGAGTCGGTGAGCCGCTGCCGTGAGGACGGCTTTGCCGCCAGTCGGTCCACGACCACCTCGATATCGTGCTTCTCCTGCTTCTTCAGGACGGGCGGCTCGGCGAGCGTGTGCAGCTCGCCGTCCACCCGCACACGGCTGTAACCGTCGGCGGCGAGCTGGGCGAAGAGGTCGACGAACTCGCCCTTGCGTGTCCGGACGACGGGGGCGAGCACCTGGAACCGGGCACCCTCCTCGCCCTCCAGGATCTGGTCGACGATCTGCTGCGGGGTCTGACGGGATATCACCTCCCCGCAGGTGGGACAGTGCGGAACCCCGGCGCGGGCGTAGAGCAGGCGCAGATAGTCGTGCACCTCGGTGATCGTGCCGACGGTCGAGCGGGGATTACGGTTGGTCGACTTCTGGTCGATCGACACGGCCGGGGACAGCCCCTCGATGAAGTCGACGTCCGGCTTGTCCATCTGCCCGAGGAACATCCGGGCATAGGAGGACAGCGACTCGACGTAGCGGCGCTGGCCCTCGGCGAAGATGGTGTCGAACGCCAGCGAGGACTTGCCGGACCCTGACAGTCCGGTGAACACGATCAGCGAGTCGCGGGGGACGTCGATATCCACGCCCTTGAGGTTGTGCTCCCGTGCGCCGCGGACGACCAGACGGTCCACCATGGGTTCTCCTTCCGAGTCGGGAGGCCGCCACGTCTCCGTGGCGAAAGCCGCACCTGCCGCATGGCTGCCGTTCCCGCAGACGAAGGTACCAACGTAGTACGACACGCTTCCGGCCACCGACCGCGCCCGACGTCGGTAGCCTGCCGTTATGTCGAATCCCACCGAGTCACTACCCGACCGCATCACCCTCACCGAGGGCTACTCCGGCCGCACGGGCGGCCGACTGACCGGCGAGCGCTGGACCGTGGGCCCCGCACGGCTGACCAAGATCTCGGTCGGCGAGATGGACAACAACGTCTACGTGATCGAGTCGACCGAGACGGGCGAGGTACTGCTCGTCGACGCGGCCAACGACGCGCCGCAACTAATTTCCCATCTACGGGACCGCGCACCCGGGGTCACGGAGGTGCTCACCACGCACCTCCACGCCGACCACTGGATCGGTCTCGCCGAGACCGTCGCTGCCCTCGGCCTGACCACCATCGCCTCCCCCGGCGACGCCGGGGGCATCGACGTGCCCACCGACCGCCATGTCGCGCACGGCGACGAGCTCGTGGTCGGCGACCTCCGGTTGGAGGTGATCGGCCTGCGGGGTCACACTCCGGACGGCGTCGCACTCGTGCTGCGCACCGACGCGGGCACCCACCTGTTCTCCGGGGACTCCCTCTTCCCGGGCGGGCCCGGGAAGACGGGCTCGGCAGCCGAGTTCGCCTCGCTGATGGACGACCTCGAGGCGCGGGTCTTCGACGTCCTCGATGACGACGTCGCGGTCCATCCCGGACACGGGGACGACACCACCATCGGTGCCGAGCGACCGCATCTGGGCGAGTGGCGGGAGCGCGGGTGGTGACGGCGACGGGGACCCTGTGCCCATCGCCCGGCGTGCCGACACCCAATCGTTATCAAACCGCCTCGGTGTGCGATCACCGCAGCACACTCCCCCGGTGACGGTCCGTCCACCGGCCGCCCCGTCTCGCGACCGGAGGCGCCCTCACCGGGTTCGGACTAGGTTCGACCACGCACTCCCACCTATTCAGGAGGAACGATGATCCGACGACTCGCACGACCCATGCTCGCCACGGTGTTCGTCATCGACGGCGTTGAGACGCTTCGCAATCCGCAGGCCCATGTCGCGGACGCGGCGCCGCTCGTCGACAAGGCCACCCCGCTGGTGGAGAAGGGCGAGCAGGCGGTGAACGAGGCGGTCTCCGCGTCGGTGCCGCCCGTCCCCAAGGACACCGAGACGCTCGTCAGGGCGCTCGCCGGGGTCAAGATCGGCGCGGGCGTCCTGTTCGCGCTGGGCAAGGCCCCCCGCCTGTCGGCGCTCGCGCTCACCGCCGCCCACGTGCCCTCGACCGTCAGCCGCCACGCGTTCTGGATGGAGTCCGACAAGGACGCCCGCAGTCGCAAGACCACCGGTCTGGCGACCGACGTGGCGCTCCTCGGCGGGCTCATCCTCGCCTCGGTCGACACCGCCGGACAGCCCGGGGTGGCCTGGCGCGCCCGGAAGGCCGGCGACAAGGTGGCCGCGAAACTGCCCGGGGCGAAGGCCGAGTCGGCGGCGGCCGGTGCGGCGCTCGCCGGTGTCGCACACACCGTGGCCGATCAGGCGCGTGGCGCGGCGGACGTCGTGCGCGACAAGGCTCCCGAGGTGGCCGACACCGTGCGGGCGAAGGCCCCGGAGGTCGCCGATCAGGTGCGTGACCAGGCGTCCGGCTTTGCCGGGGTCGTGCGTGACACCGCTCCGGTGGTCGCCGCTCGCGTGCGGGATCGCGCGGCCACCGCCCGGGAGCAGGCCGCCCCGATCGCCGCCCAGGTCCGCGAGCAGGCGGGCGCCGTGGCCCACGCAGCGGCCGACGAGGCCCGGCCCTACACCGCGCAGGTCCGCGACCAGGCCGGTGTCGCCACCCGACTCGCCGCGGTCCGGGCCGAGGAGGCCCGCAAGGCCGCGCAGGCCAAGAAGAAGGACGCGCAGAAGGACGCCCGCAAGAAGGCGGCCCGCGCCGGCAAGGACGCCAGGAAGAAGTCCGCCCGGTTCGAGAAGGAGGCCGGCAAGAAGGCCTCCGAGGCCAAGAAGATGACGGACGAGGTCCGCGCGAAGGCCGCCGACGTCATCCGTCCCTGACGACCGGGGCGGGCCACCGCCCCCGGACTACCGCCGGCGGCCACACCGCCTCCCGACGACCCCGCCCCCACCCGGGCGGGGTCGTCGGGAGGCGGTGTGGCCGCCGGCGGTTCCCGGTAGCCTGGTCATCCTGCCCGAACCGACCACGCAGACCCCGGAAGGAGCGCCCGTGACGGGACACGACGCCGTCGACGAGGAACAACGTCACCTCGGCCGCCTCCTCGATCGCCTCGAGGAGTTGCGGGCGGACACGCGTGCGCGCCTGGACGCCGTCCTGCGCGGGTCGGGCGGCACCCCGCAGGCGCGGTCGGAACGGGAGTCGTTCGCCCGGCTCTACACCTCCGAGCTCGCGGCGTTCAGCGCCGCCAATCTGGGCCTGTACTTCGGCCGGTTGGACATGGGGGACGGCGAGGTACGTCGGATCGGGCGCGTGGGTCTCCGCGACGACGACGACGACCTCACGACGCTGCTCCTCGACTGGCGCGCCGACCACAGCCGACCCTTCTACCTGGCGACGACCGCCCGGCCGGAGGGCGCTCACCGGCGCCGTCACCTGCGGACGATCGGTCGCCGGGTGATCGGGATCCACGACGAGTACCTCACGGCTCCGGAAGACGGTGAGCTCCCCGAGGACCACGACGACGTGGTGGGCGAGTCCGCCCTGCTCGAGGCGCTGGACACCGCCCGTTCCGCCCACATGACGGATATCGTGGCCACCATCCAGCGGGAGCAGGACGAGATCATCCGGAACCCGCACTCCGGCGTCCTGGTGGTCCAGGGCGGCCCGGGTACCGGAAAGACCGCCGTGGCGCTGCACCGCGCCGCCTACCTCCTCTACACGCACCGGCAGCGGTTGGACCGCAGCGGTGTGCTCATCGTCGGACCCAATGCGCGGTTCCTCGACTACATCGCGCGCGTGCTGCCGTCCCTCGGCGAGTCGGGGGTGGTCCTGCGGACGCTCGCCGATCTCTATCCGGGCGTCCGGGCGACCGGACCGGAGACACTGCGCGGCGAGGAGGTCAAGGGCTCCGGCGAGATGGTGGGGATCCTCAAGGCCGCGGTGCGGGCCCGCCAGCTCGCCCCGGAGGCCGACGTCGTGGTGCGGGTGGAGGGACACGATCTGACACTGACCCCGGCGACGGTGCGGGCGGCGAGGGGGCGCGGACGGATGACCCGGCGACCCCACAACCAGTCCCGCGACGCGTTCGCGACGCGGATCATCGACGCCCTCACCGAGCAGTACGTCTCCGCGCTCACCGACCCGGTCGGGCGGGCGGAGGACGAGGCGTGGTCACCGGAGGGCGACGGTGTCGGCGACCTCGGCGACGCCGCCCGCCCCCTGTTGGACGCGGATGACCGCGCGGAACTCCGCCGGGAGGTCGAGGCCTCCCGCGAGGTCGCCGAGGCGATCGACGGGTGGTGGCCGGTGCTACGGCCCGAGCAACTCCTCGCCGACCTGCTGTCGAGCCGCGACCGGATCGCCGAGGCGGCGGGTGACTACGTCGCGGAGGACCAGGATGCGCTCTTCCGGGAGAACGGTGCCGCGTTCTCGGTGGCGGATGTACCGCTGCTGGACGAGCTCGCGGAACTCCTCGGCGAGGACCCGACCGCCGATGGCAGTGAGGCGGACCGCGCGTGGGCGGAGCAGGTCCGACAGGCGGAGGAGGCTCTCGAGATCCTCACGGGTTCGGCCGTGCAGGACATCGAGGACGACCTCGATCCGGAGGTGCTCATGGCCTACGACGTCGTCGACGCCGAGTCCCTGGCACGCCGCCACAGCGAGGACTCCGATCTCACCGTGGCCGACCGGGCCGGCGCGGACCGGACGTGGGCGTTCGGGCACGTGATCGTCGACGAGGCGCAGGAACTGTCCACCATGGCGTGGCGGGTGCTCATGCGCCGCTCCCCCAACCGGTGGATGACGCTTGTCGGTGACGTCGCCCAGACCTCGAGCCCGGCGGGCATCGACTCGTGGGCCGATGCCCTGTCGCCGTATGTGGACGACCGGTGGGTGCTGTCCGAGCTGACCGTGAACTACCGCACCCCGGAGACCATCTCCGCCGTGGCCGAGCTGCTGCTCGCCGAGATCGACCCGGCCGCGTCGTCGCCGCGGACGGTGCGCGCGGGGCGACGGCCGGTCGCGTGGCGCGAGCCGGACGGTCGTTCGGTGGCGCAGGCGGTCGCCGAGGAGGTCGCGGCGGTGCCGTCGGAGCGGGCGGTGGCGGTACTGGTGCCCGACCCCGGCGGCGACGAGGACTCCCGTCGAGACGACGACGACGAACTCGCCGGCGCCGGTTATCCCACGGTCCACGAGGCCGCCGAACTGGCCCGGCCGGGCACGTCGGTGTTGCCGCTGGCGTTGGCCAAGGGGCTGGAGTTCGACGTGGTCGTGGTGGTGGACCCCGAACGCGTCCTGGCGCGCTCGCCCCAGGGGATGCAGGACCTGTACGTCGGCGCCACCCGGGCGACCCAGGAACTCATCCTCGTCCAGCCCGGCGGCTTCGGCCCGCTACTCTCGGGTATACGGGACCGTCTCGACGACAGCGCACAGGAGCTCACCGCATGACCCACACCCGATCCCGCGTGCTGGCGGCCTCGGCCCTCATCGCGGTCGCGGCGGCCGGCGGGTGCGGCACCCGGGCGGAGGCCCCGGTCGACAGCGTGTCCGCCGTCGCCGAGCCCCGACCCGTGACCTCCGCACAGACCGGGGCCCGGGACAGGCCCGAGCCGCGCACCGACGACGAGCAGGAGTTCCTCGCAGAATTGTCCGGATTCGGCCTCCCCACCGAGATGACCGCCGTCACCACCATCGAGGTGGGCGCCGGCATCTGCGGGGGGATCGCCGACGGCGCGGACGACGAGACGATCCTCGAACTAATCCGCCCGCTCACCAGCGCGATCGCGGCCCAGAATCCGGACCTCGACACCGCCGAGGTGGGTCGGGCGATCGTCGATGCGAGCCGGACCCACCTCTGCCACTGATCCCGGCGGCCGCGTGGGACGCCGGGTGAAGCGCGCGGTCTAGGTGGTATGGACGATGAGCACGTCGCAGGTCGCGCGCCGAGCGGCGTCGGCGGGCACGGACCCGAGCAGCCGACCCGTCAGGGAGTTGAGTCCCTTGTTGCCCACCACGAGGAGGTCGGCCCCCATGTCGTCGGCCAGCTTGATGAGCGATTCGACGGGCGCCCCCTTCACGGTGCGCGCCTCGATCTTGGTCGCTCCGGCCTTCTGGGCCCGGTCCTTGGCGCCGCGGACGATGTCCTCCGCAGGATTGTCCCCGCGGATCTGGTAGGCGTCGTCACCGAGCTGATCCGCGGCCTGGCTGACCGAACGCGGATCGGCGGGCACGTAGGCGCAGGCGATCACGAGGTCCGCCGAGGCGTCGGCGGCCAGCTGCGCGGCGCGATCGACGGCACGGTAGGACGACTCGGAACCGTCGGTTCCCACCACCACTCTGGTGTAGGCGCTCATTTGCTTCCTCTCCTCGGGAACACGTTTCACCCAGAGTAGTCCGAGGACGCCGCCGACGGGCGGGGTAAACGCGAGAGAAAGCGGCCCAGGTTAGTCGACCCCGGCCTCACGCATCCCCTTGAGTTCCTTACGCAGTTCGGCGATCTCGTCCCGGAGCCTCCCCGCAAGCTCGAATCTCAGGTCGGTGGCCGCGGACATCATCTGCTCGGTCATCTCCTCGATGAGCTTCTCCAGCTCCTTTCGGGGTCGCGCCGACCCGTCGGCCGCCCGGGCGCCCACGAGCTCCGGTCGTGCCCTGGGATCCGCGTCGTCCCCGTGTTCCTCTCCGACCCGGTCGAGGATGTCGGCGATCTTCCTGCGGAGCGGCTGCGGGTCGATGCCGTGCTCGGTGTTGTACGCGACCTGCTTCTCACGCCTGCGATCGGTCTCGTCGATGGCCTGCCGCATGGCCTCGGTGACCGAGTCCGCGTACATGTGGACCTCACCGGAGACGTTGCGGGCCGCACGGCCGATTGTCTGGATGAGCGAGGTGGCCGAGCGGAGGAAACCCTGCTTGTCGGCGTCCAGGATCGCCACGAGCGAGACCTCCGGCAGGTCCAGTCCCTCCCGGAGCAGGTTGATGCCGACCAGGACGTCGTACTCCCCGCGCCGGAGATCTCGGAGTAGTTCCACCCGCTGGAGGGTGTCGATCTCCGAGTGGAGGTACCGAACCCGTATCGCCAACTCGAGCAGGTAGTCCGTGAGGTCCTCCGACATCTTCTTGGTCAGCGTGGTCACCAACACCCGCTCGTCGCGTTCGGCGCGCTGACGGATCTCCCCGGTCAGGTCGTCGATCTGCCCCTTGGTGGGCTTGACCACGATCTTCGGGTCGACGAGCCCGGTCGGCCGGATGACCTGTTCGACGAACTCCCCACCGGCGCGCCCCATCTCGTAGGGGCCGGGCGTGGCGGAGAGGTAGACGGTCTGACCCACCCGGCCGGAGAACTCCTCCCAGGTCAGGGGACGGTTGTCCAGGGCGGACGGCAGGCGGAACCCGAAGTCGACGAGATTGCGTTTGCGGGAGGCGTCGCCCTCGTACATGGCGCCGATCTGCGGCACGGTCACGTGGGACTCGTCGATCACCGTGAGGAAGTCCTCGGGGAAGTAGTCGATGAGCGTGGCCGGCGAACTGCCCGCCGGCCGACCGTCGATGTGCCGCGAGTAGTTCTCGATACCGGAGCAGAAGCCCACCTGCTGCATCATCTCGATGTCGTAGGACGTCCTCATGCGCAGCCGCTGCGCCTCGAGCAGTTTGCCCTGGTTCTCCAGCTCCGCCAGGCGCTCCTCCAGCTCGGCCTCGATGGAGGCGATCGCCTTGGCCATCCTCTCGGGACCGGCGACGTAGTGGGTGGCCGGGAAGATCCGCACCTCGTCGACCCTGCGCACGACGTCACCGGTCAGCGGGTGGATGTAGTACAGCGCGTCGATCTCGTCCCCGAAGAACTCGATGCGAACGGCGAGTTCCTCGTAGGTGGGGATGATGTCGACGGTGTCGCCCTTCGCCCGGAACGTGCCCCGGGTCATGGACACGTCGTTGCGCTCGTACTGGACATCCACGAGCAGCCGGAGCAACTGGTCGCGGTCGACCTCCTGCCCGACGGCCAGCGCCACCGACCTGTCGAGGTAGGACTGGGGTGTGCCGAGACCGTAGATGCACGAGACCGAACTGACGACGACGACGTCGCGCCTGGACAACAGGGACGACGTCGCGGAGTGCCGGAGCCTCTCCACGTCGTCGTTGATGGACGAGTCCTTCTCGATGAAGGTGTCCGTCTGGGCGATATACGCCTCCGGTTGGTAGTAGTCGTAGTAGGAGACGAAGTACTCGACCGCGTTGTTGGGCAGCATCTCGCGCAACTCGTTGGCCAGCTGCGCGGCGAGCGTCTTGTTGGGCGCCATCACCAGGGTCGGCCGCTGCACCTTCTCGATGAGCCAGGCGGTGGTCGCCGACTTGCCGGTGCCGGTCGCACCGAGCAGTACGACGTCGCGCTCCCCGCGTGCGAGGCGTTCGGTCAGTTCCGCGATCGCCGTGGGCTGGTCGCCCGACGGGGTGAACTCACTGACGACCTCGAAGCGGGTCGCACTACGTTCGACATCGCCGATCGGTCGGAACTCCGAGTACGAGAGCACTGTCGGGTCGGCGGGGACCCCGTCGTCGGGGATCTCTGTCGCGAAAGCCATACCACCAGCGTACGAGCAGCCGTTCACCCCCGCCCACCGGTGTCGCCGCAGCGGATGTCAGGGGTGCCAACTACCGTAGCTGTGAGCAACCCCTCACCGTCCCTGTCATGTCGTCTGGAGAACCCCGTGGCCCTCAGCCCACTTCGTCGTCGTACCGCCCGCCCCCACGGCGTACGTCGGCCGATCACGGCGGTCACCGCCGCCTCTCTCGCGGCGGGAGCCCTCACCCTCCTCGCACCGGTCGCCACGGCCGCACCGTGTGACCCGTGGCCCCCGGCCGGCGGCACCGCGGGCGGGTCGGGGTCCCTCTCGGGGTCTCTGGGGGCGCCCACGTCCGCGCCTGCCACCCCGTGGGCCGACGGCGGGAACGGGTACATCCCGGTCCTCCGGGGCCGGACCACCACGGTCGAGTTGCTGACGGGACCCACCAGCCCCAACGACACGGTCGACAGATTCGGCATCTCCGGCACCGACCTGGGAATCCTCTGGGATAACGGCGACGCCTCGGATCCGCAGATGATGATGGCCCTCGGGGACACGATGGGCGACTGTGACGAGCCCGGTGACCAGTGGCGCAGCAACATCCTGTTCCGATCCGGCGATCGCACTCTGGCCGACGGGATGCGCATCACCGACGCGCCGATGGAGCGGCCCGGGATGGCGAAGTCGATCCTCCCCCGCACCGGCCACCCCGACGAGACCACGGTGATCCCCACCGCTGGCGTCGAGGTGGGCGGCACCCAGTACCTGCGGTACATGTCCGTCGAACGGTGGGGTTCGCCCGGTGAGTGGACCACCAACTACTCCGCTCTCGCCCGGTCGACGGACAACGGCGAGAACTGGGTCCCCGTACGCGATACCGCCCGGCGGGGTACCGCACCGATGCCTCTCCCGGTCGACCTGGGCCCGGAGTCCACCACCCACACCGCCGGGCAGATGAGCGCGTTCCTCAAGCACGACGGGTACGTCTACGAGTACCTCACACCCTCCGGTCGGAGCGGGTCCGCACGGCTCGCGCGGGTCCCCGAGAACCGGATCGAGGAGATGGCGGCCTACCGCTTCTGGGACGGCGGCGACTGGGTCGTCGATCACCGCGACGCCGTCCCGGTGCTCGGCGCTCCGACGGTCAACTCGGCCGTGAGCGAGTTGTCGGTGTCCTGGAGTGCGCACCTGGGTCGCTTCATCGCGTTGTACAACAACAGCGCGAACAACATCGTCATGGCCCAGTCCGCCACCCCTTGGGGCCCGTGGTCGGGTGAAGACATCCTGCTCTCGTACCAGCACGTCCCGACCCTCTACGGCGCCTTCGTCCACCCGTGGAGCCCCGCCGTGGAGACCCGCGGCGAGGACCTGTACTTCACCATGTCCACCTGGGACGCCTACAACGTCTTCCTCATGAGGACCGACCTCACCCAGATCCCGCCGCGGACCCTGCCCGACGCCCGGGCGCGGATGCGGACGACCGACGACAGCTGGACCCGCAACACCCCGGACCCGGCGGACACCGGCGAGACCGTCCTGGTCGAGCGTCGGCCCATCCCGGAGGCGTGACATGACCCGACCTCTCCCCCGCCGCCTGAGCTCGGTCGTCGTCGCGTCGATCACGGCCGCCGCGTCGGTCGTGACCCTCGGCACGGTCGGCGCCGGAACCGCCGCGGCCGGCCCGTGCAGCGAGATGTTCGGCAACTTCGGTTCCCTGCTGGAGAACCGGACCGGGGCCGGTATGGGCACCGGTTCCCTCGGCTCGCTCGGGTCCTCCGGTGACGCCGGGTCGCTCGGCTCGACTTCCCGGGCGTTGGGTTCCGCCGACCGCTCGGGATCGCTGGTCCAGCAGTTGGAGACCGGTTCCCTGGGGAACGGACTGTCCGGCTCGCTCGATCCGATGATCGGGTCGGTCTACGGGATGCCACCGTGGATCACCGGAGAGGAGGGCACGGTACCCGTCCTGCGTGGACCCACCCGGTTCGAGCAGCTCGTCACCGGGCCCACGAGTCCCGGGGATTCCATCAACCGGTTCGGAGTGGCCGGAACGGACCTGGGCATCATGTGGGACAACGGTGATCCCGCCGACCCACAGGTCCTGATGGCGTTCGGCGACACCATGGGCGACTGCACGGTGCCCGGCAACCAGTGGCGTTCCAACGTCCTGTTCCGCTCCGCCGACACCGATCTGACCGACGGCATCACCATCGATTCCGCCGCCATGGGCACCGACGGTCTCGCCAAGTCGCTGGTCCCGCGATCCGGGCTGCCCGGTGAGGTCACGATCATCCCGACCTCGGGTATCTCCGTCGACGGTGTCCAGTACCTGCGGTTCATGTCCGTGGCCCACTGGGGTCAACCCGGATCGTGGACCACCAACTACTCGGGGATGGCGTACTCGACGGACAACGGCGAGAACTGGGCCGTCGCCCCGTCTCTGGCCCGCCCCATCACCGACACGGTCCCCCTCGGCGCTGGAGCCCCGGCGGTGGATCCTGCGTGGCGCGGCTCCCAGATGAGCTCGTTCCTCAAGACGGACACGCACCTGTACGAGTACCTCACCCCCTCCGGGCGACAGGGCGGGGCGGTCGTCGCACGCGTTCCGCTCGCCGGTTCCCCGACCGCTGACGAGCTCGACGGATCCGCCACCCCGCCCGCCGCGGGCGTCCTCGACCCCGAGGCGTACGAGTACTGGAACGGCTCGGCATGGGTGTCCGATGTCGGCGCTGCCGAGCGGGTCCTGCCCGCCCCGGCGAGCGAGATATCGACCATGTACAACGAGTACCTCGGGAAGTACACGGCGATGTACTCGCAGGGGTACGACTCGGTGGTCCTCCGCACCGCCGACCGCCCCGAGGGGCCGTGGAGTTCCGCCACCACGCTGGTGGACTATTCGGTGCTTCCCGGCGTCTACGGGGCGTTCATGCACCCGTGGGCGCAGGGCGAGGACCTCTACTACCTCGTCACCACCTGGAACGCATACAACGTCTTCCTCGTGCGCACCCGGCTGTCGGAGGTGTTCCCCGACCCGAACCTGCGCCGGGCCAGCTCTCAGCCGGCGCCGACCGAGGTCGTCCGGCAGGTGCCGGTCTCCGAGTTGGTCGACGGGATGGTCCCGACCGAGTGAGACCCGGCCGGGGGCGGGGCTGCGGACGCGCCCCCGGTCGGCGCTACCGCCCCCGCAGCACGGCCTCGCTCAGGGTGCGCTCCCACTGACGCGTCTCCTCGCGGTCCGCGCGACGCAGGATCTCCGCGTACTCGGCCCGTGCGTCGGGGTCCGCGCCGATCACCTCGGCCATGAGTAGCGAGAACTCGTGCTCGGGGTCGTCCTCTGCCAGGATCGACACCTCCAGCGGCCTGGCGGGGTCGCACCAGTGCAGCAACGGCCGTTCGCTCGACCGATCACGCACGTATCCCGCCTCGGTGAGCGTGCGCAGGGCGACCTCGACCGCTGCCGCGTCCCGCACCGTCACCTGCAGATCGATGACGTCGGGCGCGTCCAGACCCTCGACCGCGGTCGGACCGACGTGGTCGATCCGGGTGGCGATCTTCCCCACCACGTGGCGTAGGCGCGCGCACGCCCGCTCCGCCTCCCCTGCCCACTCGGGACGGAACGGGACGACGGTGCGGTCGCCCACCACGGGGGTCCCGGTGCGCAGGTTGTGTTCGAACGGGCGCAGGCGGACCTCGACCAGGGCGCTGGTGAGGTCCACGGCGGTCTGCCGGTCCCCGGAGTTGTCGATCACCACGTCCGCGGCGGCCCGGCGGGCCTCATCGGTGGCCTGCCTCGACATGCGGGCGCGGGCGTCGTCCTCCGGCATCCCCCGGAACTCCACCAACCGCTGCAACCGGATCTCCGCCGGGGTGTCGACGACGATCACCAGGTGGTAGCCGGGTGTCATCCCGCCCTCCACCAGGAGCGGCATGTCGTGCACGACGATCGCGTCCTCCGGCGCCGAGCCGAACAGCTCCGCCGTCCGCTCCCCGATCAGCGGATGGATGATGGCGTTGAGGGCCGCGGTCCGCTCCGCGTCGACGAAGGCGCGGGCGGCGAGGGCGGCGCGGTCGAGTGCACCGTCCGGCCCCAGGATGTCCTCGCCGAATTCGGCGACGAGCATCGCCAGCCCGGGGGAACCCGGTTCGACGACCTCGCGGGCGATGAGGTCCGCGTCCACGACCACCGCCCCCGCCTCCGCGAGCACCGCCGTCACCGTCGACTTGCCGGCACCGATCCCACCGGTCAGACCCACCATCAGCATGACGTGGAGTCTAGGTGACCGAAAGGCGTGCCGGTCCGAGCGACGTAGGTAGGGTCTCACGTGTGAACCGGATTAACTCTGTGCCACGTCTACTCTCTGCGTTGCCTCTCGTTGTAGCACTGGCGATCACGGTGGCTCCCGCCCACGCAGCCGCCCAGTCCGCAGACTCCACGGGTTCCACCGGTTCCACCGGTTCCTCCGGGTCGACCGGGTCGACCGGATCGACCGGGTCCTCGGGCTCGACAGGCTCACTGCTCGGCGAGAGCGGTCCGTGCAACAGCTTCTTCGGGAACATCCCCCCGGGATCTCTCGGCCCCTTCCCCGTCACCGGATCGCTCGCGAACGCGACCAACTCCGTGCTCGACGCCACCGCAACCTCGGTTCGCCGATTCCCCCGATGGGTCACCGGGGCCGACGGCACCATCCCGGTCCTCAAGGGCGCCACGTCCGTACGCCAGCTGGTTACCGGGCCGACCAGCCCCGCGAAGACCGACGAGCTGTACGACATCCACGGCACAGACCTCGGGATCACCTTCACCCACGATGGCGAGACCATGGCCCTGTTCGGCGACACCTTCGGAGACTGCACTCCCACAGACAACCAGTGGCGCTCCAACGTCATGCTCGCCACCGCCGGCGGGAGCCCCGAGAACGGGATGGACGTCCTCAGGGCGGTCCCCTCCGATCCACAAGGGAAGGCCACGGCACTCGTCCAGGGTGCGCACCAGTCCAACGGGACCGGCGAGGTCACCGTCATCCCGACCGCCGCGATCAGCACCGGTGATGACATGTACATGCGGGTCATGTCCGTGCGGGACTGGAACGCGCCTGGCGGCTGGAACACCAACTACTCCGCACTGGTGAAGTCCACGGACGACGGCGAATCGTGGACGGTGCTCACCGAGACGATGCGGCGCGTCACGGATTTCACCGGATGGAACCCGACAGTCCAGTTCGAACCCGCTCCGGACAGCGAGACCCTGCCGCCGGTGGACGGAGACCGCTGGTACGGGGCGCAGATGAGTGCGTTCCTCCTCGACGCTGGTCATCTCTATGAGTACGTGACCCCGTCCGGTCGTCAGGGTCCTGCGATGCTCACTCGGGTTCCGATCGGGCAGATCGAGGACCCCGCCGCGTACGAGTGGTACGCGGGTCCGGGCGCGGGCTGGACCGACGAGCCGACCGGGTACGACGTCATCCCGGCACGCGTCGAGGAACTCTCGGTGCAGTACAACGAGCACCTGGACAAGTACATCGCCATGACGCCCTCGCCGACGGGCGTCGTCTCCATGCGGGTGTCGGAGAGCCCCTGGGGACCGTGGTCCGAGCCACAGACCATCGTCGATCGAAGCATGTTCCCGAACGGCTACGCACCGATGATCCATCCCTTCACCACGGACAACGACAGCCGGTACCTGTACTACACGCTCTCCACCTGGGACGCGTACAACGTCTTCCTACTTCGAACCGACCTCGACGAGTTCGACTTCGCCGCTCCGGACGCGGACCCCCGGACCACCGTGGAGTCCCGTGTCACGGTCAGTACCGCGGCGGAGTCCGGAGCCATCGACGACCGCGGTGTGATCGACGAGGAACGCCTCGAGGAGATCGCGGAGGCCGAGCCCGCCGTCGCCGAGCCGATCGTCGAACCGCCCGGTCGTTGATCGATCGCTGCGCGCCACTCCCGCGCGTCGGGCACACCCCCGCCGACGCCCGTGAGTCCGTCGGGGATGCGACGCAGGGTGGTCACCGCCCCGATCTCACCCGATCCGACATCCACCGCGATGACCCCGGGAGCGGGACGGTCGGTGCGGGCGGCCTCCTCGCCCCCGGCATGACGCGCCACCAGCCAAACCCGGGAGCTCGCATCGCCAAGGGTGCTCACCCGTCCGGCGCGCAAGGCGGCACTTCCGCACTGCGCACGTCACAGACGGGCCACCGCCACCGGAGCGCACCGGGGATAGACGGAGCGGCCCCGCACCGGATACCGGTGCGGGGCCGCTCTCAGATGCCTACTGTGCGATCACTCGCCTCCGGCGAGCTTCGCGCGCAGGGCGGCCAGCTGCTCGTCCGAGGCCAGCGAACCGCCGGTGGACTCGGCCGGAGCGGCCTCCGCCGCAGCCGGACGCGACGACGGGGTGGACTCCGACGAGTAGTTGGTCGGGGCGGCCTCGGCGGCCTCCGCAGCAGCGGCCCGACCCTTCTCGATCTGGGCCGTGTGCATCTTGTGGCGACGCTCGGCCTCCGCGTAGCGGTTCTCCCACTCCTCGCGCTGCTTCTCGAAGCCCTCGAGCCACTCGTTGGTCTCGGGATCGAAGCCCTCGGGGAAGATGTAGTTTCCGGCCTCGTCGTAGCTGTCGGCCATGCCGTACTTCGACGGGTCGAACTCCTCGGCATAGTCCTCGTCCGCCTGCTTGAGCGAGAGCGAGATACGACGACGGTCGAGGTCGATGTCGATGACCTTGACCATGGCGTCGTCGTTGACCGTGACGACCTGGTCCGGGACCTCGACGTGGCGCTCGGCCAGCTCCGAGATGTGGACCAGGCCCTCGATGCCCTCGTCGACACGCACGAAGGCGCCGAACGGCACGAGCTTGGTGACCTTGCCCGGGACGATCTGACCGATCGCGTGGGTCCGGGCGAAGTGCCGCCACGGATCCTCCTGCGTGGCCTTGAGCGACAGCGAGACGCGCTCGCGGTCCAGATCGACGTCGAGGACCTCGACGGTGACCTCCTGGCCCACCTCGACGACCTCGGACGGGTGATCGATGTGCTTCCAGGACAGCTCGGAGACGTGGACGAGGCCGTCGACCCCGCCGAGGTCCACGAAGGCGCCGAAGTTGACGATCGAGGACACGACGCCCTTGCGGACCTGGCCCTTCTGCAGCTGGTGCAGAAACTCGGAGCGCACGGCCGACTGGGTCTGCTCGAGCCATGCACGGCGCGAGAGCACCACGTTGTTGCGGTTCTTGTCCAGCTCGATGATCTTGGCCTCGAGCTCCTGACCCACGTAGGGCAGGAGGTCGCGGACGCGGCGCATCTCCACCAGCGAGGCGGGGAGGAAGCCACGGAGACCGATGTCGAGGATGAGGCCACCCTTGACGACCTCGATGACGGTGCCCTTGACGGCCTCGTCCTTCTCCTTGAGCTCCTCGATCGTGCCCCAGGCGCGCTCGTACTGTGCGCGCTTCTTGGACAGGATCAGACGGCCGTCCTTGTCCTCCTTGGTCAGGACCAGGGCCTCGACCTCATCGCCCACCTCGACGACCTCACCCGGGTCGACATCGTGCTTGATGGAGAGCTCGCGCGAGGGGATGACGCCCTCGGTCTTGTAGCCGATGTCGAGCAGGACCTCGTCACGATCGACCTTGACGATCGTGCCCTCGACGATGTCACCATCGTTGAAGTACTTGATCGTGGCGTCGATGGCGGCGAGGAAGTCCTCAGCGGAGCCGATGTCGTTGACGGCTACCTGCGGGGACGTGGTGTTGGTGGTCATATGGTGGGGTGCTCCGGAGTGGATAGGAATCGTAGCGGACGGGAAGAAAGCGAGCGCGTACGCACGCGACCGTCAACTGTACGCTTCACACGTGACGTCCACAAACCCCCCAGGACATGGAGAGTCGGTCCGAGCCTCACGGATGTGGTGGGACTCGGAGGCGACGGATTACCACCATCACCACGGCGAGTTCCTCGGCGCCCACTCCGCCGACGGCGAGTTCGTCTGGTGCCCCGAGGGCCTGCACGAAGGTGACTGGCACCTGCTCGGTGACGTGGAGGGCCGCGACGTGCTCGAGATCGGGTCGGGGTCGGCTCCGTGCTCCCGGTGGATCGCCGGCCGGGGCGCCCGTGCCGTGGCCGTGGACCTCTCGGCCGGGATGCTCCGTGTGGGGGCTGAGGCTGCGAGCCGGGCGACGGGCCCGGCGGCGACCGTACCCCTGATCCAGGCCGACGCCGGCCGGCTGCCGTTCGCGGACGGCAGTTTCGATGTCGCGTTCTCGGCGTTCGGAGCCATCCCGTTCGTGGCGGACTCCGCGGGCGTGATGGCGGAGGCGGCGCGCGTCCTGCGACCGGGCGGCCGGTTCGTCTTCTCGGTCAACCACCCCATGCGGTGGATCTTCCGCGACGATCCGGGCCCGGAGGGTCTGTTGGCCGTGTTCCCCTACTTCGACCGCTCGCCGTACACCGAGTACGACGACGGCGAGCTGACCTATGTCGAGCACCACAGGACGGTGGGCGACCGGATCCGCGAACTGGTCGCCGCCGGGTTCGTGGTGCAGGACCTCATCGAGCCGGAGTGGCCGGAGTGGCTGGACCGGGAGTGGGGGCAGTGGAGCCCGCTGCGTGGCGGGATCTTCCCCGGCACGGCGATCTTCGTGGCCACGCTCTCCTGACCCACCCTCGCGCCGGACCCGCCCGGCGTCACAGGATCTTGGACAGGAAGTCCTTGGTCCGTTGGTGGGACGGCGAGGTGAGAACGTCCGCGGGTGTGCCGGACTCCACCACGACACCGTCGTCCATGAACGCCACCGTGTCGGCGACCTCCCGGGCGAACCCCATCTCGTGGGTGACCACGACCATGGTCATCCCCGCGTCCGCGAGATCGCGCATCACGCCGAGGACCTCCCCGACCAGCTCGGGGTCGAGGGCCGAGGTCGGCTCGTCGAACAGCATCAGCTTGGGGTCCATGGCCAGGGCCCGGGCGATCGCCACGCGCTGCTGCTGCCCGCCGGACAGCTGGGCCGGGTAGGCATCGGCCTTGGCGGCGAGACCCACCTTCGCGAGCAGGTCGCGGGCCCGCTCGGTGGCCTCCCCACGCGACTGGCCTTTGACCAACATCGGCGCCTCGATGACGTTCTCGAGGGCGGTGCGGTGGAGGAACAGGTTGAAGTGCTGGAACACCATGCCGATGTCCCGTCGCTGGCGGGCTGCCTGCTTCGGGGAGATCTCGAAGAGCTTGTCACCCTTCTCCCGGTAGCCCACCAGCTCGCCGTCGACGTAGAGCCTGCCGGCGTCGACCCGCTCCAGGTGGTTGATACACCGGAGGAAGGTGGACTTGCCCGATCCGGAGGGCCCCACCAGGCACAGCACCTCACCGGCGGCGACCTCGAGGTCGATGCCCTTGAGGACGCGCAGCGACCCGAAGTTCTTGCAGACCTGCTCGGCCCTGACCATCGTCGTCATGCCATCCCTCCCGACTGATCGGTGCCCTTGACGGCGGCGAGGGCGGACGGGGTGAGCCCGTCCGCATCGGCGAGTGCGCGCAGTTGCCGGCCGGTGAGCTTCCGGGTGGCGCCGCGGGAGAAGCGCTTCTCGAGGTAGTGCTGACCCACCATGAGCACGCTGGTGATGACCAGGTACCAGGTGGCGGCGACCAGAAGGAGCGGGATGGGCTGGAAGTTGACGCCCGAGATGTCGCGCGCCTGCCCGTAGAGCTCACCGGAGAACGGGATCGCCACGACGAGTGAGGTGGTCTTGAGCATCGAGATGAACTCGTTGCCCGTCGGCGGGATGATGACCCGCATCGCCTGCGGCAGGATGGTCCGCCGCATCGTCTGGCCCCACGTCATCCCCAGTGCGGTCGAGGCCTCGGCCTGCCCCTCGGGAACCGACGAGATGCCCGCGCGGACGATCTCCGCCATGTACGCGGCCTCGTTCATGGCCAGGCCCACCACGGCCAGCCAGAACGCCGAGTACAGGACCATCGTGTCGTCGAACCGGACGAACTGAAGGTCGGTGAACGGGATCCCGAACTGGACCTGGCGGTACAGGGTGAAGATCAGGCCCCAGAACAGCAGCTGCACGTAGATCGGCGTTCCGCGGAAGATCCACAGGTACACCCAGGCGACTGCTTTGAGCACGGGGTTGCTGCTCATCCGCATCACCGAGAGGATGACGCCGAGGACCACGGCGAGGATCATCGACAGCAGCGTCAGCGCGATCGTGTAGAACACGGCCATGCCGAACCTGGTGTCGAACAGGTAGCGGGCGTAGGTGTCCCACCCGTAGGCCGGGTTGGTCGCCGCGCCCCAGATGAACAGGAACACCAGGACCAGTACGACGGTCGCCGACACCCAACGCCACGGGTGCCGGAGAGGCACCGCCCGGATCGGTTCCGGGGCCTCCGCCGCGGGGGCGTCCGCCCCCTTCTGCGCGGTACTCACCTACCGGTCACTCAGCCCTTCCGGATCTCGGCGTCATCGATGAGCCCGGCCTCGAGGCCCCAGTTCTGGGCGATCGTCTCGAAGTCGCCGGTCTCGATGAGCTTGTCGGCGGCAGCCTCGAGGGCGGCGGCGAGTTCCGAGTCCTTGCGGACGGGCCAGCCGTAGGGGGCGGAGTCGAACACGTCGCCGACGAGCTGCATCTTGCCCTCGGACTGCTTGACCGCGTAGGCGGAGATGGGCGAGTCGGCGGACATCGCGTCGACCTTCCCGAGCGCCACGGCGGTCGAGGCCTCGTCCTGGGAATCGAATTGGACCTTCTCGATCGCGGGCTTCCCGGCCGCGACGCAGGCCTCGCTGCGGGCGGGCACGTCCTCCTGGTCGGAGACCGTGGTCCGCTGGACGGCGACGTTCAGGCCGCAGGCGTCATCGGGGTCGACGTCGTTGCCGGCGGCGGCTGCCCACTGGATGCCGGCTTCGAAGTAGGTGACGAAGTCGACGGTCTGGAGCCGCTCGTCGTTGACCGTGAACGACGAGGCTCCCATGTCCATGGTGCCGCCCTCGATCGCCGGGATGATCTTCTCGAAGTCGGACTCGCGGAACTCCGCGCGAAGCCCCATCAGCTGGGCGGCGGCGGTCATCACGTCGATGTCGAAGCCGACGATCTCGCCACTCTCGTTCTTGAACTCGTTGGGCGCGTACGGCGGATTGGTGCCGATCACGATGACGCCCTTGTCACGGATCTCGGCCGGGACGAGTGCGGCGATCTCCTCATCGGTCTCGAGAGACACCTCGTCACGAGGCTCCCCGGAGTCCTGCGGCCCCTCGGTGTTGGTGGTGCAACCGGTCAGCGCGAGGGCCGCGGTGGCGGTCAGGGCCATGGCGGCGCGCAGGCCGCGCCGGGAGGTGATCGTCATGGGGTGCCCTTTCAGGCGTCGTGGAGCCGAATCTGAAATGAACTTAGGGTACAGGTCGGCTGCCGCCCGGCAGGGCAACGGGACGGTCAGTGCGCCGCCGAGTCCCAATCCGGACCGGTTCCGGTCGAGACGTCCAGCGGGACGT
Source organism: Dietzia sp. 111N12-1 (assembly GCF_001658045.1). Classification (NCBI taxonomy): domain Bacteria; kingdom Bacillati; phylum Actinomycetota; class Actinomycetes; order Mycobacteriales; family Dietziaceae; genus Dietzia; species Dietzia sp. 111N12-1. The sequence continues at coordinate 49,373 of NZ_LSSV01000024.1, read as the reverse complement.
CGAGCTCGATAGCCGAGTACATGCGGTCCACGACCAGGCCCCGGACCTCGTCGAGTTCGCCCTCCGCCACCTCGAGCACGAGTTCGTCGTGGACCTGGAGTAGAAGGCGGCTCTTCAGCCCCCGTTCGGTGAGGTCCGCGTCGACCTTGAGCATGGCCGCCTTGATGATGTCGGCGGCCGTGCCCTGGATGGGTGCGTTGAGCGCGGCACGTTCGGCGTTCTCCCGCTTGAGCCGGTTGTCCGAGTTGAGCTCGGGCAGGTAGCGACGCCGCCCGAACAGTGTCTCCGTGTAGCCGTCTCGGCGGGCCTGTTCGACCACTGCGCGCAGGTAGTCGCGCACGCCGCCGAAGCGAGAGAAGTAGGCCTCCATCTGCTCTTTCGCCTCACCCTGGCTGATCCCGAGCTGGGCGGCGAGGCCGAACGCGCTGAGCCCGTAGGCCAGCCCGTAGCTCATGGCCTTGACCCGGCGACGGAGCTCCGGGGTGACCTCGTCGATCGGCACGCCGAACGCGCGCGAGCCGACGAACGAGTGGAGATCCTCCCCCGTCCGGAACGCCTCGATGAGCCCTGCGTCGCCGGACAGGTGTGCCATCACCCGCATCTCGATCTGGCTGTAGTCGGCGGTGAGAAGACAGTCGTAACCCTCACCCACGACGAACGACTCGCGGATGCGTCGACCGTCCTCGGTGCGCACGGGGATGTTCTGCAGATTGGGGTCCGTCGAGGACAGCCGGCCGGTCGCGGCCACGGTCTGGTTGAACGTGGTGTGGATACGCCCGTCGTCACCGATGGTCTTGATGAGCCCCTCGACCGTGGTCCGCATCTTGGTGGTCTCGCGGTGCAGCAGTAGTGCCTCGAGGAACGCCCGTCCCGGGGTGTCGCCCGTCTCCTTGGTGAGCAGTTCCTCCAGCGCCTTGGCGTCGGTGGTGTACCCGGTCTTGGTCTTCTTGGTCTTGGGCATGCCGAGGGTCTCGAACAGCACGACCTGCAACTGCTTGGGCGAGCCGAGGTTGATCTGTTCGCCGCCGATCGCGGCGTAGGCGGCGTCGGCCGCCTGCCGCCCGCGGTCGGCGAAGTCGTCCCGCAATCCCTCCAGGGCGCCGCCGTCCACCGCGATCCCGAGCGACTCCATCCGCGCCAGCACCGGCACGAGCGGAAGTTCCATCTCCGCCATCAGGCGCGCCCCGTGCACCTGCTCAAGCTCCACGTCCAGCCGCTCCGCGAGATCGACCACCGCGCGGGCGCGGGTCGCGGCGGCGTCGGCGTTCTTCTGCTCAGTCTCGGCGTCATCGACATCGTCGAGCAGGGACAGTTGCTTGTCCCCCACCTCCGCCTCGGGCAGTTCGCGCTGCAGATGGCGTTGGAACAGCTCCGCCAGTCCGTAGCTGCGTTGTCCGGGTCGCACCAGGTAGGCGGCCAGGGCCACGTCCATGGTCACCCCGCCCAACCGGAGCCCGCGCCCCGTCAGTGCGTGCGTGGCGGCCTTGGCGTCGTGGACCGCCTTGGATACCGCGTCGTCGGCCAGCCAGGCGCGCAGCGCCTGCTCGTCGTCCGGCCCGATGGCCGCGAGGTCGAGGTGTCCGGAGGCCCCGCCGGCGGCGGCGATGGTGATGGTCTGTGCGTCGCCCGCCCCGGGCCGGGAGAGTCCGACGACGACGAGGCCGTGCCGCTGCCCGGCCGGCGCGTGGGCGGCGAGCCAGTCGGAGACCTCGCCCGCGTGCAGCACCGAGGCCTGCTCGAGCTCCACCTCGGCGGCGGGCTGGGGGGCGCCCTCCGGCAGGAAGGCGGAGAGGAAGCGGTCGCGCGCCTGGGGCCCGAATTCCAACCGGTCGAACAGTGCGTTGACGTCGGCACGCTCCGGGGTCGCGCGGACGAGGTCCCTGATCTCGACGCCGAGGTCCAGGTCACGCGTGAGCTCGGTGATCCGCCGGTTGAGCTGCACCTGGGGCAGGTGCTCACGGAAGCTCTCACCGACCTTGCCCTTGACCTCGTCCGCGTGCGCGATGAGCTCCGAGAGGGTGCCGTACTGGGTGATCCACTTGGCTGCGGTCTTGTCGCCGACCTTGGGCACGCCCGGGAGGTTGTCGGAGGTGTCACCGCGCAGAGCGGCCACGTCCGGGTATTGGGCGGGCGTCACCCCGTACTTCGCCTCGACCGCGGCGGGTGTGAATCGGGCGAGTTCGGAGACCCCCTTGACCGGGTAGAGGACGGTGACCTCGTCGGACACCAGCTGCAGAGCGTCACGGTCCCCTGTACAGATCAGCGTCTCGGCGCCGCCCGAGTGTGTGGCGAGGGTGGCGATGATGTCGTCGGCCTCGTGGCCCTCCAGAGACAGCGTCCGCACCCCCAACGCCACCAGCGCCTCCTGGATGAGTTCGACCTGCCCCTTGAACTCCTCGGGCGCGGCCGACCGGGTGGACTTGTACTCGGGGTACTCCGCCGTGCGGTGCAGCGTCGCACGGGAGACGTCGAACGCCACGGCCAGGTGCGTGGGCTCCTCCTCGGTCACCAGGTTGGCGACCATCGACAGGAATCCGTACACGGCGTTCGTGTGCTGGCCGGACGCCGTGGAGAAGTTCTCGGCCGGCAGCGCGTAGAACGCACGGAACGCGAGTGAGTGCCCGTCCAGGAGCAGCAGGCGGGTGGGCCCCTCCCCCGCTGTGGCGCCGGAGGTGGCGCCCGAACCGGGGGCGGTGTTGGCTTCTGCGGTCTGACTCGTGGTGCTCACACGGCCACTCTAGGGCGGGCGTCGGACAGACGCTCATCGGTCGTCGGTTAGACTTCCGGACCAGCGGTTCACCGCGTTCGCCCCCGTAGCCCAATTGGCAGAGGCAACGGATTCAAAACCCGTCCAGTGTCGGTTCGAGTCCGACCGGGGGCACCACCGCTCGAGCGAGGTCAGACCTGCTCGTATTCCTCTCATCACCTCATCACCTCATCACCGCCTCCGCCCTCTCCACCCGCGCGCCAGCCGGTGGCGCGGTGGTCCGCGACGCGCGTAATGTTTGCTTGTTGCAAGCAATCGGTTCGAGGAGTCAAGATGGCGATAGACGCGGAACGCGGTGGCCGGTTGGTGGTGGACCTCTCGCGGGTGGTCAAACTCCTGCGTGCGGTCAACCTCTCGGTGCCCCGCTACGACGAGGCCGTCGAGCCGTCCGCGCATCCGCTGCTGTTCGCCATCCATGACGGCCCGGCCCGGGTCACCGACCTGGCCGCCCGAGTCCACACCGACGTCTCGGTGGTGAGTCGCCAGGTCCGCCAACTCGAGACCCGCGGGCTCATCGCAAAGGTCCCCGATCCCGATGACGGACGTGCCAGCCTCGTCACACTCACCGCCGAGGGCACCGATCTCGTCAGCCAAGTGTTCGAGCGCAGTGGTGACTGGATGGCCGGCCTCCTCGAGGACTGGACGCCGGACCGGGCGGACGCCTTCATCGCGGACCTCGCCCGATTGGCCGACTCCCTCCACGCCGAACTCTGCTCTCTCACCTCCGCCGAGGAGAACCGATGACCACTCCCAAGACATCCTCGGTCCACGCAAGCGAGGACGGCGAGTTCACGCACCGCCAGATCCTCGTCATCCTGGCCGGCCTCATGTCCGCCATGTTCCTGGCCAGCCTCGACCAGACCATCGTGAGCACGGCGATCCGCACCATCGCCGACGACCTGCAGGGCCTTGACGCCCAGGCGTGGGTCACCACCGCGTATCTCATGACGTCCACCATCTCGACGCCCCTGTACGGCAAGCTCTCCGACATCTACGGGCGCAAACCGTTCTTCGTGATCGGCATCGTCATCTTCGTGTTCGGCTCATTGCTCTGCACGCTCGCCACCTCGATGTACATGCTCGCCGTCTTCCGCGGCATCCAGGGACTGGGTGCCGGCGCACTGATGTCCCTGGCGCTCGCCATCATCGGCGACATCATCCCGCCCCGTGACCGCGCCAAATACCAGGGCTACATGCTGGCGGTCTTCGCGTCGTCGTCGGTCCTCGGGCCGGTGATCGGCGGGTTCTTCGCCGGGGCGGACACGATCTTCGGCATCGACGGGTGGCGCTGGATCTTCCTCATCAACGTCCCCATCGGCGCGGCGGCCCTGACCCTCGTGATGATCACGCTCAACGTCAAGAACGTCCGGGTCGACCATCGCGTGGACTGGGCGGGGGCCGCCGCGATAGTCGTCGGTCTGGTACCTCTCCTGCTGGTGGCCGAGCAGGGCAACACCTGGGGGTGGGGTTCCCCCGCCGCCCTCGGCTGCTACGTCGTCGGGCTGGCCGGCATCGGGCTCTTCCTCATCGTGGAGGCCCGCGCGGGCGACCAGGCCCTCATCCCGCTCCGCCTGTTCCGCGACCGCACCTTCGCGATCGTCACGGTCGGAGGCGTGATCGTGGGTATGGCCATGTTCGGCGGCATGATGACGCTGCCGCTGTACATGCAGATCGTGCACGGCGCCGATCCCATGGAGTCGGGACTCATGATGCTCCCGCTGGTCGCGGGGATGATGGGTGCCTCGATCGTGTCGGGCCAGCTCATCTCCAGGACCGGTCGTGTCCGCGAGTTCCCGATCTTCGGCACGGCGGTGGCCGCTGTCGGCCTGTTCCTGCTGTGGACGATCGATGCCGACACGTCGCTGACGCTGGTGATGGTCTACATGCTGGTGTTGGGCATCGGGCTCGGCAACTGCATGCAGCCGCTCACCCTTATCGTCCAGAACGCCGTGAGTCCGCGGGAGATCGGTGTGGCCACCGCGTCGGCCACCTTCTTCCGTCAGCTCGGTGGCACCGCCGGCGTCGCGGTGTTCCTGTCAATTCTCTTCAGCCGCGTCGGTGGCTCCATCTCGGGCGAACTCAAGCAGGCCGCCGCCGACGGTAGCCTCGCCCGCGGTGTTCAGGAGGGCCTCGCCGACCCCGCCCTGCGGCAGGATCCCGACGCGTACGGGATCGTCCGGGCCCTCGCCGACCCGACCACCGGCGCGGGGGCACTGGAGACGGTCACCAAGGACTCCTCGGTGATCAACCGGCTTCCCGAGCTGGTCGCCCACCCCTTCGAGCAGGGTTACGCACTGAGCATGTCCGAGATCTATCTGGTGGCCGGCATCCTCGCCGTGGCCGCCTCGGTGATCCTGGCGTTCATGCCGCAGATCGTGCTCCGGACCGGCTCGGCACAGGCCGAGGCCGCGCGTGAGGCGGCCGCGGCGGCCGCGCCCACGGGGACGGATGTCGAGGCGGCCGAGTCCGCCACCACGACTACGACGAGTCCCTCGGCGGACCGCTCCCGCTCGGCGGACCAGCCGGACTGAGCCCGGCCGGACTGAGCCCGGTCGGAGCCCGGTCGGCTACCCCTCGAGGTCGTCCTTGAGATTGGACAGCAGGGCGTGTTGGATGCGCTTGAGCCCGGCCGGCGCGAAGGTCCGCTCGAAGAATCCACCCACTCCCCCGGCGCCGTCCCACGAGGTGGTCATCTCGACGAGCGCGCCCCCCGTCGCCTCGCGCACCGTGTAGGTGGTGGCCATGGACGAGTTCTCGTCCTTCTCCACGAGTGACCAGTGCGCGGCGGCGTCGTCGACAGTGACGTTGGCCTTGACGTCCCGGCTTCGCTTCTTGGTGGCCTGGAGGTTCCACGCCGCGACGGTGCCGTCCCCCTGTCCACCCTCGATCAGGCGGTAGGCGCTGAACTGCTCGGGCTGGATGCGGGGCCGGACCTGCGCGTAGTCGGCGATCGCCGCGCTCACGGCCTCGACGGGCGCCTCGATGACGATGGTGTTGCTGGCGGTGACCCTGGCCATGATGATGACTCCTCCTCGTCGGTCCGACCGTGTCGCGCCCGCTACCTGACGCGGTGGTGGCGGCGCCCTCGGGTGGGCGCGTCAGACCACGTCCATCCTGCCCGACGCACCGGCCCGTCGCGTACGCCATCTCGCGCCGGCCTTGCGCAGTTCCTCCAGCCAGAGGATCGACGACGCCACCGCGGTGGCCAGCAGCCATTCGTCGGCGCGGAGCGAGGTGGTGTCGAAGACGCCCTGCAGGAACGGCACCTGGACCACCGCGATCAGCAGCAGCGGCACCGCGCCCAGCGCGACCCAGATCGGGGCGTTGTGCGCCATGTCGCGGGAGAACACCGAGCCGTGGTCGGATCGAACATTCATCAGGTTGAACACCTGGAAGAAGACGAACGTCGCGTACGCCAACGTGGTGGCGAACAGCGGTTCCCCTGCTCGATCGGGGAACACCGCCTCGGCGGACGCCAGCACGAGCAGGGTACCCCCGGCCATCACCACACCCAGCCAGAGGATCCGCACCAATCGCGCCGGAGTGAGGATCTGTTCGCCGGCCGGCCGCGGAGGCCTGCGCATGGCGTCCTTCTCCACAGGCTCGACGCCCAGGGCCATCGCCGGCGGGCCGTCCATGACGATGTTGACCAACAAAACCTGCAGCGCGGTGAACGGCACCGTCGCCAGCCCCAACAGACCACTCGCCAGGAAGACGATCACGAACGCCCACGCGGTGGTGAGCTGGAACTTCACGAACTTGACGATGTTGTCGTAGATCCCCCGCCCCTGGCGCACCGCGGAGACGATCGTCGAGAAGTTGTCGTCGGTGAGCACCATGTCCGCCGCGCCCTTGGACACGTCGGTACCGGTGATCCCCATGGCGATCCCGATGTCGGCCTGGCGCAGGGCGGGCGCATCGTTCACACCGTCTCCCGTCATCGCCACCACGTCCCCGTCAGCCTGGAGGGCCCGCACCATCCGAATCTTGTGCTCGGGGGTCACGCGGGCCAGCACTCCGAGGCGAGCGGCCCGGGCGGACAGCTCCTCGGCGTCGATGCGGTCCAGATCGACACCGCTCACCGCCTCCCCGCCGATACCGAGGTCGCGGGCGATGGCCGAGGCCGTGACCAGATGGTCACCGGTGATCATGTGCACCGAGATGCCCGCCTGGTGTGCGATGCGTATCGACTCGGCCGCACGTGGCCGCGGTGGGTCGACGATCCCCAGCACCGCGAGCACGGTCAGGTCGCGGACCTCGCCGAGCAGAGAGTCCTCGTCGGGTTGTCCGTCACCGTCGCCGAAAGGCCGGGCAGCCACGAGCAGCGTGCGCAGGCCGGACGCGGCGAGCCCCTCCGTGTCCGCGCGCAACGCTCCACGCCGCTCGTCGTCGAGCTCCACCGCCGTCGCCCCGTCCCAGACGTGCGTGGCGCGAGGCAGAACGGCACCGGTGGCACCCTTGACGTGGAGGACGAGGTCTCCACCCGGTGCGCGGTTGACCGTCGCCATGAACTTGTACGCCGAGTCGAACGGGACCTGGGCCACCCGCGGACGGGCGGCGCGCAGCCCCTCGACGTCGATCCCGCACTTGGTCGCCGCCACCAACAGTGCGCCCTCGGTCGGATCTCCGACCAGTCGCCCGTCGGCGACGATCGCGTCGTTGCACAACGCCATGGCCACCGCGGCCCGTCTCAGGTCCGGTACGACGTCCGGGTCGGACGACAGGACGGTCCCGGCCCCGTCGTATCCGGTCCCGGTCACGGAGTACGACCCGCCGCCCGCGACGATCCGCGTGACGGTCATCTCGTTGAGAGTGAGGGTCCCGGTCTTGTCCGTCGCGATGTGGCTCGTCGAACCGAGTGTCTCGACGGCGGCGAGGTTCTTGATGATCGCGCCCTCGCGGGCCAGGCGCGAGGCACCCATCGCGAGCGTGAACGCCACGACCGCCGTGAGCCCCTCCGGGATCGTGGCCACCGCCAGGGAGACCGCGGACAGGAGCATGTCCTCCCAGGACTGACCGCGCACGAGCCCGATCACGAGGACCAGTCCCACCACGGTCAGCGCGATCCCGGTGAGGACGCGGGCGAGCGTACCGATCCGTTTCTGCAGCGGCGTCGGACCGGCGCCCGCACCGCCCAGCAGGTCCGCGATAGCGCCCATCTCGGTGTGTTCACCGGTACCGGTCACCACGATGCGCGCCCGGCCCCGGGTGACCTCCGTGTTCATGAAGACCATGCCAGCGCGGTCTCCGAGAGGCGCGTCGACGTCCTGTACCGCTCCCGCGGCCTTGTCCACCGGGGCCGACTCCCCGGTCAACGTCGCCTCGGCCACCTGCAACCGGGATCCGGAGAGCATCCGGCCGTCGGCGGGGACCCTGTCTCCGGACTCCACCACCACGATGTCGCCCGGGACGAGCCCACTGCTGTCGATCTCGGTCTCCACGCCGTCCCGCACCACCCGGCTGTGCGGGACCGACATATCGCGTAGGGCTGCGAGACCGGCCTCGGCACGGGTCTCCTGGACGTAGTTGAGGATCGTGTTCAGTGCGACCACCAGCAGGATGACCACGGGGGTCTCCCATTCCCGGGACACCCCCGCGCTCACCGCAGCCGCGACCGCGAGCACGAGGATCATCGGATCCGCCAACAGCCTCGCCACCCGCCGCCACGCGGGCACCCGCTCGGCCTCGGGCAAGGTGTTGGGCCCGTGCCGGACGAGACGGGCGCCCGCCTCGGCGCTGGTGAGCCCGTCCGGGCCCGCACCGAGGCGGGACAACACCTCCGCGGGCGCGAGGGTGTGCCACGGAGTGGGAGGACCGGACTCTGCGGGCGTCCTCGTTGTCGTCATCTCCCCGGCCCCTCCCCCGCGTCAGTCCTCCCCGCGCCCACGGCGGCGGTCTCAGTGCCCTCGGGCGATCCATTCCTCGAGGTGCGGGGATTCGTCCCCGACCTTCGTCCCGTCACCGTGACCGGTGTGCACCAGCGTCTCCGCGGGCAGCGTGAGGATGCGCTCGCGGATGGAGGTGATGATGGTCGGGAAATCCGAGTACGAGCGGCCCGTGGCCCCCGGTCCGCCGGAGAACAGGGTGTCGCCAGAGAACAACACGCCCGCCTCGGGAACGTGGAACACACACGATCCCGGTGAGTGCCCGGGCGTGTTCATCACGTCGATGCGGGTACCCGCGATCTCCAGACGCTGCCCGTCGGAGAGCTCGCCGTGGGAGACGGTGGGATGGGTCTCGTCCCACAGCATCTGGTCACCCGGGTGCACCAGGATCGGCGCATCCAGCTTCTCCGACAGTTCCGGCGCCACGGTGATGTGGTCATTGTGGGCGTGCGAACACAGGATGCCCTTGACCCGGCGGCCCGCCACCGCGTCGATGATCGGCTGGGCAGTGTGCGCGGCGTCGATCACGTACACCTCGGAGTCGTCCCCGAGGATCCAGATGTTGTTGTCGACCTCCCACTCGCCGCCGTCGAGCGCGAAGATGCCGCTCGTGACGACCTTCTCGATACGCAGACCGCCGGCGTGCCCGGCGCTGGTGTGGATCTCGCTCACATCGTCACCACCGATCGGAGGACTGAACCGGACTTCATCGCGTCGAACGCCGCCTCGACGGCCCCGATGCCGATCCGCTCGGAGACGAACTTCTCGAGCGGGAGCCGACCCTGCAGATGCAGATCCACGAGCATCGGGAAATCGCGCTCGGGCAGACAGTCGCCGTACCAGGACGACTTGAGCGAGCCACCACGGCCGAAGAAGTCCAGCAGCGGCAACTCCAACCGCATCTCCGGCGTGGGCACGCCCACCAGGACCACGGTCCCGGCGAGATCACGCGCGTAGAAGGCCTGCTCGTACGTCTCCGGCCGACCGACGGCGTCGATCACGACGTCGGCGCCGAAGCCGTCCGTGAGCTCCTGAATAGCGGCCACCGGATCGGTCGAGGTCGAATTGACCGCGTGGGTCGCACCGAAGTCCTTGGCCCACTCGAGCTTGGTGTCGTCGATATCGACCGCGATGATCGTCGAGGCGCCCGCAAGTCGGGCGCCCACGACCGCGGCGACACCGACTCCACCGCACCCGATGACGGCGACGGACTGGCCACGGCTGACCTGGCCGGTGTTGACGGCCGCGCCGATGCCGGCCATGACACCGCATCCGAGCAGTCCGGCGACCGCCGGGTCCGCCGCCGGGTCGACCTTGGTGCACTGCCCCTCGTGGACGAGGGTCTTGTCGATGAACGCGCCGATGCCGAGCGCGGGGGTGAGCTCGGTGCCGTCGCTCAGCGTCATCTTCTGCGAGGCGTTGTGGGTGGCGAAGCAGTACTGCTGCTGGCCCCTCTTGCAGGCCCGGCACTCACCGCACACCGCGCGCCAGTTGAGGACGACGTAGTCGCCCTCGGCGACATGGGTGACCCGGTCACCGACGGTCTCGACGATGCCCGCGGCCTCGTGGCCCAACAGGAACGGGTACTCGTCGTTGATCCCGCCGTCCCGGTATGCCAGGTCCGTGTGGCAGACGCCGCACGCCTGCACCCGCACGATGACATCGTTCGGTCCGGGATCGGGGACGACGACGTCGACCAACTCGACCTCGGCCCCCTTGCTACGGGCAATGACGCCCTTGACGGTCTGCGACATGGATCGCCTCTCGACTGGTGGTGGACTCTCTCGCCCCACTGTGTCAGAAAGGCCCGACACGTGGCCCGTCAACGCGGTCGCGCCCCGCCTCCTCGAGGGGAGACGGGGCGCGACGGGTGCGTGTCGGGGGCGTCGATCGATCAGACGGCGACGCCGTTGGCGCGGAGCCACGGCACCGGGTCGATCCACTGGCCGGCCGGGTTGCGCACGCCGAAGTGCAGGTGCGGCCCGGTGGAGTAGCCGCGGTTTCCGACCGTTCCGATGACCTGCCCGGCGTTGACCCGCTGGCCGACCGAGACGTGGTTCTGGTCGTTGTGTCCGTACTCGAGCAGGTGGCCGTCGTCGGTCTGGATCCGGATCCACAGTCCGTACCCCGAGGCCGGGCCGGCAGCCACGACGGTGCCGGACTTGGCGGCGAACATCGGGGTCCCGATCGGTGCACCGAAGTCCGTGCCGTTGTGGAACGTTCCCCAACGGGGGCCGAAGCCGGAGGTGATCGGACCGTAGGTCGGGGCGTGGGCGCCACCGACCGAGGGGACACCGAGCGAGCCGAACACAGCCGGGTCGATCGCGTACTCCCGAAGCTGGTCCTCGGTGAGGCCGATGCCCTGGATGACGCCCTGCGCCATCTCGGTCAGCTGGTCGGCGTTGATCTCGGCGGACTGGGCGGAGGCTGCGGGGGCGGCGGCCATGGCCATGCCGCCGGAGAGGGCGGCGCCGGCGACGGTGCCGGCAACGAGGCGGCCCATGTTGGACGAGCGGGCGGCGCGGTGGCGCCCGGCGGTCGCGCCGGTGCCCTCGACGCCGAGTCGATCGGCGAGCTCGGCGTAGGAAATGCGAGTGGCGTCGGACATCAGGGAACCTCGGAGACTGGAGCGGGTGAAGCAGGGACGTGACCGGCTTCCCAGTCGACTCCAAGAAGGTAACAGAAGTGTCTCGACTCTGTCACGTCAAAGGCACGAACACAGACGAAAGTGCCGGTGAGCGGCTTGCTCACCGGCGCCTGTCGGTTGTTATCCGATGGTGATCAGTGGTCGACCTCGCCCATCCGGTGGACGAGGATGAAGTTGGTTGACCCCTCGACGCCCGGCACGTTCCCCGCGACGAGCACGATCAGGTCGTCCTCGTTGTACCCGTCGAGCGGGAGCAGCATCTCGTCGGTGACCTTGACGATCTCCGCCGTGTCGTTGACGCGGTCGGTGAGGAAGGTCTCGGTCCCCCACGTCAGCGCCAGCTGGCTGCGGATGCGGGGGTCGCTGGTGATGGCGATGAGCGGCAGGTGGCTGTGCAGACGGGCGAGCCGCCGCACCGTATCCCCCGTCGAGGTGACCGCGACGAGCGCCTTCGCCCCCAGCCGCTCACCGATCTCGCGGGCGGAGTAGGAGATGACACCGCGCTTGGTCCGTGGGATGTGCACCAGATCCGGCGCGGCCGTGGAGTCCGACTCCACCGCGAGTGCGATGGACGACATCGTGCGTACGGTCTCGATCGGGTACTTGCCGACGGAGGTCTCCCCCGAGAGCATCACCGCGTCCGCCCCGTCGAGGACGGCGTTCGCCACGTCGGACGCCTCGGCCCGGGTGGGCCGGGAGTTCGTGATCATCGACTCGAGCATCTGGGTGGCCACGATGACGGGCTTGGCGTTCTCGCGCGCGATCTGGATGGCACGCTTCTGGACCAGCGGCACCTCCTGCAGCGGCAACTCCACGCCGAGGTCGCCCCGGGCCACCATGATGGCGTCGAATGCCAGGACGATGGACTCGAGATTCTTGACGGCTTCCGGCTTCTCCAGCTTGGCGATGATGGGAACGTGGATGCCCACCTCGTCCATCACCTCGTGCACGAGGTCGACGTCCGCCGGCGACCGCACGAACGACAGGGCGATGAAGTCCGCCCCCAGGCCGAGGGCGAACCGGAGGTCGGCGATGTCCTTCTCGCTCAACGCGGGGACCGAGACGTTCATGCCCGGCAGGGACACGCCCTTGTTGTTGGAGACGGTACCGCCCTCGGTCACGACGCACTGGACGTCGTCACCGTCGACGTTTTCGACGGTCAGTCCGATGTTGCCGTCGTCGACGAGGAGGCGGTCTCCCGGGCGGGCGTCGTTCGCCAGCCCCTTGTAGGTGGTCGAGACGCGATCCTTGGTGCCCTCCACCTCGGCGACGGTGATGACGACACGGTCGCCCTCCTCCCACTCGTGCCGGCCCTCGAGGAAGCGGCCGAGTCGGATCTTGGGGCCCTGCAGGTCCGCGAGGACACCGACGGCCCGGCCGGACTCGTCGGAGGCCTTGCGGACCCATCGGTAGTTGGCCTCGTGGTCGGAGTGCTCTCCGTGGCTGAAGTTGAGGCGGGCGACATCCATGCCCGCGTCGACCAGCTCTCGGATTCCTTCCTCCGACGCGACGGCGGGACCCAGGGTGCAGACGATCTTGGTACGACGATTCACTCGTACCAATCTAGTCCCCTCGACCGGCCACCCGGTTAACCCGAGGTCAACGACCGGCCAACGGGGGTGCGTCGCCCGCGGGACCACCCTCCGCCGGGTCGTCCCCGACGTCGTCCGGCGCCCGCAGGTCGGAGGCCTCCTCCCGGCCGCGGCGGGCCCGCCAGAGATACACCAGCGCGGCGAGCATCACCACGAGGGAGACGATGGTGTTGATGCGCAGTCCGAACACCTCCGTGGCGGCGTCCGCGCGCAGCAGTTCCACCCAGAAGCGACCGAAGCAGTACAACGCCACATAGAGGGCGAAGAGCCGACCGTGGCCCAGGCGGAACCGCCGGTCGATCAGCACCAGGGCGATCGCCACGAGAACGTTCCACAGCAGTTCGTAGAGGAATGTCGGGTGAACGGTCGCCAGCACCTGTCCGGTCGACCGCCCGATCGTCTCCGAGTACCCGTAGGACTCGTCGTAGCGCTGGTAGATCTCCAGCGCCCAGGGCACATCGGTCTCGCGGCCGTAGAGCTCCTGGTTGAAGTAGTTGCCCAGTCGGCCGATCCCCTGTGCCAACACGATGCCGGGGGCGATCGAATCGCCCAGCGCCCCCAGCGCCCGGATGCCCTGTTGGCGCAGACCGATGTAGGCGCCGAGAGCGCCGAACGCGACCGCCCCCCAGATGCCCAGGCCGCCATCCCAGATCTTCAACGCGTCGACGGGATCGCGGCCCTCTCCGAAGTAGCGGTACCAATCGGTGGCCACGTGGTAGATCCGTCCGCCGATCAGGCCGAAGGGGATCGCCCACAGCGCCGTGTCGATCACGACCCCGGCCCGGCCGCCACGGGCGACCCAGCGCTTCTCGCCCCACCAGATGGCGACGACGATGCCGAGGATGATCCACAGGGCATACGCACGCAGGGGGAACGGACCGATCTCCCAGACGCCCTGGGGAGGGCTGGGGATCACGACGCTGCTCCGGTTCGACGGACGCCCTCGGCCAACTCGGCGGTCAGCCTCCCAAGGGCGTCGAGCCCCTCGGTCGCCGCCGTGATGAGTGCCGACCCGACGATCACGCCGTCGGCGTACGAGGCGATCTCGGCCGCCTGCTCACCGTTGCGCACCCCCAGCCCGACCCCACAGGCGAGGCCGGAGATCTCACGGACCCGCGCGGTGAGGGTCCGGGGCGCGTCCGAGACGACGTCCCGGGCGCCGGTGACACCCATGACGGCCTGGACGTAGACGAAACCGCCCGTGTGGGAGAGCGTCATCGCGAGTCGCTCGGGGGTCGACGACGGCGCGACGAGGAACACCCGGTCGATTCCGTGGGCGTCCGACGCGGCGATCCAGTCGTCGGCCTCGTCGGGGATGAGGTCGGGCGTGATGACGCCGGTACCGCCGGCGGCGGCGAGGTCGGCAGCGAAACGGTCGACACCGTACTGGAGCACCGGGTTCCAATAGGTCATGACCACGGGGACCGCACCGGCCGCGGCGACCGCGCGGACCACCTCGAAGGTGTCCGCCACGCGGAACCCGGCCTCGATCGCGGTGTCGGCGGCGGCCTGGATGGTCGGCCCGTCCATCATGGGATCGGAGTACGGGATGCCGACCTCGACGATGTCGCATCCGCCCTCGACCATCGTGCGCACGGCGTCGATCGACCCCTCGAGAGTCGGGTAACCCGCCGGGTAGTAGCCGATGAGCGCGGCCCGGTCCTCGCTCCGGCACCGCTCGAACACGTCACTGAGAACGCTCATCCCTCGACTCCTCCGTCCGCGAACTCGCCCGCGCCGTCGTCGGCGCCCTCGCTCGAATCCACCCCGGCCTCGGGCGGGGTCCCCCCGTCCAACAGGCCGAACCACCGGGCGGCGGTGTCGACGTCCTTGTCGCCGCGACCGGAGACGTTGACCAGGATGAGGTCCACGCCCTCCGCGGCGAGCTGCGCGGCACCGGCGATCGCGTGCGCCGACTCGATGGCGGGGATGATGCCCTCGGTGCGGCACAACTGAGCGAACGCGTCCATGGCCTGGGTATCCGTGATCGGGCGGTACTCGGCCCGCCCGATCTCCGCCAGGCGCGAATGCTCGGGCCCGACACCCGGGTAGTCCAGGCCCGCCGAGATCGAATGGGACTCGATCGTCTGCCCGTCGGAGTCCTGCATGAGATGGGCGTACGAACCCTGGAAGACCCCGGGCGTCCCCGCGTTGACGGTCGCCGCGGTGCGTCCGGACCCCACGCCGTCACCCCCGGCCTCGCACCCGACCAGACGAACCGATTCGTCGTCGATGAACGAATGGAACAACCCGATCGCGTTGGAACCACCGCCGACGCACGCCACGGCGGCGTCCGGCAGCCGACCGGCCTGATCGAGGATCTGCACCCGGGCCTCGGCGCCGACGACGCGCTGGAAGTCGCGGACCATCGTCGGGAAGGGGTGCGGCCCGGCCGCGGTACCGAACGCGTAATAGGTGTCGTCCGCGTGGGCGACCCAGTCCCGCATCGCCTCGTTGATCGCGTCCTTCAACGTGGCCGAACCGATCTCCACGGCCTCGACCTCGGCACCGAGCAACCGCATCCGCGCCACGTTGAGCGCCTGCCTGCGCACGTCCACCGCGCCCATGTAGACCTTGCACTCGAGGCCGAGGAGGGCACACGCCGTCGCCGTGGCCACCCCGTGCTGACCGGCGCCGGTCTCCGCGATCACCCGCTTCTTGCCCATCCGCTGCGCGAGCAGCGCCTGGCCGAGGACGTTGTTGATCTTGTGGGAACCCGTGTGGTTGAGGTCCTCGCGCTTGAGGAACACCCGCGCACCGATCTCCGCACCGAACCGCGTCGCCTCGTACAACGGCGACGGCCTACCCGAGTAGTGGAGCTGCAACCGGTCGAGCTCGTCGAGGTACTCGTCGTCCGCCCGGGCCTTGGCGTAGGCGTCGGTCACCTCGTCGACCACCGCCATCAGCGCCTCGGGGACGTAACGGCCGCCGAACGGCCCCCAGTGGCCCCGCTGGTCGGGCTCATGTCCGGTGGTGGACCGGAGCACCTCTCCCATGGTGGGCAGTGACGGAAAATCCTTGGAGTTCACGTCCCCAGTCTGCCTGAAGCCGGCGGCACCGGACTAGCGGGGTCCCTGCGGGCAGGACGGGTGGGCACCGGCCGTGGCCAGGGCGTTGCAGGCCGCCCGCGGGTCGCCCTGCGTCACCAGTCCCTCGCCCACGAGCACGGCGTCCGCCCCGACGCTGGCGTACGCCAGGAGGTCCGAGGCGTCCCGGACCCCGGACTCGGCGATCTTGACGACGTCGGACGGGAGCCCGGGCGCGATCCTGGAGAACACGTCCCTGTCGACCTCGAGTGTCTTGAGGTTGCGGGCGTTGACACCGATGACCGTGGCTCCGGCCTCCAGCGCGCGGTCGGCCTCCTCCTCGGTGTGGACCTCCACCAACGCCGTCATACCCAGCGACTCGGTGCGATCGAGGAGCGACACCAGGGCGTCCTGCTCGAGCGCGGCCACGATGAGCAGGATCAGATCCGCGCCGTGCGCCCGCGCCTCGTGGATCTGGTACGGCCCCACCACGAAGTCCTTCCGCAGAACCGGGATGTCGACCGCGCGGCGGACCGCGTCGAGATCGGCCAGGCTGCCGTTGAAACGGCGCTCCTCGGTGAGGCAGGAGATGACGCGCGCCCCGCCCTCCTCGTACATCCGGGCCAGGACGGCGGGGTCGGGGATCTCGGCCAGGGCGCCCTTGGACGGGCTGGCTCGCTTGACCTCGGCGATGACGCCCACCCCGGGATCGCGCAACGCCTTGAGCGCGTCGAGCGGGTCCGGCGCCGACTGGGCCGCCTTCTTCACGGCCGCCATATCGATGACGGCCTCACGGGCCGCGACGTCCTCACGGACCCCGTCGAGAATCGAGTCGAGCACGGTACCCACCGTGACCTCCCTCTGCAGTCGTAGGGCGGAAAGTGTGATCGAGATCGACAATAGAGGTCCCGGCCGGGGTTCCCGAATCGGGACCACCCTGACCCGGTCAGCCGGTCGGATCCCGTCCGTCGTCCAACTCCTGCCACAGATCCCGCCCGGCGTCGTCCTCCGTGTCCGGTCCGGTCGCCGCACCCTCCCGCCGGGCCGCCGGGGTCACGTACCGGTCGTCACGGCGCACCGGGCGGGCCGGACTGGCCAGGACGACGATCCCCGCCGCCAACAGGGCGACGGCGCCCGCGCCGGTGATCACGGGTCCCGCGGGCCGGGTCGACAACTCGGTGATCTCCGACCACTGCGGGATCGCCTCCGCGCCCTCGGAACCCGGCCCGGCATCGGTCCGGGCCAGGCCCTCGTCACTCGTGATCACCGAGTGGACCCGGTCGGCGTCGACCTCCCCCACCGACATCGCCATGAGGCCCCCGGCGGCCACGCCGAGCAGCGCGATGACGGCGCCCACCGCTCGCGCGGCAGTACCTCGGACCAGGGCCACAGCGGCGATCGCCGCCAGCGCGCCCAGTGCGAGCGGGACGAGGGCGGGTTGCCAGTCCGCTCCGGTCAGGGCCCGTCGGCCCTCTCCCGACTGGTCGTTGAAGGCCACCACGTCGAGCCACACCATCCGCGAGGCGACCCACAGCAGCGCCGCCCCCACCACCAACAGCACGACGGGGACCAGCAGACGGGCGCGGTGGGTCACCGGCCCTCCCCGGCGTCGCGCAGTGTCTCCGCGGCTGCGACGGCCCGCAGGACCGCCATCGCCTTGTTGCGGCACTCCGCATCCTCCGAGGCGGCAACCGAATCGGCGACGATGCCGGCACCCGCCTGGACGTAGGCCGTGCCGTCCTTGATCACGGCCGACCGGATCGCGATGGCCTGATCGGTGTTGCCGGCGAAATCGACGTAGCCGACCACGCCCCCGTACACACCGCGTCGCGTGTCCTCGAGGTCCTCGATGATCTGCAGTGCGCGGGGCTTGGGCGAACCGGACAGCGTGCCGGCCGGGAAACAGGCGGTCACGGCGTCGATGCCCGTCTGCCCGTCGGCCAGGCGCCCGGTCACCGTGGACACGAGGTGCATCACATGGCTGTAGCGCTCGACCTGGCGGAACTCGGTCACCTCCACCGTGCCCGGCACGCAGACCCGGCCGAGGTCGTTGCGACCGAGATCGACCAACATCAGGTGTTCGGCGTTCTCCTTGGCGTCATCCACCAGGTCCTTGGCGAGCAGGACGTCGTGCTCCTCGTCGTCGCCCCTCGGTCTGGTCCCCGCGATCGGATGGGTCGTCGCCGCCCCGTCCTGGACGGTCACCAACGCCTCCGGGCTCGATCCCACGATGGTGAAGGCGGTATCGCCGAACCCGTCCTCCCCGCTACCGTCCGGGATCGTCATGAGGAACATGTAGGGGCTCGGGTTGGTGGTGCGCAGAATCCGGTAGACGTCGCGCGGCGAGGCGGCGGTGTCGACCTCGAACCGCTGACTGAGCACCACCTGGAAGGCCTCGCCCGAGTAGATCTGCTCGATGATGTCGGCGACCCGCGCGTGGTACGTCGACTCGTCGGTGCAGCGACGCACATCGGGGGCGGGAGTGTCGAACACGCTCACGCCGCCCGTCCCCGGGTCGGCTAGCCGCGCCGTCATCGAGTCGACCCGGGCCACCGCGTCCGCGTAGGCCTGCTCGACCCGCTCGTCGCTGCCGTCCCAGTTGACCGCGTTGGCGATGAGATGGATGCGGCCCTCATGATGATCGAACGCCGCCAGATCCGTGGCCAGCAACTGGACCATCTCCGGCACCTGCAGGTCGTCGACGGTGTCGGGCCGGATCCGCTCGAGCCGGCGCACGATGTCGTACCCGAGGTAACCGACCATCCCCGACGTCAACGGGGGAAGTCCCGGGATCTGATCGGTGCGCAACAGGTCGAGTGTCCTCCGGAGCGCGTCCAGCGGGTCACCGCCGGTGGGCGCGCCCGCGGGCACGTTGCCCCACCACGTCGCCTCGCCCGAGCCGTCGACGGTCAACGCGGCGGCCGCCCCACAGCCGATGAACGACCACCGCGACCACGAGCGCCCGTGCTCCGCCGACTCCAGCAGGAACGTCCCCGGTCGGTCGCCGGCGAGCTTGACGTACGCGGACAACGGGGTCTCGGAATCCGCCAACACCGTGCGCACCACCGGCACGACCCGGTGGCCCGCGGCGAGCGCGCGGAACTGTTCGAACGTGGTCGTCTCGGTGCTCATCCGAAGGCCTTGCCGGCGATCCCGAAGGAATCGTGCGGCATGTCGTGGACGTGGACCCACACCTTCGCCGGGTCCTTGCCCGAGGCCTCGGCGTACGCGGCCGTGACCGCCTCGATGACGCGGGCCTTGTCCGCCGCGGCCATCCCGTCGAGTTGGTTGATCTGGATGAAGGGCACGCCGTTCAGTCCTCTCCGAGCAGGGTTGCGGTGTCGAAACAGCTGGTGGTGCCCCGGTGGCAGGCCGCGCCGGTCTGGTCGACATGGAGCAGGACGGTGTCTCCGTCGCAGTCGATCTCCACGCGACGCACGTGTTGCACGTGGCCGGAGGTATCCCCCTTGACCCACCGTTGCCCACGCGAGCGGGAGTAGTACACACCCCGCCGGGTCGCCAGCGTCTCCGCCAGCGCGGCGTCATCCATCCACGCCATCATGAGCACCCTGCCCGACGTCGCGTCCTGCACGACCGCGGCGACGAGGCCGTCGGCGTTGCGCGACAGCCTCTCGGCGATCGACCGATCCAGGACGTGGGCGCTCATCGGACCGTGATCCCCTCTGCCGCGAGCGCGTCCTTCACGTCGCCGATGGTCATCGCCCCGAAGTGGAAGACACTGGCCGCGAGGACGGCGTCGGCCCCGGCGTGGACCGCCGGAGCGAAGTGCTCGACCGCACCGGCACCGCCCGAGGCGATGACGGGTATCGACACCGCCTCGCGGACCGCCTTCACCATCGCCAGGTCGAAACCCGCCTTGGTGCCGTCGGCGTCCATCGAGTTGAGCAGGATCTCGCCCACGCCGAGCTCCTGCCCGCGCCGCGCCCACTCGACGGCGTCGATGCCGGTACCGCGGCGACCACCGTGCGTGGTGACCTCCCATCCCGACGGGGTCTGCTCGGACCCCTCGGGTACGGTCCGCGCGTCCACGGACAGGACGATGCACTGCGAGCCGAATCGTCGACTGAGCTCGCCGAGCAGCTCGGGGCGGGCGATGGCGGCGGTGTTGACGCTCACCTTGTCCGCGCCGGCCCGCAGCAACTGGTTGACGTCCTCCTCGGTACGCACGCCTCCTCCCACGGTGAGGGGGATGAAGATCTGCTCGGCGGTGCGCTTGACCACGTCGATCATGGTCCCGCGACCCGACGACGACGCGGTCACGTCGAGGAAGGTCAGCTCGTCGGCGCCCTGCTCGTCATAGGCGGCGGCCAACTCCACGGGATCACCCGCGTCGCGGAGGTCGAGGAAGTTGACGCCCTTGACCACGCGCCCGGCGTCCACGTCGAGGCACGGGATGACCCTGGTGGCGAGTGTCATGATCCGGTCACCGCCCGCTCTGTAGCCACGGACGGGGGCTCTCGGGTTCCGGAGTGGCGCGCCGTCGCCCGGCCTCGAAGAAGTTGCTCGGCTCGCCGAGTTGACGGATCGTGTCGAGGACCTCCGCGTGGGCTCGCGGGCCCGCGGCGAGGATGGACTGGGAGTCGGTGGACCAGGGCTCCCCCGTGAGGTCGGTGACCACACCACCCGCTGCGCGGACATGGGAGGCGCCGGCCGCGTTGTCCCACGCGAAGTTGCCGAAGCTGACCGCCGCCGACAGTCGCCCCGACGCGACGAAAGACAGGTCCACCCCGGTGGAGCCGAACTTGCGGGTCCGGGCCGCGTCGAGCGTGAGCTGCTCGAAGACCTCGCGGCGATACGCCGGAGGGTAGGTCGTGCGGGCACCGGTGTTGAGGGAACCCAGCCCCAGTGCGACGTCGCGGATGGAGACGTCGGAGATCTGCGAGACCTCCGCGCCGTTCTCCTTGAGCGGTCCCCCCGCGATCGAGGTGAACGTCATCCCCAGCAGCGGCAACCAGGTCAGCCCCAGCACCGGCTGACGCTCGTGGACCAACGAGACCAGGATGCCGGCGGTCGGGATGCCCAACGAGTAGTTGGCCGTGCCGTCGACGGGGTCCACCACCCAGAGGGTGCCCTCGTTGACGGGCGGACCGCCGTACTCCTCACCGTGCACCTCGAGCCCTGTCCCCTCCCTCAGGGCCTCCGAGATACGGCGTTCCAACTCGAGGTCCAGTTCGGTCGCGAAGTCGTTGCGCGATCCCTTGTTCTGGATGCCCTTCGCGCCGACCCCCTCGACGAAGCGAGGAGTCACCTCGTCGAGCACGCGCGTCGCCAGTGCGAGCGCCTCGGCCGGGTCGACGGGGAGGTCCGTCGGCAGGGCATTTCCGGTCTGATCGTCCATCTCGGGCCTCCTGCTCGAGGTCATGCGGGGTCGGGAAGCTACCTGGCGGTCACGAGGCCGCGTGGTCAGCGTCGGCTGACGGCGGCGAGCGCCTCGGGAAGGGTGAACCGGCCCGCGTAGAGCGCCTTGCCGACGATCGCGCCCTCCACACCCTGCGGAACCAGCGTGGCGATGGCCTCGAGGTCCGCGACCGAGGAGACACCGCCCGACGCCACGACAGGGGCATCGGTGGCCGCGCACACCTGCGAGAGCATCTCGAGGTTGGGCCCGTTCAGCATGCCGTCCTTGGACACGTCGGTGACGATGTACCGGGCGCAGCCGTCCGTGTCCAGACGCTCGAGAACCTCCCAGAGGTTGCCGCCGTCGGAGACCCATCCGCGACCACGCAGCCTGGGCTCGCCGTCGACCACTCGCACGTCGAGTCCCACCGCGATCCGATCGCCGTGCCGGGCGATGGCCGAGGCACACCACTCCGGGTTCTCCAACGCGGCCGTACCGAGGTTCACGCGCGCACAGCCGGTGGCCAGGGCGGCCTCGAGCGAATCGTCATCGCGGATGCCACCGGACATCTCGACCTTGACGTCGAGCGCCCCCACGACCTCGGCGAGGAGATCGCGATTCGAGCCCCGGCCGAACGCGGCATCGAGGTCCACGAGGTGAACCCATTCCGCACCGTCACGCTGCCACTGCAGCGCCGCGTCGAGCGGCGCCCCGTACGAGGTCTCGGTCCCGGCCTCCCCCTGTACGAGACGGACGGCCTGACCGTCTGCGACGTCGACGGCGGGCAGGAGTTCGAGATAATTGGCGTTGGTCACGGCCATCAGCCTAGTCCGTCGTCACCGGGGCGCTCCGCCTGCCCGCCGGGCTCCTCGCCGTACTCGGCGCGGATCGCGCGATCGGTGATGCGGTTGGACACCAGACCCATCGCCGCGACCGCGAGGATCAGCCCGACCAGTGCGACGACGGCCTTGCCGACCGGCGGCACGGGGAGCACGGCCACCGCGATCGCGGTCAGCGCGAGGCCGAGGACTCCCGCCCCGGCCACGCCCAGCGCGAGCACGGCGAAGGACACCGGGGCCCGGTCCCCTTCACCCCTATCGGACAGAACGGATCCAGTTCTCGAGGAGCTGCAGTCCCGCGTCGCCCGATTTCTCGGGGTGGAACTGAGTGGCCGACAGCGGCCCGTTCTCCACAGCCGCGATGAACCTGGTGCCGTGCTCGGCCCAGGTGACGTCCGGGGCGCGCAGATGATCCGACGGCTCCATCTCCCAGTGCTGGACGCCGTAGGAGTGGACGAAGTAGAACCGCTCGTCGGCGGGCATGCCGGCGAACAGGACGCTGTTCGAGGGCACCTCGACGGTGTTCCAACCCATGTGCGGCAGCACAGGCGCGTGCAGCTTCTCCACCACACCGGGCCACTCACCACACCCGGGGACGCCCGGCGAGTCCTCGTGCTCCCCGTCCGAGAACTCGGTGCCTCGCTCGAACATGACCTGCATGCCGACGCAGATACCCAGGACGGGCCGGCTGCCGGCGAGACGCTCACCGATGATCCGGGGGCCCTTGACCGCTTCGAGGCCCTTCATGCAGGCGGCGAACGCGCCGACCCCCGGCACGACCAGCGCCTCCGCCTCGGTGGCGACGCGGGGATCCGAGGTGAGCTCGACCTCGGCGCCGACCCGCTCGAGCGCACGGTGCGCGGACCGCAGGTTTCCCGAGCCGTAGTCCAGGAGTGCTACCCGTGTGGCGGAAGTCGTCATTGGTTCACCTTATCGCCGGTGTCGGTCAGGGTCAGATCGCGCGTGGGCCTGGTGCGTCGGGCGCCCACCGCCGCCGGGCCGCCCACCGCGAGGACGACTCCGGCCGCCACGGTGAACAGCACGACGTAGCCGAAGCCGGCGAACCCGCCCATGACGACGGATCCGAGACCGGTACCGGCGTCGAAGGAGATGTTCCACGACGCGGACGCCGTCCCCAGGCGCGAGCGCGGCATCCGTTCGAACGACGCGACCAGGGCTTCGTTCTGGACGGCTCCGAACCCGAGACCGAAGATGACGGTCGGGACGAGGAACCACCAGGGGCTCACCTCAATCGTCAACAACCCGGCGATGCCGAGCATTCCGAGTGCCGCCACCCCGAGACCCGGCCAGACCAGTGCCCCGGGTCCACGTCGGTCCGAGATGAGCCCGGCGACGGTGCGGCCGACGATGACACCGGCGCCCAATAGTCCGAGTCCCACGCCGGCGACGACCGCGCCGCTTCCGGAGACGATGGAATCCAACGCGGGTGACAGGAACGATGCCGCTGCTCCGTAGGGCAGGGTCACCGCCACCATGACCAGGAACGGCCCGGCCAGGAGGAGAACGACCTGCCTCGGGCCGAGCGCCGACTGGTCCGACTCCCCCGGGGGGCTCGGGAACACGTGAGGCAGTCGAGCGGCGGCGACCAGTCCCACGACGCCGAACCCGGTGGCCGCCCAGGCCACCGTGGGCAGGCCGAAGAGGTCGAGCAGCCACAGGCCGACCGGCAGGAAGATGGCTTCGGAGATGCCGACGGCGAGTCCGATCAGCGACGTCGCCCGACCGAGCATGCCGGGGGGCGCGAGTTCTGCCACCAGAGCCGAGCCGGCGACGGTCATCATGCCGAATCCTGCGCCTCGCACTCCACTGATCGCCAATACCGCGAACGGGCCGTCGAACAGTGCGAGCAGACCCGAGGGGAGACCGAGCAGCGCGCTGCCGATACCCAGTACCCAGCGATAACCGATCGCGGCCGTGACTCTCGGGGTGGCGAGCTGGAACAGGACGGTCACGGTCATGAACACACCGGTGGTGGCGCCCGCGACGAACTCACTCCCGCCACCACGGACCACGGCGAGCGGCACCACGGGCAGCAGCAGGGAGAACCCGCCGAAGGCGAGCAGGACCAGGACGAACGCGGCCGGGACCCCGGGGGTACGCGCCAGCTTCGAGAACGCCCCCGGGGTGTGGACGCGCGGGGTCACGCCGGCATCACAGCGCGCCCTTGGTCGAGGGGATGCCGGTGATCCGCGGGTCCGGCTCGACGGCTGCGCGCAGAGCGCGCGCGACCGCTTTGTACTCGGCTTCGGTGATGTGGTGCGGATCGCGGCCGTAGTGCACGCGGACGTGCAACGCGATCCGGGCGTTGTAGGCGAGGGTCTCGAACACGTGCCGGTTGAGCACCGTGCCGTAGGGCGCGCTGTCGTGACCGATCACGACGTAGCCGACCATCATCTCGGGCTCACCGGTGTGGACGAAGTAGGGCCGTCCGGAGACGTCGACGATCGCCTCGGCGAGCGTCTCGTCCATGGGCAGGGAACACTGACCGAAGCGGCGGATGCCGCGCTTGTCGCCGAGGGCCTGCGCGAGTGCCTGTCCCAGGACGATCGCGGTGTCCTCCACCGTGTGGTGCGCTTCGATCTCGCTGTCGCCCGTCGCGCGCACGGTGAGGTCGAAGGCGCCGTGCTGCCCGAAGGCCGTCAGCATGTGGTCGAAGAACGGCACCCCGGTCGAGATGTCGGACCGGCCCGTCCCGTCGAGGTCGATCTCCACGACGATCGACGACTCCCTGGTCGTCCTCTCGACGCGACCCCGCCGCGCGGTCTGTTCACTCATCGCTTCTCCTCGGTTCGGGTCTCGATCTCCTCGGCCGCCAGTTCGGCGCTCACCCGCAGCAGCCGATCATTCTCGTGCTCGAGCCCGATGGTCGCACGAAGTCGACCCGGGATGCCCACGTCGCGGATCAGCACGCCGGCGTCCAGATAACGCCGCCACGCGCGCGTCGCGTCCACGAACGGCCCGTAGAGCACGAAGTTGGCCTCGCTGGGAAGCACCTCGAAGCCCTGCTCCTCCAGCCCGGCGGTGACGCGCTTGCGTTCCCCGGCGAGCAGCGCGACGGAGGCCAACGTCTCGTCGGCGTGACGAAGCGCCGCACGGGCAGCGGCCTGCGCGATCATCGACAGGTGGTAGGGCAACCGTACGAGCAGTACGGCCTCGACGAAGGACGGGTCGGCCGCGAAGTAGCCGAGCCTGCCACCCGCGAAGGCGAACGCCTTGCTCATGGTCCGCGACACGACGAGCTTGGTCGGATAGTCGGCGAGCAGGGTGCAGGC
This sequence comes from Dietzia sp. 111N12-1, assembly GCF_001658045.1. NCBI lineage: Bacteria > Bacillati > Actinomycetota > Actinomycetes > Mycobacteriales > Dietziaceae > Dietzia > Dietzia sp. 111N12-1. Next base: position 23,965 of record NZ_LSSV01000024.1, on the reverse strand, counting down.
GCTCGGGGACGGCGAGAACTCCGCGTACGCCTCGTCCACCACCACGATGCCGGGGGCCATGTCGAGCAGGCGTCGCAGGTCGTCGAGGTCGACCACGTGCCCCGTGGGGTTGTTGGGCGTGGTGACGAACACCACGTCCGGCCGGTGCTCCTCGATCGCCGCCACCGCAGCGGCGATATCGATGGACAGGTCGGACCCGCGATCCACCGGGATCCACTCGGTATCGGTTCCGGCCGCGAGGATCGGGTGCATCGAGTAACTGGGGACGAAGCCCATGGCGCTGCGCCCGGGCCCGCCGAACGCCTGCAGCAGCTGCTGCAGGATCTCGTTGGAACCGTTGGCGGCCCAGACCATTTCCACGTCCAGATCGACGCCGGTCTGGCGGGTCAGGTACGAGGCCAGGTCGGTGCGCAGTGCGACGGCGTCGCGGTCGGGATAGCGGTTGAGGTCTTCGGCGGCTGCGGCGACGGCGCCGGCGATGTCGGCGACCAGTTCCGCGCTGGGCGGGTGTGGGTTCTCGTTGGTGTTGAGCTGTACGGGAACCTCGAGCTGCGGGGCCCCGTAGGCGCTCTGTCCGCGGAGATTCTCCCGCAGCGGGAGGGCGCCGAGCCCGACTCCGGGACGTGGGGAATCGGTCATCGTCCGCCCTCTCCCGCGCCGAGGTCCTCGAATCGGGCCCGTACGGCCTCACCGTGCGCGGGCAGCCGCTCAGCGTCCGCGAGTGCGACCACGGTCGGCGCGATCTCCTTGAGGGCGGCCTGGTCGTAGTCGACGACATGGATCCCCCGGAGGAAGGTCTGCACGCTCAACCCCGACGAGTGTCGCGCCGTACCGGACGTGGGCAGGACGTGGTTGGACCCCGCCGCGTAGTCCCCGAGCGGGACGGGCGAGTAGGCGCCCACGAAGATCGCGCCGGCATTGCGCACGCAGGCGGCGTCGGCTGCGGAATTGCGGGTCTGGACCTCGAGGTGCTCGGCTGCGTAGGCGTCGACCACCCGCAGACCGGCCTCGATATCGTCCACCAGGACGATGCCCGACTGCGGACCCTCGAGCGCCTCGCGCACCCGGTCCGAGTTGAGGGTCACCTCGTAGCGCGACTCGATCTCGCGGTCCACGGCGTCCGCCAACGTCTCGGAGTGGGTGACCAGGACGCTCGCGGCGTTCGGGTCGTGCTCCGCCTGGCTGATGAGGTCGTACGCGACGTGGACCGGGTCGGCGGTGTCATCCGCGAGGATGGCGATCTCGGTGGGGCCCGCCTCGGAGTCGATGCCCACGACGCTGCGGCACAGGCGCTTGGCGGCGGTGACGTACACGTTGCCGGGCCCGGTGACCATGTCGACGGGCTCGAGAACGGAGTCATCCGTGTCCTGACCGCCGTACGCGAGCAACGCCACGGCCTGGGCGCCGCCCACCGCCCAGACCTCCTCGACCCCGAGCAGTGAGCACGCGGCGAGAATGGTCGGGTGCGGCCAGCCACCGGAATCCGCCTGGGGCGGAGAGGCCACTGCCAGCGACCCGACCCCGGCGACCTGCGCCGGTACGACGTTCATGATGACGCTGGAGGGGTAAACGGCTTTGCCGCCGGGAACGTAGAGGCCCACGCGTTCGACCGGTACCCACCGCTCGGTGACGAACCCCCCGGGGGCGACCTCGGTGACGGTGTCACCGCGGCGCTGCGCTGAGTGGACGATGCGGGCACGACGGATCGCCTCGGACAGCGCGGCTCGGACGTCAGGGTCCAACTCGTCGACCGCCCGGGCGATGACCTCGGCCGGGACCCGCACCGACGCCGGACGGACCGAATCGAACTTCTCGCCGTACTCGAGTGCGGCCGGGGCCCCGTGCTCGCGGATCGCCTCGACCACCGGGCGGACGGTGTCGACGACCGAGTCGACGTCGGCGGCGCCGCGCGGGAGTGTGCGCCGCAACTCGGCCGTGCCGAGTGAGCGACCGCGCAGGTCGATGCGGGAGAGCATAGTGTGGCCTTTCAGTGGGGTGCCGGGACGGCACGAACGGGCCCGCGAGCACCGCGTTCCGGAGAACGCGGTACTGCGGACGCCGCACGCGACGACCTTTCACCAGTCTAGTAGCGGCCGCGAGCACCGCGATCCGGGCCACCTGCGCGGGTGGATCCCGGGGATCCGGCGCGCGCACCCGCGCCCTGGGGCGGGTCCGGCGTGGAGTCGCCGATCCCGGGCTTCGTCAGCGTCGAAACCCGCCGGGACGAGCGCTTTCCCCGGGAACCTCGTCCGGGAGTAAGGGAGAGCCACGGCGAAGAACGACCAGCCGTGCGACAACGTTTCACGACTCCACGGGGTGGGGACTGTCCCGCCGGTCCCGGCGGACGCGGTGCCCGCGAACAGTGAAATGCAGAACGTAGGCGGTGAACGCCCCCGGCAGGATCGCACCCAGCGCCCACTCGGACGCCGCGATGAGGGCGAGCGTCGTGGTGGACGTCGCGCCGTACACGATGATCAGTCCCGCCACCGCGGCACGAGTCCTCATGATGGTTCGTTCACTCCACTTCAGATGCCAGAGAAGAATTGCCCCCGTCAGATCGGCCGCGACGAAGAACATCACGCTGAAGGTCAGGAGGACGAACACCTCAGGGGAATCGGACCCCCGCATCGTCTGACCTTCGAACGCGAGGGCTCTCCACCAGGCCATAGCCGAGGCACCCGCCCCGATGTCCGCACACTGTGGACGCCCGTTCTCGGTGGGCGCCCGAGCCTCTCCTACTCGGGGTGACGGCGCGAGGTACCCCTCCGGTTCCACCGAAGCCGGCCTTCCCGTGAACCACGTCGGCCTCCGGGCTGAGCGGAGCGGACTCAACCGAAAAATGTCGACCTGAGTCGGGAATACTCAACTCCGCTCGAGGGTTGAACCGTGTGCGACCCCGGAGATACCGGGCGCACACCGATCAGCCCAGAAGGAGACCATCATGGCCACCAGCACCCGTTTCGATCCGTTCCGTGAGCTCGATCGCCTCCTGGGCGAGGGGCTCCGCAGCGCCACCGCCTCGACTTCCCTGCCGATGGACCTCTACAAGGAGGGCGATCGCTTCGTCGGGCTCATCGATATGCCAGGGGTCGACCCCTCCACCATCGACATCGACGTGGAGGACCGCACCCTCACTGTCCGCGCCGAGCGGCGGGCGCCTGCCGAGGGTGACGCGCAGTGGCTCATGCACGAGCGGCAGTCGGGGACCTTCGCCCGGCAGCTCGCCATGGGCAAGGGCCTGGCGACCGACAAGATCGAGGCCGACTACACCGACGGCGTCCTGCGCCTGGTGATCCCGGTGGCCGAAGAGGCCCAGCCGCGCAAGATCGCCGTCTCGCACGGCAACCAGAGGGCCGAGCAAGCCGAGCTCGTCGAGGGCGAGACCGACCTCGGGAGCTGATCCACCACTCCGTCGCGCCCCGGCCGCCCCGGCCTCCCCTCGAGGCCGGGGCGGCCGGTGTCGTCCGCGAGAGCTCAGGTGTCGATCTCCCCCACCACCACGAGTACGTCCGTCGCCCGTGACAGTCCCACGTAGATGCGCTCGCGGAGGCGGTCGATGCCCGCGTAGCTGTTGCACACCAGGACCACGGCACGTCGTTCGAGACCCTTGAAGCCGAGGACGTGACCGTAGAAGATGTCCTCGCCGTCCCAGAACGTCTCCCAGTAGGCGTCGTTGCCGTCCTCCTGGAGCTCGACCTGCATGGGGTGACGCGAGCCGATGGTCAACAGCGCCACATCGCGGGGCTCCCACCCCTCGTCGAGCAGCCGCATCGCCTCGTCGTCACCCACCGCGACGGGATCGGCGCCCTCCGGCACCTCCACGTACCGGACGGCGGGACCTGTGCCGCCGCGCAACTCCATGCGCTGACCCACCAGCGGCATGAACGCGCTGGCGATCTGCCGCGTATTGCGCAGGTTGTGGTCCAGCACGAGCGGCACGAGGTCCACGGGCGGACGGCCGGCACGCTCGAACACACTCTGGCCCGCGTCGCCGACGATCATGAGCCGACCGTTCTCCCTGTCACGCAGCGCTCCGACGACCGGCTGCCACCAACTGTCGGCGAAGTCCTGGGCCTCGTCGACGATCACGGCGTCGAATCGCTTGCCGTCGGGCAGTTCGTCCGCGAGGTCGGACATCAACCGGGGCAGATCCTCCTCCCACCACCGCACCGTCTCGGTGGACCGAATTCGCTCATCCGGCCCCACCGGCGCGCCCCAGTCGACGCCCAGGGCGTGGAACTCACCGACGTACGCGGGCCTCTCCCGGCGCTTCCATCCGCTGGTGACCCGCTTGAGGTAGCTGGCCAGCCCGTGCGAGTAGCAGATCAGTGCGACCCGCTGCCCGTCCCTTGACAACCGTCGTGCCTGTTCCAGGGCCAGATAGGTCTTACCGCTACCGGCGCCGCCCCGGATCTCCACCCGCGGCAGGGCGTCGACCGCCCGCAGGAGCACCGACTGTTCACGGGTGAGCGCGTCGGCGATGTCGGCGTTCTCGGCCGCGCGGGCCACCACGTCGCGCTGGGGTAGCCCCCGACCTCCGAGGATCTCGGACAGACGGTCGACGGTGTCCGCGGACAGGAACGGACGGTCAGCCGGGCCCGAGTCACGGGCCAACCGGAAGGCGATCATCGCGAGGTCGTCGAGCTGATCGCGGTCCACGATCCGGCCGCGCGGGATCTCCGGCATCGCGAAGTCCGCGGGGATCGAGGCGTTCGGGAACACCAGCATGTGGGTCCAGCGCTGGAGCTGATCCGGCCACCGCGGATCCTCACTGACGTACCCGCGCAACGCGTAGAGGGCGTCGCGGCACTGGGCGACCGGGTCGATGGTGACCTTCTTGGTGCCGCTGCCCTGAACCCACCGGCCGTCCTCGATCGCGATCTGCCCGGCCTTGACCTCGATCGCCACGATCCCCGCGCCGGGCATCGCCACGAGGATGTCGACCTCGTGTTCCTTCTCGTATGTGGACACCCGCTGACCCACGACGATCAGGCTGTCGTCGGAGAGCTGGTCGCGGAGGAGGTCGACCACCTTCTCCTCGGTGGGATGTCCGTAGACGGGGTGAGCGGGGATGACACGGGCCATGTATAAGAACTACCTTCGCCACCGTCGCGCGGGTCGGCCACACGCCGCGACCCACCGCCTCAGGGCCTCCTGGTGGCTGTGACGACGACGTCGTGGACCGTCACGGGCGCGCCGCCGTGGCCCGGCATCTCGCGCGAGGCCTCCTCGGCGGTGACGATCTCCCACCGGTCGGCCTCGAGCCGATCGGTGATGCCCTGCGCGGTGGCGCTGGCCTCGACCGGCGGCTGGGGGCTTCGGTCGTGCCCTGCGTGCTGCCCGTGCACTACGTGCTGCCCGTGCGCGTGCCCGTGCCCGACGTGCTGCAGGTGCCCGACGATGAGCAGCGTGCCGCGAGGGGCGACCCAGCCGGCGAGCCGCTCGTAGAAGTCCAGCTGCGGAATCGCCGGGTGGGCGTAATGGGTGGTGACCAGGTCGTACCGCGCCGGAGGCTCCCAAGCCGAGAGGTCCGCCTCCACCCACGACACCCGGCCGGACAGCCCGAGCTCCGCCGAGCGCCGGGCGGCGATCGTCAACGCCTCCGCGGCGATGTCCGCCCCGGTGACCTGCCAGCCCTGCGAGGCCAGCCAGAGCGCTTCGGTCCCGGCGCCGCAGCCCGCCTCGAGCGCGGTCCCGGGGACGAGGCGGGAGGCCTCCCGGATCAGGTATGGGTTCGGGGGGTTCGCGGCCATCGCGGCCGGGCGGTCACCGTCGTCGTCTCCGACGCTGCCGCCGGCACCCGCCCAGATGTCGTCCCAGTAGGCGCGGTCAAACTCGTGTGCCATCGCGCACCTCGATCGCCTTCTCGAGGTCGGCCATGATCAGCGAGGCGTTGATCTGCTGCGCGGCGCGGGCCCCCTGGGCGGCGGCGGCTCCGACCTGCGCCATGAGATCGGCGCAGTTGCCCGCGGCCCACACCCCCGGCACCGGGGTGGCGCCCATCTCGTCGGTCGGGATGACCGTGCCGACCGGGTGATCGACCGCCTCCAGACCGATGGCCGCGTACGGCTCGACCCCGACCGTCAACCGGGTGGCCACCACCACGGCGTCCAGATCGATCACTTCGTCGTCGTCGACCTCCACGCCGACCACCCGCCCACCGTCGGCCACCACGCCCGAGATCCCCCGCTCCTCGATCGGGATGCCCAGGGCGGCCAGGGCGACCCGATCCTGCTCGTCGATCGGGCGACCGCCGCTGAAGAACGTGATGTCCCGGCTCCACTGGTGGAACAGCATGGCCTGGTGCGCGGACATCGGGTGGATCCCCAGGATGCCGATCCGCTGGTCGCGCACCTCCCAACCGTGGCAATACGGGCAGTGCAGGACGCCGCGCCCCCACTGCTCGGAGACCCCGGGGATGTCGGGGAGTTCATCGCTCACCCCGGTCGCGATGAGCAGCGTGCGGGTGGGCAGTACCGAACCGTCGCGCAGGATGACGTCGAAGCCGTGCCCGGCCGTGCGTGTGTCCACGACCTCGCCGTCGAGGACCTCGCCGTCGTACCGTCTGACCTCCGCGCGGCCTCGCGCGAGCAGGTCCGACGGGCTCACGCCGTCCAGGGCGAGCAGCCCGTGGACCCCCTCGGCGGGAGCGTTGCGCGGCTCGCCGGCGTCCACCACCGTCACCCGACGGCGGGCGCGGGCCGACGTCAGCGCGGCGCTCAGGCCGGCCGCCCCGCCACCGACCACCACCACATCCCGCAGTTCCCGATCGTCCGAGTCCATCTGTCGACCTCCGCTCTCCGGGCCACCGGTTCCGGGCCTCGTCCCCCTCGACGATGGTCCCTTCACCCGGATGTCGCAACTAACCTTGCCAGTCTGGCAAACTCGGCGCATGACCGATCCGACCGCCCGCACCCTCGACGCCGTGGGTTCGCGGCTGAGGGCCCTCCGGCAACGCCGCGACCTCACACTGACCGCCCTGGCGGAGTCCACCGGGATCTCCACCAGCACGCTGTCCCGACTCGAGTCCGGGCAGCGCCGACCCACCCTCGAACTACTGCTGCCGCTGGCGCGGGCGCACGGCGTCACCCTGGATCAGCTCGTCGACGCCCCGCCGACCGGTGACCCGCGGGTGACGCTGCAGCCGATCGCCACCGACCACGGCGCGACCGTGATCCCGTTGTCGCGCCGACCGGGCGGGATCCAGGCGTTCAAGTTCGTGCTCCCCACCGGCAGTGACGACGACGAGCCCCACCTCCACGTCCACGAGGGCTACGACTGGGTGTTCGTCCTGGACGGCAGGCTCCGACTGGTCCTCGGCGAGCACGATCTCGTCCTCACGCCGGGCGAGGCGGCCGAGTTCGACACCCGCACCCCGCACTGGTTCGGCGCCACGAGCGCCGGCCCGGTGGAGTTCCTCAGCCTGGTGGGTCGGCAGGGCGAGCGGGCGCACATCCGGGCGGCACCGGCCCGGTGATCTTCGCGACACGATGTCAGCATCGTGTCGGGCACGAGGGCGAGGGGCGGTTCCGAGCAGGCGAGCCGGTCGCCCTGCCGGGAGTTGTGATCGTCCTCCCCTACCGCCCCGGGACGACCGCCCACCCCGTGGTCATCTGACCGGCGAACTCCGGCAGACGCACCAGGATCCGGTTCTGCTCGGCACGGGGACGGAAACCCACGTCGAGATACCGCGGCGCCTCGTCGGGGCGGTCGCGGACGAGCGAGCGGTACGCCGGCACCAGGTCCTGTTCGATGTACTCCCACCGTGGTTCGCGGTCGGCCCAGTTGAAGGCAGGTAGCGGCGTGTGGGCGACCACCGGCTGACCGCCCACCTCCGCGCGGACCGAGAGTGGTCGGAACCGCCCCAGCGTGCGGGCGCCCGGGATGTCGGGCGCCCCGCCGACGGTGGTGATGTAGGTGAGCAACCGGCCGACGTCGCCGCGACCGGAGGCGGTGGCATCCCACTGGTCGGCGATGATCTGGTTCTGCTCCCGGGACGCCATCCGCAGCAGCGCCTCGGACAGGCCGTCGGGGGATCCCTCGTCGAGCATCCGCCAGGATTCCAGCGCATAGTCGTCGTACGCACCTCCCGCGGCGAGTTCCTCGACCGCGGGCAGGCCCCCCGCGGCGTAGGCCTCGTGCACCGGGATCATGTCCGTGAATATGTGCCGCTGCATGACGAGGAGTCGGTGCAGGTACCAGTCCACGTCGGGTTGCCGCAGTGTGGGGCCGACCGTGGCCAGCAGCCGGACGTCGCGCGGCATCTCGCGGGCCACCTCCCACGGCAGCCCGGCCATCGCTCCCCCGACCCCGAGCCCCGCCTCGTGCACCCCGGGAACGGTGAGCACCCCGCCGACGTCGTCGAGGTCCCAGAACCCGGCGGCGAACGACATCCCCGCGAGCCCGGCCATCCCGGCCCACCAGTACCCGTCGTGGGAGTTGTACAGGCGCAGGTAGTTGACGTACACCTTGTCGACCGTGTCGAGGTTAGCCGCCAACCCCCGGGCGGGTTCCCACAGCTCCAGGTCGATGTCGGCGTTCTCCGCCCCCACCGCCAACCAGTACTGGCGCGCCAGGGTCGAGTACCTCTCCGGAGCGACACGGGCCGCCCTCACGACGTCGAGCGCGGCCCGGAGTTCTGCCACGTCGGTGGTCATCCCGGTGGAGACGCCGCCCGCCATCTCGCCGTCGGCGTTGTCGGCCGGGACATCGAGGTAGACCGAATACGGCGTGGCACCGGCGGTCGTCGGCGAGTGGACAACGGACACCACCGTGAGCATGAGAGCGGCGAGCAGTGCGACGGTGAGGGCTCCGAGTCCGTCTCGTGCTCGACTCATGACGCACCGCCCCCCGCTCGCCCGACTGTGACCTGAGTCACTTTATGCGGCATCCCTCCGGCCGGCGACCGCTCGCGCCGGAGCCCGATGAGGCCATCCGCCGTGACACGCGCGACAATGGACCGGATCAGGCTGTCGAGCAGCACCCGCGGAGCCAAGGAGTCCAGTGAGCACCACCGTCGACCGGGCCCCGGCCCGTAGCGCCACCCGAGATCTCGCCCAGATCGCGGTGTTCGCCGCTCTCATCGTGGTGCTGGGCCTGCCCGGCCAGATCAGCATCGGTTCGGCGGGTGTGCCCATCACCCTGCAGACGCTCGGCGTGATGCTCGCCGGCTCACTGCTCGGCTGGCGCAAGGGCGCCCTGTCGGTGCTCGCGGTCATGGTCATCGGTCTCGCGCTGCCCGTCCTCGCGGGCGGCCGCACGACCCTGACCTCGCTGGCCGGCCCCACCGCGGGCTTCCTCATCGGCTGGATCCCGGCGGTGATCGTGATCGGGCTGCTCACCGCGTGGATCATGCCGCGCTACCGGCTCGTCCCGGGACTGCTCATCAACATCCTCGGCGGCATCGTCGTCATCTATGCCGTCGGGGTGGCCGGCATGCTGCTCCGCACCGAACTGACGCTCGGCGGTGCGATCGCCGCCAACACGGTGTTCCTGCCGGGTGACCTCGTCAAGGCGGTCGTCACGGCGATCGTCGCGACGCAGGTCCACAAGGCACGTCCCGGCCTGATCGCGCCGCTGCGCCGGAAGTGACCAGCACGGAGATCCGCTTCGACGGGGTCGGCCACGCCTACGGTGACCGGACCGTCCTCGCCGACGTCGACCTGACCCTCACCGAGCGACGCATCGGGATCGTCGGCGTCAACGGCGGCGGCAAGTCGACGCTCGCTCGGATGATCAACGGTCTCGTGGTCCCCACCACCGGGACGGTCACCGTCGACGGCCTCGACACCCGCCGCAAGGGCGCGGCGATCCGCCGCCGTGTGGGCTTCTGCTTCACCGATCCGGACACCCAGATCGTCATGCCGACCGTGGAGGAGGACGTCGACTTCTCGCTGCGCCGTTCGGGTCTGAACCGGGAGGAGCGACGACGACGAGTCGCGCAGGTGCTCGAGACCTACGGCCTGGCCGGCCATGCCGAACATCCGTGCCACCTCCTCTCCGGGGGCCAGAAGCAGTTGCTGGCCCTGGCTGCGGTGTTGGTGATCGAACCCGCCGTGGTGGTCGCCGACGAGCCCACGACCCTGCTCGATCTGCGTAACCGCGCACTGGTCGCCGAGACGTTCGCCGGGTTGCAGCAGCAGCTGGTGGTGGTGACGCACGACCTGGACCTCGTCGCCGACTTCGACCGCGTCCTGGTGGTGGACGGCGGCCGGGTCGTGATCGACGACGCCCCCGGCCCAGCGCTGGCGGGCTATCGGCGGATCGCCCTGGGTTCGGGGCCGGGGGCCTAGGTGTTCGCCACCTATCAACCGGGGAACTCGCTCCTGCACCGACTGCCGGCGGGGTGGAAGATCCTGCTGGTGTGCGTGCTCATCCTCGTCGCCACCCTGGCGATACGCGAGCCCTGGCACGTGCTGCCCGCCCTGGGGGTGACCGCGGTCCTCTACGCGATCGGACGGATCCGTCCGCGGGCGGCGTGGGACCAGGTCCGCCCGGTGCTGCCGATGCTCATCGCGATCCTGGTACTCCAGTGGATCGTCGCCGACCTCGACACCGCCCTCCGGGTCTGCGGCGCCCTGCTGGTCGCCATCACCGTGGCGGGCCTCGTCGCCTTGACCACGCGGGTCTCGGACATGCTCGACGCCGTCACGCGGGCCGCCCAGCCGCTGCGGCACGTCGGTGTCTCACCGGACCGGATCGCACTGGTGTTGGTACTGACCATCCGCGCCATCCCCCTGCTCGCGCGTCGGCTTCGCCAGGTCACCGAGGCCCGCAAGGCCCGCGGCCTGGGCATGTCGATCCGCGCGCTCGTGGTGCCGACCGTGCTCGGCGCGCTCACCACCGCCGACCAGTTGGGCGACGCGTTGGCCGCCCGGGGCGTGGACGACTGAACCCGACCGACGTTCGGATGCGGACGCCGTCCCCGGCACCGCTGCGTATCGTGGGGCCATGTCCCGACGCACCCGGAATGCCGGCCGCGACGACGCCGCAGCGAGCTCTCCAGCCGAGCCTTCTTCCCCCCGGTCCTCCGCTCTCGTGCCCACCACGACGGAGTCGAAGGAGGTCGCGCTGCGCTCGGCCCCCCTGTCCAGTCTGGCCGGGTCCGCGTTCGGCGCCGTGGCCGCGGTGGCGCGACTCGCGCGCCCGAAGGCGCTGCACCCCAAGGGTGTGATCGCCGAGGCCACGCTGAGCGTGACCGGGGTCGGTCGCACGGGGTCGTCCCTGCTGGACGTGACGGGCCGCTGGCCGGCGACGATCCGGTTCTCCCGCGCGGTGGGGCTGCCGGACGCGGTGCCCGACATCGGCGGGATGGCCGTCCGCATCCACGCCGAGAGGCCGGTGGACATCCTGCTGGCCAGCACCGGCACGGGCCCGCTGAGCCGGTACGTCCTCACCACGGGCTGGCGCACGATGGGCCGCACCATGACGTCCATGTTCCCGGTGCTCATCGCCGGTCGCCCGCTCCTCCTGGCCGCGATCCCCACCGGCGACGGCGGCACGTGGACCCTGCAGCACGCCACACCGCTCGGCAAGTGGAAGACGCTGGGCCGGATCACGGTGGACTCGTGGGAGGACGACGACGAGAACCTCCACTTCGATCCGATCGGGAACCGTCTGCCCGGGTCGCGCTACCCGAACGTCCTCAGGGCGCTGCGGGACCCGTCGTACCCGCCCGCCGACCGCGGCGCCTAGGGCCGATCAGCACTCCGCGGCGCCGCGCCGCCAGTACCCCATGAACGCCACGGCCTCCTTGGGCACCCCGGCGGCGTCCACGGCGAGGCGGCGCATGGCACGGACGAGCCCCGCCTCTCCCGCGAGGAACACGTACGGCTGGCCGGCGGAGACGGCGGTCGCCGGCTGCCACTCGCGCTCCGCGGGTCGGCGCCCACCCAGGACGGTCCGCACACACTCGTCGCCCAGGTCCAACACGCCCGCCAGCCGACGGGCCACCGCGGTGCCGGGCTCCCCCTCCCTCGGCAGCACCGTGACGAAGTCGGGAGCACTCTCTGCCAATGCCACGGCATCGCGGTGGGTGGGCACCTCAACGATGATCTGTACCCGACGCCGCGTCACCGAGCCGGCTGTGGCCCGTTCCGCGGCGAGTTCCTCGGCGATCGCCAGCAGCGCCGGCGCGGCGGTCTCGTCACCGGCGCACACGACACGCTCGGCGCGGCCGGGCGCCCAGGCCGCCCACGGCGCGTGCCCGCGCCCGGGTCCGGCGATGTGCACGGTGTCGCCCGGACGTACGGACCGCGCCCAGGCGGATCCCGGCCCCTCGTCGCCCCCGGGGTGGACAACCATGTCCACCGTCAGTGCGGGAACATGTTCTCCATCCAGTTCGACGGTGTCCGCGCGGCGGACGGTGTAGGTGCGCATCCAGCCGCGTTCGGCCTCGGGCAGTGCGAGCCAGTCGCGGATCGCGTCGGCGTCGGGGATCGCGCCGCCGCCGCCCGGCGGGGGCACGATGACCTTGATGTAGGCATCACGGACGGTGCCCGGGTCCACCACGTCGGCGGACCACCGCAGCAGGTCGGGCCCGGCCACCACGAGGCGGACGAACGACTCCCCCAGCGGGCGGGAGTCGATGACGCGGGTCTGCGAGACGACGATCGGTGCCTCTACGGCTACAGCGGTCATGTTGTCCCCTTCCGTCGTCCCCGTGGCAGCACCACGGGGTGGCCGGTGGCCGGATCGGTGATGATGTCGGCGTCCAGGTCGAACACGCGACGCAAGGTCTCCTGGGTGATCACCTGGTCTGGCGGGCCCGCGGCGACCACGCCGCCCTCGGCGACCGCCACCAGGTGATCGGCAACCCGTGCGGCCAGGCTGAGTTCGTGCAGCACCGCCACCACGGTGCGGCGGCCGGTGGCGTGGTCGCGGTGACCGGCGGGCAGCGGCAGGTCGCGTACGAGATCGAGGACGTCGAGCTGGTGCGCCAGGTCGAGGAAAGAACACGGTTCGTCGAGCAGGAGGGTTGGTGTGGCCTGGGCCAGCACGAGTGCGACCCAGACGCGTTGCCGTTGGCCGCCGGACAGCTCATCGACCCGCCGGTGGGCGAATTCGGCGGTGCCGGTCATCGCCAACGCCTCGGCCACGGCCGTGTCGTCGTCGTCGCCCCCTCCCCACCACCGACGGTGCGGGTGCCGGCCGCGCGCGACGAGCTCGGCCACGGTGAGACCCTCCGGCACCAGCGGGGACTGCGGCAGGAACGCCACGGACCGCGCGTGCTCGCGGGCACGGACCTCGGACAACAGATGGCCGTCGGTCTCGATCGACCCGGACAGCGGGCGCAGCTGACGCCCCAGGGCCCGCAGGATCGTGGACTTGCCACAGCCGTTGGCACCGATGAGCACGGTGGTCCGTCCGGCGGGGAGGTCCAGGTCGAGGTCGCGGATGACCGGGTCGGCACCGTAGCCCAGGGTCAGGCCGCGCAGGCGGAAGGCCGGTTCGGGTTCCGGGCCGAGGTCCATGGGCAGGGCCGGGGTCACGGACGCGACGGGCGCGGGGATGCTCATCAGGCCGCCTTTCTCGAACGCAGGAGGATCCACAGCATGGCGGGGGCGCCCAGTGCGCCGGTCACCACGCCGGTGGGCAGGTCGACCGTCCCCAACGCCTCTGAGGCCACGATGTCCGCGGCCACGACGATCGCGGCCCCGGTCAACGCGGCCGCCCCGATGCGCGGGCGTCCGCGGCCGAGCGCAGCGGCGACGGGAGTGGACAACAGGGCGACGAAGGCGAGCGGGCCGGCCACCGCCGTCGCGGCGGCGGCGAGCAGACTCCCCACCCCCAGAGCGGCAGCACGGGTGGGGACCGGGCGGGACCCGAGGCCGACGGCGAGCTCGGGCCCCAGCTCGGCGGGCCGGAGCGCGGCGTGCAGCCACATCCCCGGCGGGAGCAGGACCACCAGCGCGACGGCGAGCCAGGCGATGCGCTCCCCCGACGCTCCGGACAGCGACCCGACGGTCCACACGGCCGCTTCCTGGGCTCCGGTCAGCGGGAGCCGCGCGATGAGCTGGGTGACCACCGCGGTGCCGAGGGCGGCGACGGCCACACCGCCGAGCAGGAAGCGTTGGCCGACGATCCCGGTGCGCCGGCCGGCGGAGGCCGCCAGGACGATCGCGAGCGCGACCGCGGATCCCACCAACGCGGCGGGTACGACCCCCACGCCGCGCAGCCCCCACAGCGCCATCCCGGCCACGGCCCCGGCGGAGGCGCCGTGGGAGATCCCGAGGATGTCGGGGCTGGCCAGGGGATTGCCGAGGACGCGTCGGAACAGCGCGCCGGACGCGCCGAACGCCAGGCCGGCGAGCGCGCCGAGGACCGCACGCGGCAGCTTGTCCTCCATCACCACGAACGCGGCGCCGGGGATCGTCGCCCCGCCGAGGATGGCGATGAAGTCGGGGATGGTCACCGTGTAGCGACCCAGCAGCACGCGCACCGCCATCACCGTCACCAGGGCGACCGCGAGGCCGACGACGACGAGGGCCGCATGCCTGCGGCGGCGGGCCGACAGGTGGCGGACGACCCGCTCGGTCTCGGCGGGCTCGGTGTGGGTCGAGGAGCCGCTGGCGGGGCCGGCCGTTCGGTCGAGGACGTCGGGGCTCACGAGCCGCCCACCCCCCGGTTCGCGCGGAGCAGGGCGATGAGGAACGGCACACCGATCGCCACGGTCATCACCCCGACGGCGATCTCCCCGGGCGGGGCGACCACACGCCCGACCGTGTCCGCGAACAGCAGGACCACCGGCCCCACGATCACTGACAGGCCCAGGACGACGCGGTTGCCCACCCCCACCAGCCGCCGCAGCAGGTGCGGCACGAGCAGTCCGAGGAAGGCGATGGGGCCGGCGAGCGCGGTGGCGACCCCGGACAGGATCACCACACCTGCCAGGACGACGGCGCGCCCGACGACGGGTCCCACTCCCAGCCCGCGGGCCAGGTCGTCGCCGAGCGCGAGGGCGTCGAGGGTGGCCGCGCCGGCCAGGACGAGGACGAGCCCCAGCAGGATGAACGGCGCGGCGGCACCGATCTCGGGTGCGGACGCGCGGGCCACCGAGCCCAGGCCCCAGAAGCGGAACCGGTCCAGGACTCCGGGAAGGGCGATGACCAGCGAGGAGGTCACCGCGGTACACCCCGCGGTGACGGCGGCCCCGGCGAGGACGAGTCCGGTGCCGGAGTCGGCGCCGAGTCGACCGGCGCCGACCACCACCATGCCCGCGGCCAGGGAGCCGGCGACCGCGAACAACGCGACGGCGGACGGGCCGGCGGCCGGCGCGAGGGCCAGCCCCAGCACCACGCCGAGCGCGGCGCCGGCGGTCAGCCCGAGCAGGCCCGGGTCGCCGAGCGGATTGCGGGTGGCGCCCTGGAGCCCGGCGCCCGCCACCGCGAGCGCGGCGCCCACGAGGATCGCGGTGATCGTGCGGGGAACCCGGGCGGCCACCACCACCTCGTCCATCCCGGTGCCCGACCCGGGGGCGAGGGTGGCCGTGAGGTCACCGGCGAACACCTGCGACGGGAGCGCCGCCAACACCGACCACACCACCGCCGGGTCGACGGATCGCGCTCCCACGAACAGCGAGAGTGCCACGCCCGCGACGAGCAACGTCGACGAGGCCACCGTGCCGATCACGACACGGTGGCGCCGCTGCACGGTCGGTACCGCCGGCACCGCCGACCCGCCCGCCGACCCACCCGCCGTGAGGGCGGGCGGGTCGGCGGTGCTCGTCGCGGGGCTGGTCACGCTTCTCAGGCCTGCTCTGCCGCCGCGATGATGTCGGGCACGACGTTCTCCAGCGCCCACGGCAGGCTCAGCGGCGAGGAGGCGGAGATCGAGAGGACCTGCTGCTCGTCGGTCTGGACGACCATCCGCCCGGCCTCGACCGCGGGGATGCGCCCGAGCAGCGGGTCGGACTCGATGGCCTCGCGGACCTCCGGGGAGGTGGCGTAGGTGACGAGGATGTCGGACACCAGCTCGTCGGCGCGCTCGGGCGACCAGGTCACCGCGAACTCCTCGGGCGAGCCGCTCGAGGCCTCGGCGACGACCGGCGCCTGGACCATCCCGAGCTGCTCGAGGAAGCGGGGGCGGTTGTCGACGTCGGTGAACGCGTAGATCTTCTCCGCCGCGTCGGGGTCGACGGTGCCGTAGATGAAGGTCGTGTCGCGGATTCCCGGGTTGTCCGAGGCGACCTGATCGATCTGCCCCTCGATGTCCGTGATGAGCTCCTCGGCGGCCTCGGAACGGCCGAGGGCCTCGCCGATCAGCCGGGTCGAGTCCTGCCAGGCGGTGCCGAACGCGACATCGCCCTCCGGCATCGCGATGGTGGGGGCGATCTTCGAGAGGGTCTCGTACTCCTCTGCGGTCATCCCGGAGTAGACACCCAGGATGAGGTCCGGCTCAAGGGCCGCGATCGCCTCGGTGTTGATTCCGTCGGTCTCGGAGTACAGCGTCGGCATGTCACCGCCGACCTCCTCCAGTTCCGCGTCGAACCAGTCCGTGGACCCGTTCGCGTTGGCGCCAAACGAGTTGCGGGGCATCCCCACCGGAACCACACCCAACGCCAGGGAGACGTCGGCGTTGACCCAGGAGATGGTGGCCACTCGCTGGGGCGCCTCCGGGATCTCGGTCTCGCCGTAGGCGTGCGAGAGGGTGCGGGGGAACTCGCCCTGCCGCTCGACCCCGCCTCCCGCGCCGGCGTCCCCGCCGCCGTCGACGGCGCCGGTCGAGCACCCGGCCAGCACGGCCAGGAGCGCCACGAAGGCCGCGAGGGCCACGAGGACCGCCCGGGCCCGCGGACGTGCCGGATCGTCGGGTCCGTCGAGCGTCAGCCGGGATCGTGCAGCGGGTGCGGTCATGGGGTCTCCATCTGGTGTGGAACGTCGCCTGGTTGGTAACCGATCCGGGGTCGTCGAGGGTGCGGCCGACTTAGGCATGGCTTACCTTGGTAGGCGTCACGGTAACGGGATCCGCCCCCCGAACACAACAGCTACGGGAAAGATTTCCACTTCACCTGTCCCACAACGTGATTCATCTCACTCTACTGTTGTTTAGGTAAGCCTACCCTGCATAGCGTTCGGCCGTACCACTGTCCCCGAGTAGGTCGGAGTACCCGTGAACGATCCATTGTTGGGCAGCCGGAACCGGGAGGCCCACGCCGCCGCCCTGGCTGCCGCGACCGCCGAGGTGAGCCGGTATCTCGACGGTCGGACCACGCCGCGCTCATCCGCGTCGCCGTCGACGCTGGCAGCGCAGACCGCCGCCGTCGATCTCGCGGCGCCGCTGGGCACGCTGGACAGGGCACTCGAGGAGGTCCGGGGTCTCTACCTCGACCACGCGGTGGGCTACCACCACCCGCGCTACCTCGCCCACCTCAACTGCCCGATCACCATCCCGGCGGTCGCCGCCGAGGCACTCGCGACGTCGGTCAATACGGCTGTGGAGACCTGGGATCAGGGCACGTCGGCGTGTCTGATCGAACAGAAGCTCATCGACTGGGTCACCGGTCTCATCGGTTTCGACGCCAGTGATCTCAACGCCAGTGCTTTCGACGCCAGTGATCTCGACGCCACCCCCCGCCCGGACGGCGTCTTCACCACCGGCGG
The DNA here is from genome assembly GCF_001658045.1 of Dietzia sp. 111N12-1. Lineage (NCBI taxonomy): Bacteria > Bacillati > Actinomycetota > Actinomycetes > Mycobacteriales > Dietziaceae > Dietzia > Dietzia sp. 111N12-1. Next base: position 6,365 of record NZ_LSSV01000024.1, on the reverse strand, counting down.
TACCGCCTCCAACCTGCAGGGCCTGTTCACCGCCCGCGAGGACCGCCTCGCCCGACCGGCCCCCGGGCGCCGGGGGGCGGAGCGGGACACGGACCGCGGCGCCCGACTGACCCGCCTGCGCATCGTCACCGGCGAACACGCCCACCTCAGCGTGGTCAAGGCGGCCCGCCTGCTGGGTCTCTCGCCGGATGCGGTCATCGCCCTGCCCGGTGACGGCGACCGGATGGACCCCGCGACCCTCGACCGCACCCTGTCCGCGCTGGCCGACGCCGGGGACGAGGTCGCGGCCGTCGTCGCGCTCGCCGGTACGACCGACCACGGCGCGATCGACCCGCTGCGGGCGGTCGGTGGCATCTGCCGCCGCCACGACGTCTGGCTACACGTGGATGCCGCCTACGGCGGCGGGCTCTTGGTCTCCCCGACGCGCCGGGACCTGCTCGACGGGATCGGGCTCGCCGACTCGGTGACCGTGGACTTCCACAAGACGTTCTTTCTGCCGGTGGCCGCCTCGGCGCTGCTGCTGCGCGACGGTTCGGGCTTCCGCCACTCCACCGTGAGCGCCGACTACCTCAACCCCGCCGACGGCGACGACCACGCCGTGGACAAGTCCCTGCAGACCACCCGCCGTTTCGACGCCCTCAAACTGTGGATGACGCTCCGCGTGCTGGGCGCTGACGGCATCGGCCGTCTACTCGACGAGGCGATCGACGTGGCCGCCCGGATCGGCCGGACGATCGAGGCCGACCCGGAACTCGAGTTGGTGCGGCGCCCGGCGCTGTCGACGGTGCTCTTCCGGCCCCGGCCCGCGGTGACCGCGCCCGACCGTCCCGTCACCGACAGCGCACTCACTGACGACGAGGCCGACGCCCTCGTGCGCCCCGTCCGCGACGCGCTGTTCGCGGAGGGTCGTTCGCTCGTCGCGTCGACGGTCGTGGACGGCCGGCCCTGTCTCAAGCTGACGGTTCTCGATCCGAACCTCGGAGACGAGGACGTGGCCGTCGTGCTGACGGACGTCCGCGACGCCGCTCGCTACCTCGCCGAGGGGATACGTGAGGCCACGACCGCGGGGGTGCTGACGTGAGCACTGACCTGAGCACCTCCCGCGTGCACGACCTGCTCGGCGTCGGTATCGGCCCGTTCAACCTGGGCCTGGCGTGCCTGGCCGAGCCGCTGGGTCTGGACGCGGTGTTCCTCGATTCCCGCGACGGCTTCGCCTGGCACCACGGACTCATGTTCGACGACGCGACCATCCAGGTGCCGTTCCTCGCCGACCTGGTCACGTTGGCGGACCCGACCTCGCCGTATTCGTTCCTCGCCTACCTCAAGCAGGTCGGGCGTCTGTACCCGTTCTACATCCGTGAGAATTTCCAGCCGCTGCGCGCCGAATACGACGCCTACTGCCGGTGGGCTGCCGAGCGGGTGCGCGGCCTGCGCTGGGGGCGGGAGGTCGTCGACGTCCGACGGGAGGACCAGGGACGAGAGGGACCGGGCGACGACGACGAGGCCCCCGTCTACCGTGTCACCGCCCTCACCCGCGAGGGCACCGAGACCTATCGCGCCCGCCACCTGGTGCTGGGGATCGGCACGACCCCGTGGTCGCCGATCGACACGGGACTGCTCGACGGTGGCGGCACGGTGGCTCTCCACGCCTCCGACTACCTGCACCGGCGGGAGGACCTGCTCTCGCTGGGGTCGGTGACCGTGGTGGGCAGTGGCCAATCGGCCGCGGAGATCTACCACGACCTGCTCTCCGCCGCCGCCGGCGACGGGCCGCGCGTCGACTGGCTGACGCGCTCGCCGCGGTTCTTCCCGATGGAGTACACCAAGCTCACACTCGAGATGACCTCGCCCGAGTACATCGACCATTTCCACGACCTGCCCCCGGACCAGCGCGACCGGATGCTGCGCGAGCAGCGTTCGTTGTACAAGGGCATCGACGCCGAGTTGATCAACCAGATCCATGATCTGCTCTACCGCCGTTCGGTCCAGGGCCTGGACACCGGGCTGCTGGCCGCCGCCACGGCCCTCGACCGTGCCCGCCGGGAGGCCGGCCCCGCCACCGCCACCGCCTCTGCCCTGCGCCTGGACCTGCACTGCACCGACACCGGCAGGAAGTGGACCCATCACACGGAGGGACTCGTCCTCGCGACGGGTTACTCCCCCACGCCGCCGCGGTTCCTCGACGGGATCGCCGAAGAGATCGACAGGGACGGCCGCGGGCGCTACCGGGTGGCCCGTGATCACACCGTCGACCGCGCACACTCCTTCATTCATGTCCAGAACGCGGAGGAACACACCCACGGGCTCACCGCCCCGGACCTGGGCATGGGAGCGATGCGCAACAGCATCATCCTGCGCGGGATCTGCGGCCGCGAGGTCTACCCGATCGAGTCGTCGATCGCGTTCCAGCAGTTCGGCGCCCCGACCGCCCGGCACCAGGAGGCACGATGAACACCAGCACCGTCCTCACCAGCACCGTCCACACGCCAGCCGGGTTGGTCACCCTGGAACCACTGGCCCTCGACCACGACACCGTCCGCACCCTGCACGCGTGGCTCGACCATCCCGCTTCCGCCTACTGGGGTATGCGGGGTACCACCCCGGCGCAGGTCGAGGAGTTCCTCACCGACTGGTCGGCGAGTCCGCACCGGTCGGTGCACATGGTGCGCATCGACGGTCTACGTGTGGGCCTGTCCGTGTTCTACGACCCGGCCGTCGTCGAACTCGACGGCCGGTACCCGCACGAACCGGGCGACCTCGGGATGCACCTGCTCGTCGCGCCCACCCGCACACCGGTCCCCGGCACCTCCGCGGCCGTGATGGGTGCCATCTGCTCGACCGCGTTCGAGGGTCCGCTGTTCGGCGCCCCGGCCCGCCGGGTGGTGGTCGAGCCCGACATCCGGAACACCGCCGTGCACCGGCTCAACGCCCGCGCCGGCTTCCTCGAGGATGGCCCCATCGACCTGCCCGACAAGACGGCACTGCTCTCCATCTGTCGTGCCGAGGCGTTCCGCGAGTCGGAGATCGGCCGGACGTCGATGCCGGTCTCGTCGTCGTCACCCCCGGTCACACCGCCACCCCACGCCCACCTCACCGGTCACGCCATGCGCCGCGCGCACCGCCACCTCTGCGCCAAGGCGCTGGCCGAGTTCTCCCACGAGCGGCTCCTCGCGCCCACCCGCTCAACTCACACCGACGTCGGCCCGGACACCTACGAAGTGCGCGCCGGCGGCGAACGGTGGACGTTCCGCGCGCGGGTGCTGCCGTTGGAGCACTGGGCGATCGACGAGGCCTCGCTGCGCCGCGAGGTCGACGGTGTCCCGGCCGAGCCGGACGCGCAGGAGCTGATCCTCACCCTCGCGCCGTACCTGGGGATCCCCGGGTCGCTCGTGGGGACCTACCTGGAGGAGATCGCGGCCACGCTCGGCTCGGCGGCGTTCTGCCTGCATCACCGCGATCGCCCCGCGCAGCAACTCGCGGAGGCTGGCCTGCAGGAGGTCGAGGGCGCGATGACCGAGGGGCACCCCGGGTTCGTCGCCAACAACGGCCGCGTGGGCCTGGGGCTGTCCGACCGTCACCGTTACACGCCCGAGGCCCCGTCGAACGTCCGGCTGGTGTGGCTGGCAGTCCGCCGCGGCCTGAGCCACCTGGCCACCGTCACGGGCCTCGACGAGCGCGAACACTACGCGCGCGAGTTCGGCACCGATGCCCTCGTACGGTGCGACGACCGGCTGCGCTCACTGGGCCTCGACCCCGCCGACTACCGCATCCTGCCCGTGCACCCCTGGCAGTGGCAGCACTCGATCGCGGTGGCGTTCGCCCCCGATCTCGCTCGCCGCGACCTGGTCCACCTGGGCGAATCCGACAGTGAGTACCGGCCACAGCAGTCCGTTCGCACCTTCTTCGACGTCACCCACCCCGAGCGCGGCTACGTCAAGACCGCCCTCGCCGTGCAGAACATGGGGTTCACCCGCGGCCTGTCGCCGGAGTACATGCGCGACACCCCGGCCGTCAACGACTGGGTGGCCGGGGTCGTCGCCTCTGATCCGGTGTTGCGCGCGCTGGATTTCCAGATCCTTCGCGAGGTCGCCGCCGTGGGATACACCGGCGACGCCTACCACCGGGCGGCCGCGGCCGGGATCTCGGACGAGGGGCCGCACACCAAGATGATCGCGGCCCTGTGGCGCGAGAGCCCCGTTTCGCGGCTGGCCCCCGGAGAACGTGCCGTCACGCTGGCCTCGATGCTGCACGTGGACCTGCACGGGCGGTCCCTCGCCGTCGAACACCTCGAGCGGTCGGGCCTGGACGCCCGCACCTGGCTCCGGGCGCTGCTCGACGCCTACGTGCTGCCCGTCGCGAGGTGCCTGCTCGTGCACGGGCTGGTCTTCATGCCGCACGGTGAGAACGTGATCGTGGTGATGGGCCCCGACCACACCGTGCGCCGGGCGCTGTTCAAGGACATCGGCGAGGAGGTCGCCGTGGTGCGTGACCGGCCTCTGCCCTCTGGGCTCGAGCGGATCCGCCACGTGGTGGACGCGGAGACAGCCGCACTGAGCGTCCACACCGACGTCATGGACGGGGTGCTGCGCCGCCTCGCCTCGATCCTCGACGTCGCCGGGGTGCTCGAGGCGGATCAGTTCTGGGACGAGACGCGGCAGCGCCTGGAGACCCTGGCTCCCGGCGGCGGTCGCGGCGGCGAGGGTCGCGGCGGCGAGGGGAACAACGGCGAGGACCACGACGGCGGGGACTACGACGGCCGGGTGCACGACGGCGAGGTGCATCGTCCCACCTGGGAGGCGCTGTTCGCTCCGCGGTTCAAGCACTCGTGCCTCAACCGCCTGCAGTTGCGTAATACGCGGCAGATGGTCGACCTGACCGATCAGGCCGGGTCATTGCAGTTCGCGGGGACGCTCGCCAACCCGCTCATCACCCGGCCGGGCCGGGACGACGACACGCCGGGCGACCCGCAGCGTCCCGCCCGCCCGGGCGCAGAGCCGGGCGCGGAGCCGGCGACGGTAGCGTCGACGGCATGAACGGACGGGAACTCCAGAAGTGCGCGGCGATGCGCGCCCGCGAACTGCCCGCGTCGACTCTGGAGTTCCCGTTCGGGCCGGACTTCGATGTGTTCAAGGTCCGCGGGAAGATGTTCATGTTCCACGCGGTCGTCAACGGCGAGCGTCAGGTGATCCTCAAGGCACTGCCGTCGGACTCGATGGCCCTGCGCGATGCGCACGCCGACATCACGCCCGGGTACCACATGAACAAGCGACATTGGATCTCGCTGCACCCCGGCGGCACGCTGACCGCGGACATGGTTTCCGAGCTGGTCACCGAGTCCTACCGACTCGTGGTGTCGGGCCTACCCCTGGCGCAGCAGCCCATCGAACCGCACGCCTTCGGGCGCCAGCAGCGTTAGGTAGGCCGACGCCCACCACCCGGATCGACCCCGCCCCTTAGCCAGGGCCTTGGGGTTGGAGTCCGGGCGCGGGGCGCGGGGCGCCGGGCCCCGGGCGCGGGGCGCGGAAGCCGCCTCAGTTCTCCGGAGTCAGCGCGGCCTCGGAGACAGAACCCAGTCGATCACCCACGGACCCCTCCACCGACTCGGTGGCGGACCCGGTGTCAATCTGATCCTCGAGCGACGCGCCGACCAGCGGCACACCGGACACCACCGCGCCGACGGAACCCTGGACGTCTCCCTCGAGCAGCGCATCCGCCGACTCGGCGACCGGGTTGAGGACCATGCAGATGACTCCCACCGGAACCTGCAACGGCACGCCCATCAGGTTGGCGGCAGCGTCGGCCGCCGAACCGAGATTGCACACGAGGGTGGCGGTGGAACCCAGCGGTCCGGAGGCGTAACCGGGCAGAGAACCTGTAACGGAACCGGGCAGCAGCTCGCCAGCCTCGCCGAGATAGCCCCCCTCGGTCTCCGATGCTCCCGGGAGGGAGTCGGAGCCGGTGGCTTCCGAAGTCTGGGCGGCGGCGGCCCCCGTAGAGAAGACGAGGAGCGCGGCGGCCACGGCTCCGGCACGGGTGATGGTCTTGGTCATGGAACGCCTCCGAGTTTGGGTCTACGGGGCATCCACCCCAAGCAATCAAGAAGAGTGGATCATACATTTCGCTGAAATGGGCGATCGGTGATTGCAAATCAATAGGTAGGCCAGCAGCGGAAAAAACCCTTGCCTGTTCGAATGCGTGTGCGTATCGTAGAACACAGATTCGATACCAACCAGACGGTCAGGGGGTGGGGCACATGGGCGGAAACGCAGACGCCGCGACCGGTGGCCCGTCCCCATCCCCGTCCGGTGGCCCCTCCTCGTCCGGTGGCCCGTCCCCGTCCGGTGGCGGCTCCGGTTCCGCGGCGC
>NZ_LSSV01000023.1:0-97595 GCF_001658045.1 Dietzia sp. 111N12-1 | reverse complement strand
GACCTTCTCCGACTGGATCTACGACCTGCAGCCCGACGGCACCCTGCTGGTGCGCACCCCGGACGGCACCACCATGCTCACCCGACCCTCCGGCCCGCCGGCCGAGTACCGGCGCGAACAGGCCCGCGCCGAGACCGAGGCGTGGACCCGGCAGCAACGCCGCAGCCCAAGGCCCACCGGTGACGAGCAGGCCGACGCCGAGCCGACCTTCTGGTCGCGCCGCGCCTCCCGCCACCGCACCGAACGCCGCAAGGCCGAACGCGCCCGCACCTTTGACCCCACCCCACCCGCCCCTGGGGCTGGCAAGGCCACCGGGACCGGCACAGGCACAGACGCCGCCAGCTCCAGCACCGGCGCGGCCACCGACACCACGCCCGAGAAAGCCACCCCCGCCAGCGCCACCCCCGAGAGCGCCAGCCGCTGGTGGGCCCGCAACAAACCCCACCACAGCGACATCGAAAAAGGCATCCGCGCCCTACCCCACGAACGCCTCGACGAACTCATCGACCCACCACCCTTCTGACACCACGAGGGTCGCACCGAGTAAACCGAACCTCCTGGGGGCACGGATTTCCCCCCCTCCGAGCGGGTCTTTGGGGGATGGTGAGGAGATGAGCGCGATCCCCGCCAACCCGTCTGACGGTTCACTGGCCGACGTCATGCCGTCAGTTGCTGCGGCCCTGGGGCTTGACCTTCGCAACCCCCTGCACCTACCGCCGGCTCGGGACGCAGTACTCGTACTCATCGACGGGCTTGGTGCGGAGCTCATCCGCCAGCACGCCGAGGAGGCCCCCACCCTCGCCGCGATGACCAGCCGCATGATTTCCGCAGGTTTTCCCTCGACAACTGCGACCAGCCTGACCAGCCTCGCGGTGGGTGCCCCGTGTTCCAAACACGGCATCGTGGGATACAGCTTCCGGATCTCCGGCGAGTCCGGCGGTCCGCCAGCGTCGTTCAATCCATTGCGGTGGACGGTCGAATCGTCGAGCGGCCCCTCGGCGATGGATCGCTTCCCGCCCCGACAGGTTCAACAACAGCCGAGCATTCTAGAGCTGCTTGCCGCTGACGGGGTCGATGTCACCTACGTCATGCGAGAGGATTTCCGCGAGTCGGGACTGACCCGCGCAGCGTTCCGGGCGGGGGGCGACTATCGGGCGGCGAGCACCCTTGACGAAGTCCGCCAGGGAATACTCGACACCTTCAGTCAGCCATCTCGCGCTCGACGGTTTGCTTACGCCTACTTCGGCGACCTCGATCTCATCGGCCATGTCCACGGGCCAGGGTCTCCCGAGTGGCTGCAGTCCCTGCGCGCAGTGGACAGGTGCGTCGCGGACCTCGCGACTGACCTGCCCCGCGACTGCAGGCTCATCTTGACGGCAGACCACGGGATGGTCACTGCTGAAACCGTTGTCGACATAGACGCGACGCCGACGTTGCTCGCCGACGTCGAGACCGTTGCCGGCGAGCCCCGAGTGCGACACGTCTACGCGCGACCGGGATCGGCCGACGATGTCCTGGACACGTGGCGATCAGAGTTGGCCGGGCGAGCCCGGGTGATCAGTCGCGAGCAGGCACTCGACGAGCACCTCTTCGGACCCGACCGAGACCACGCCGATCGTCTGGGCGACGTCATCGGCATCGCCGCCGGAGGAGTGATTCTCGCGCGTACACAGCTCGAGAAGATGGAGTCATCCCTGCTCGGCCACCACGGGGCCAACACCACTGATGAACAACACATTCCGCTGCTCATTCGTTGACCCCGTCTCCGACCCGGCCGACCTCCGGGTCAGCAGGTGACGAGCTCGGTCGGGTCGCTCGTGGTGTCCAGCCACCGGCCGTACGCGGGCGGACCCACCGCTCGCACATCGCTGCACAATTCCCCACGCGTGTACCCCGACGGCCGGTAGACCGCGTAGATGACATTGCCGTTCTCATCGCGAGAACGCAGGGACGGGCACGCCATGTCGGTACGGAGGTAGGACGCCCCCGGGTGCCTCGACAGCGCGGAAGAGATCTCCTCTGAGTAGGCCCCCGGCGTGACAGCCGAATACAGGACCACGATTCCCCGGCCATCGCAGGCCGGCCTCGACATCGGTGTGGCCAGGCCCAGATCCCCCGCCGCGCCCTCAGATCGCGGGCACTCGTTCAGGAACGCGGCCAGTTCGGCGGGCATCCCGTCACCCTCCGCATCATCCGAGCAGATCCCCGAAGGAATGCCGGTATAGCGACTCCAGGTTCCGTCGGCGCGACCGAGGATGTACTGCGTGTCCCCGGCCGGTTCGCCGGCCGGAACGTCCACATGAGCGAGAGCCCAGTCGCCCAGGCACCGATCGATATTCACATCCCGGCGGGTGATACCCGCTTCTGCCGCGATCTCGTCCGGGTCGCACGGCCCCACCCCCGCCACTCCTGCGCGCGTGCCGTTCCCTGTCGAGGCCGAGGGGGCGCCCTGCCTCGTCGTCCACGCTTCGGAGGGGGTCGTCGTGGGTGCGAAAGCCGCGCCCGGCTGGTCGTCGTCGGACGCGAGCAGGTACCCGACAGTGCCTGCGAGGGCGATCAGCAACACGACGATGAGCGCGCCGAGCGCCCAGACCACCGGAGAGCGACGCGCATCCTGCGGAGGCTCTCCGTACGAGGCGTGCCCCCACCCCTCGTTACCCCAGCCGGGTCCGTTGGGCGGACTACTCATGGTCACCACCAGCGACGGGGTCGGGTAACCGACCGATCCGATCTGAATGACGATCACTTTATCCGGTATCGCGAAGCGAGAGCCCCGGTTCGCCGACGGTCTCCCGAACGCGATGATGTCCCGACCACACTGCGCTGTCCTGAGCGTCCTGCGACCCGCGGCCCCCGGTTACCGGATGCGGACGCTGCCCTCCGTTACTACCGTCGGAGGCATGCGTGAACGCGCATGGCACGACCAGAGAGGAGCCCCGCACATGAAGGCAGTCACCTGGCACGGCAAGCGCGACGTCCGCGTCGAGGACGTTCCTGATCCGAAGATCCAGGAGCCCACCGACGCGATCGTCAAGATCACGAGCACCAACATCTGCGGATCGGATCTACACCTGTACGAGGTGCTGGGTCCTTTCATGAACGAGGGCGACATCCTCGGCCACGAGCCCATGGGAATCGTCGAGGAGGTCGGCGCCGAGGTGACCGGGCTCAAGCCCGGGGACCGCGTGGTGATGCCCTTCCAGATCTCCTGCGGCCACTGCTACATGTGCGACAAGGGCCTGAACACCCAGTGTGAGACCACCCAGGTCCGAGACCAGGGTATGGGCGCCGCGCTGTTCGGCTATTCGGAGTTGTACGGCAGCGTCTCCGGCGGTCAGGCCGAGTACCTGCGCGTGCCGCAGGCCCAGAACACCCACATCAAGGTGCCGCACGAGCACTCCGATGACCGCTACCTCTACCTGTCCGACGTCCTTCCCACCGCGTGGCAGGCCGTCGAGTACGCCGAGATCCCCGACGGCGGCACGGTCGTCGTACTGGGCCTCGGGCCCATCGGGGACATGGCCGCGCGGATCGCCGCCCACCGTGGTTACCGTGTGATCGGCGTGGACCCGGTGGCCGAGCGCCGGGCCCGTCAGGCCCACCGGGGGGTGGAGGTCCTCGATCCGACCGACGTTCCCGGCGAGATCGGCGATGCGATCCGCGACATGACCGACGGCCGCGGGCCCGATTCCGTGATCGACGCGGTGGGGATGGAGGCGCATGGCTCGCCGGTCGCCAGCGCTGCGCACGCCGCCGTCGGGCTGATGCCGAAGTTCTTCGGCAAGAAGATGATGGAGCACGCAGGGGTGGACCGCCTCGGGGCGTTCTACGGGGCGATCGACATCGTGCGCCGCGGTGGGGCCATCTCGCTCTCGGGAGTGTACGGAGGCACCGCCGATCCCATTCCGATGCTGACGTTGTTCGACAAGCAGATCACCCTGAAGATGGGCCAAGCCAACGTCAAGCGCTGGGTTCCGGAGATCATGCCGCTGCTCACCGACGACGATCCGCTGGGCGTCGACGACTTCGCCACCCACCGGCTCCCGCTGGCCGATGCGCCCCGCGCGTACGAGATGTTCCAGAAGAAGGAGGACGGCGCCGTGAAGGTGGTCCTCGAGCCGTGACGGAACTCGCCGGACTCCTCCTGGTCCGCCACGGTCAGAGCGTGGGCAACGTCGCCAATGACAACGCCCGTGCCGCCGGCGCCCACCGTCTCGACCTGGTCCACCGTGATGCCGACACCCCGCTGTCGGAGTCGGGAGTGGGACAGGCTCGGGCAGTGGGCGCCTGGCTCGGCGGATTGCCCGAGGACGCCCGGCCGACGGTGTGGCTGACCTCGCCCTATCGCCGTGCGGCGGACACCGCCACGGCTGCGCTCGAGGCGGCCGGCGACATCTCACCGGGCGGCCGGGCGGGTGGCCCCGGGCTGCTCACCGACGAGCGACTTCGGGAGCGCGACCTGGGGATCCTCGACGGGTTCACCGGCCGGGGCATCCGGCAGCGGTACCCGGAGGAGGCCGAGCGACGGGACCGGATCGGCAAGTTCTACTACCGCCCGCCGGGTGGTGAGAGCTGGACCGACGTGTTGCTGCGCGTGCGGTACCTGCTGACGGACCTCCGGCAGCAGTACGCGGGCGAGCGGGTCTGCGTCTTCAGCCACCAGGCCGTGATCATGTGTTTCCGGGTCGCGTTGGAGCAGTTGGACGAGGAGGAGGTCCTCCGGGTCGACCGCGAGGACCCGCTGCCCAACTGCTCGGTGACGATCTATCACCCGGCAGGGCACAACCCGGGGTGGCACGAATCGGTGGGGCACGAATCGGAGGGGCACCACCCCGGCAGCGCTGGGCTCGAGCTGCATAGCTATGCCGACACGACGGCCGTGGAGCGCGGCCATGCGCCCACCACGCGGGAGTCGCCTTCAGGGAACGAGGAGGCGGCGAGATGAGCGGCGAGGTGAGCAGCGAGGTGAGCAGCGAGTCGGTCCTCTCGCACCATGCGCTGCGGGACTGGGCGCTCCCCTCCCCCGGTGGTGGAAAGGAGGGCCGCGGGCGGGTGCTGGTCGTCGGTGGCAGCAGGTCCACCCCGGGCGCTGTGCTGCTGGCCGCCGAGGCGACGCTGCGGTGCGGGGCCGGCAAACTACAGATCGCCACCGCCGGGTCGGTGTCGTCGTCGCTGGCGATCCACATCCCCGAGTCGAAATCGATCGGTCTGCCCGAGGACGACGCCGGTGAACTCACCGCCGCGGGGGCGGACACGATCGTCGAGCTCGCCGAGCGGTGTGACGCCGTGGTGCTCGGCCCCGGGATCTGCGAGAAGGTCGCAGCGGTGGACTTGCTCTCGGACGTCGTGCCCCGGCTGGACACCACCCTCGTGCTTGACGCGCTGGGGATGGCCTACGTCACCGAGAACCCCGGCGGACTCGCCCACCTCGACGGCCGCGCGGTCCTCAGCCCCAACCCCAAAGAGCTCGCCCGGACCCTCGACGTGCTGGAGGACGACGTGGAGGCCGACACCCCGGGACACGCCGTGGCGCTGGCCGAGCGCGCGGGGGCCGTGGTGGTGACCGGCACCGCGACGTCGTGGATCGCCGCCCCGGACGGCCGACTCTGGCGGGACGAGACCGGTTCGTTCGGGCTGGGGATCTCGGGATCGGGTGACGTCAAGGCCGGGCTCATCGGCGGGCTGCTCGCCCGGGGCGCCGAACCCGCCCAGGCCGCCGCGTGGGCGACCCACAGCCATGGGCGGGCAGGGGAACGATTGTCCGCCCGGATCGGTGCGACCGGCTTCCTCGCCCGCGAACTGCTGGCCGAGATCCCCGGCGTCCTGGTGGAACTCTCGTCCTGAACTGCTCCACGCGGAGGGGGAATCGTGCAGGTCCGAAGCCATCTCGTCGTGCGTCGTCCGTCCCGCAGCCCGGTGTCGACGACCGCCCGCAGCGTCGTCGCCGTTGTTCTCACCTCCGCCGTCACCACCCTCGCGGCCGCATGCGGCGGACCCATACCCAAGGACACCGACGGCAGCCTCGCGCGCATCACCGACGGCGTGCTCCGGGTGGGCGTGTCGGAGAACCCACCGTGGACCGAGGTATACGACGACGGCCGCGTCGCCGGTCGGGAGGTCGACCTCGTCACCGGCTTCGCCGGAGCCCACGCTGCGGACGTCGAGTGGACGCCGGGCGCGGAGAGCGAACTGGCAATGGCGATGGCCCGCGGTGACCTCGATGTGGTCGTGGGTGGGCTGACCTCCGACTCGCCGTGGGAGAAGGAGGTCGCACTGACGAGGCCGTACACCGAGGAGGTCACCCCGGACGGGGACACCGAGAAGATGGTGATGGCCACTCCGCTCGGGGAGAACGCGCTGCTGGTGGCGTTGGAGACCTACCTCGCCGAGGCCGGGGGTGCATCGTGAGTGACGAGAGGGACAGGGGCCGGGGCGAACGCAAGGTGGCGGGCGTGGCCTCGGGGCTCGGTCGCGACGACCTGCCCGTCGAGCAGCGGGAAGCGCTGCGCCGGGCGATCCGCCTGGAGTGGGCCACCCTCGCGGTGATGACCGTGACCGTCGCTGCGGTGTACGCGGTGTCGGGTCAGTCGCAGGCGATGAAGGCCGCGTGGATCGAGGACTCGCTGTCGCTGCTCCCGCCGATCGCTTTCCTCGTGGCGATCCGGGTCTCCCGCATGCCGCCGACCGCCCGCTTCCCCTACGGCAGGCACCGCTCCGTCGGGATCGGGCACCTCGTCGCGGGGGTGGCGTTGCTCGCGATGGGGGCGTTCCTCGTCGTCGACTCCGGAACGGCTCTGCTGACCCGTGAACGCCCGCCGATGGGGGTCGTGGTGATCGGCGGGCAGGTGATCTGGTCCGGGTGGCTGATGATCGCGGTGATGGCGTTGTCCGTCATCGGGCCGCTCATCCTCGGTCGCATGAAGACCGGTCCCGCCGAGGCGCTGCACGACAAGGTGCTCTACGCCGACGCCGACATGAACCGGGCGGACTGGAAGACCGGACTGGCCACCATCGTCGGTGTGCTGGGCATCTCGCTCGGCCTGTGGTGGGCGGACGCGGTGGCGGCGCTCGTGGTGAGTGCGTCGATCGTCCGGGACGGGTGGTCAAACCTGCGCGGGGCGATCGAGGGACTCGCCGATGCGCGACCCACCCGGTTCGACGGCACGGACCCGCACCCGCTCGTGTACCGGATCGACGAACTGCTGGCGGGCGTCGACTGGGCGGATGACCACGGCGCGCGGGTACGCGACGAGGGGCACGTCTTCCACGTCGAGGCGTTCCTCGTCCCGGCCCGCGGCCGGGAGATCACCGTCGAGCGGCTCGCGGACGTGCGCCGGAGGCTGGCGGAGCTGAGCTGGAAGATCGAGGACGTGGTGGTGACGGTGGTATCGGAGGTACACGACGCCCACCGGCCCTGCTGACCGGCTGCACGTCGTCGCCCGGGCTGGCAGGCTCGGGGTATGACCTCACTTGAGACCATCCGAACCGCCATCGACACCGCGACCGAGCCCGAGGCGCCGGCGCTGGAGCGTGCCCGCATGATCATCGTGGACAAGCTCGGCGAGCGGGACAGCCTGGCGCTCGACGAGCTCGTCGAATCCGTCTGCGAGGCGTACGAGGCGCCATCGGGCGAGCCGCTGCGGCTGGTCGACGTAGATCCGTCCGCGCCCGACTCCGACACCCCGGCCCTACGGAACCTGCGCTACGCCCGGGCCGCGCGCACGGCCATCATCGACCTGCTGGACGAGGGGACGATCGTGGCCGTCGATCCCCTGCCCGGCGACGGCGAGATGGTCCGCGCCACCGGCGAGGGGGACCCTGCCGGAGGCGGCGCGGGTGATGGCACTGCGGGAAATGGCACTGCGGGACGTACCGGAAGAGACTTCGACGACGACGAGGTCACCGCCGCCAAGGAGACCACCGACGCGGCGGCCGCGAAGGCGGGAGCCGAGGAGATCGTCCTCGCGACGGGTCCGCAGCCCGAGGGGCGGCGGTTCGCGCTCGGGGACCGCTGACCCCCGGCCGGCGGGGTCGGGGCGCGACAGGGCCGGGTGCAGGGTGGGCTACAGGGCGGGCCGACTACAGGGTGAGCGTCTCGTCCGGGTGGTCGGTGTCCTTGAGCGGCTTCTGGGCCCCGCCGGACAGGGTGGTCTCACCGATCCGGGCCTCCCGGTAGCGCTCCGCCTGGGCCTGCGTGATGGGCTCGCGGGCGCCGTCCTTGGCGTAGCAGACGGGCAGCCAGGCGCCCTCGTTGTCCAGGCGGGCGACGATGCGCTGCCGGAGCCGGAACGGCTGGATCGAGTCGGACCAGGCGACCAAGAGGTCGAGGTTCGCGCCGCGGGCGTCGGGCGTCGAGTCGGTGCTGCAGAAGTGCTGGACGCTGCGCCACACCGCGAACTGCGCGCCGGTCACCGCGAGCGGATCGACGGTCGGGGCCTTGGCCGTGCGGGCGGACCGAGTCGGCCGGGTGCTCCTGGCGGGTGCGGGCGGAGGCGGCGGCGAGGTGTTCTCCCCGGCCTCCACGCGGCGGCGGGCTTCCTCCATCCGCTGCAATCGTCGTTCCGATGCCGTGCTCTTCTCGCCTGAGTCCCAGAACCCCGTCATGGTCCTCGACTTTACGCGGACAGCGGCCCGTCGCCCGAGCCCGAAGGCGGCGGTGGGGCGGACCTCACATGTCCAGCCCCAGATCGAGCACCGCGACGGAGTGGGTCAGGCCCCCCACGGCCAGGAACTCCACCCCGCAGCGGGCGTAGTCGGCGGCCGCGTCGAGGGTCAGCCCGCCGCTGGACTCCAGGCGGGTGCCCGGTGCGACCGTGTCGCGGCGCTGGACCGCGATCTGGGTCTGCCAGACGGGGAAGTTGTCCAGCAGGACCAGGTCCACGCCCGCGTCCAACATCTGGTCGAGCTGCTCCAGGGAGTCCACCTCGACCTCGCAGGGCAGGTCGGGGAAGCGCTCGCGGACCGCGGCCAACGCCGGGAGCACCCCGCCGGCGGCCACCACGTGGTTGTCCTTGACCAGCACCGCGTCGCCGAGGCCCAGTCGGTGGTTGACCCCGCCGCCGCAGCGCACCGCGTACTTCTGCAGCAGTCGCATGCCGGGCATGGTCTTGCGGGTGTCGCGGACGGCGCAGTCCGTGCCGGCGAGCTCGTCGGCCCACGCCCGGGTCGCGGTCGCCACCCCCGACAGGTGACAGACGAGGTTGAGCAGGGTCCGCTCGGCGGTGAGCAGACCGAGTGTCGGGGCGCTGATCTCGGCCACCACGTCGCCGGCCGAGACGCGGTCTCCGTCGCGGGCGTGGCGCGTCACCGAGAAATCCGCCCGCCCCGGCTCGGCCCGGCCGAGCACCTCGGCCAGGACCATCTCGATCAGCGGCAGCCCGGCCACGACGCCGTCGGATCGGGTCGCGAGGCGGGCCGTGGCACGGGCGTCCGCGGGCACCGTCGCCAGCGACGTGGCATCCGGGCCGTATCGCAGGTCCTCCTCGAGGGCACGACGGACCGCGATCAGGGCGTCCGCACGGGTGTCGGGATCGAAGAGCTCGTCGTCGTCGGCCCCGGGTGCAGCGCCGCTCACTCCCCCGACCCCGGGTTGCCGATGGCGATCATCCGCTCGACGGACCCGCGCGCGGCCTCGGCCGTGGCGGGATCGACGTGCACCTCGTCGGCACCCTCGACGAGGGCGCGCAGGAGCGCGGCCGGGGTGATCATCTTCATGTAGGGGCAGCTGGCCTGGTCGTTGACCGGCAGGAAGTCGATCTCGGGCGCGGCCTTGCGCAGCTGGTGGATCATCCCGATCTCGGTCGCCACGAGGACCTCGCTGGCCCCCGAGGCGCGGGCGGCGTCAACCATCCCTCCGGTGGACAGGATCTTGACCTGATCGGCGGGGACCGCACCCTCGGTGGCCAGGTGCAGGGCGCTCGTCGCGCAGCCGCACTCGGGGTGGACGAACAGCTCGGCGCCCGGGTGGGCCTCCGACTTGGCGGTGAGCTGGTCGCCGTTGATCGCGGCGTGGACGTGGCACTCGCCCGCCCAGACGAGCACGTTGTCCCGGCCCGTCTTGCGCCGGACGTGCGCACCGAGGAACTGGTCGGGAAGGAACAGCACCTCGCGGCCCGGGTCGATCGACTCGACGACCTCGACCGCATTGGAGCTCGTGCAGCAGATGTCGGTGAGGGCCTTCACCGCGGCGGTGGTGTTGACGTAGGAGACCACCACGGCGTCCGGGTGCTCGGACTTCCACTCGGCCAACTGCTCGGCGGTGATGGAATCGGCCAGTGAGCAGCCCGCGGCCTCGTCGGGGATGAGGACGGTCTTGTCCGGGGAGAGGATCTTGGCGGTCTCCGCCATGAAGTGGACGCCGCAGAAGATGATGGTCGACTGCTCGGCCTCCGCGGCGATGCGCGACAGGGCCAGGGAGTCCCCCACGTGGTGGGCGATGTCCTGGATGGCGGGGACCTCGTAGTTGTGGGCGAGGATCACCGCGTCGCGCTCGGCGGCGAGACGGCGGATCTCGGCGGCCCACTCCGCGTCGGGCTCGACACCCGTGTACACCGAGCCGTCATGGCGGATCCTCGCGGCCAGGGGCGAATCGAGCCGCCCGACGGTGGTGTCCGGCCGCGGCGCGACCGTGGTGCCGTGTCCTGTGGCAGTGCTCATCGCTGCCCCCTCCCGGGTCGTTTCTCCGGGCCGATACGCCACCGGCCCCGTTTTCGACTTACAATCGAAAACATGATGCAGTGTAACACCGGTCACGAGGTGCTCGTCGTGGTGACCCAGGTCCGGCCGACCCCCGGCTCCACCGCACCGGCGCTCCACGTGATGCTGTGGCAGCACTCGCTCGGGCCGGCCGCCGGCCGGTGGGCGCTACCCGGCGGTGAGGTCCGCGACGACGAGGACCTGCCCGCCTCCGCCACCCGGCAGCTCGCCGAGAAGGTCGACGTACGCTCGCTCAGCCACCTGGAATCGGTCGCGGAATTCTCGGACCCCGCCCGCATACCCGGCCGGCGCGTGTTCGCCTCCGGATTCCTCGGTGTCCTGCCCAGCGATGCGGATCCCGCCATCCCCGACGACACCGCCTGGTTCCGGGTCGACCATCTCCCCGACACCGTCTACGACCACGCCGAGATCGTCGCCCGCGCCCGCGCACGCCTCGCCGCCAAGCTCTCGTACTCCACCCTGGGGTTCGCCCTGGCGCCTATGGAGTTCACGCTGTCGCACCTCGCGCAGCTCTACGGCGCCGCCCTCGGCCACCCGGTGGACCCGACCAACCTCCAGCGCGTCCTGACCCGCCGCGGTGAGCTCGTGCGGTGCGGACGCAGCGCTCCCCCCGGGCCCACGGGCGGCCGGCCGGCGGCGCTGTACACGTTCGCCGAACGGCGCCTCCGGATCACCGACCAGTTCGCTACGCTGCGGCCGCCGGCGGGGGTGGGCTGACGGGTGCCTCGGGGTCGCCGAGGTACGCCAGCACCGCCACCGTGAACGCCGCGATCATCACCCCGAACACCATCCAGTCGAGCCCCGGCGGGAACCAGTCCCATGACGGGCCGGACGTGCCGAAGACCATGCGGTCGAAGAACAGACTCCCGACCGCCGGAGCCTGCCGGACCACCTCGCCGTAGGGGACGTCGTCCGGGGGCGCCGCGACCACGTCTGCCAGAGGCGTCGCTGCCGCGGCCGCGATCGCGCAGGCCACACCCGGCAGCAGCACGAGCGCCGGGACGCCACCCGGCCGCCGCAGGTACGGGTGACGCCGCCACAGGACCATGACCGCACACACGGTCGCGAACCCCGACAGGACAATGAACACGAGCAGCTGGCTGCCACCGTCCACCCCCGAGTCCGGTAGCCGGAGACCCCGGCCGTCACCGACCGACAACAGCTCCGCCCGGGGCGCCGCGACGATCCACAGCAGCAGCGCGACCACGAACGGGCCCACCACGCCGAGCAGGGTCGACGCCGCGAATCGGGCCGCACCGCCGCGGTGCGGGGCCGTGGTCGACGACGGCGGGGACGACGATGTCGACGACGGGCTGGTCATGCGCACGGACTGTACCAACGCCGGTGGTGCCGACCCGTTGTGGTGTAATCGGACCCGGCTCCGCCGGTGTACGGCACGGTGCCCGGACGCCGGGCCGGGCCCCCACCGACCCACCGGACGACACGTCAGGAAGTACCCGCCAGTGGCCACCATCTCTCCTCCCGCGCCCGCTGGGCGGCGCCGCGGGAAGATGGCCTACCGACACGACATCGACGGGTTGCGTGGCCTCGCGATCGCGCTGGTGGTGGTCTTCCACATCTGGATGGGCCGCGTCTCCGGCGGCGTGGACGTCTTCCTCACCCTGTCCGGCTTCTTCTTCCTCGGCTCGCTCCTGCGCGGCGCCGGCGACCCCGGCACGCCGCTCTCCCCGCTTCCCCACCTGAAGCGGCTTGTCCGCAGGCTGTACCCGGCGCTGGTGGTGACGATCGCCGCCACGGTGCTGGGCACGGTGCTCGTCAAGCCGCCCACCCAATGGTCGACGATCTTCGAGCAGACCGTCGCCTCGCTGCTGTACTACCAGAACTGGGAATTGGCGCTGACCGCGTCCGACTACGTCGCCGCCGACGCGACCATCTCCCCGCTGCAGCACCTGTGGTCCATGTCCGTGCAGGGCCAGTTCTATGTGGTCGCCCTGGCGGTGATCCTGGGCGGGACCGCCCTCTGGCGCCTGATCGTCCGCAGGGGCACTCCGAAATGGCTTCTCGTGGGCATCGTCGCCGCGGGCACCGCCGCCTCGGTGTGGTGGGCCGTCCTCGGACAGGCCGACAATCAGGCGTGGAACTACTACGACACCGGCGCCCGCATGTGGGAACTGCTCATCGGCGGCCTGGTGGCCATCCTGCTGGCCGGAATCGTCCTGCCGTGGCCCCTGCGGCTGCTCACCACCGTCGCCGGACTCTTCCTGGTGGTGAGCACCGGCTTCTTCTTCGACGGCGCCGCCCACTTCCCCGGCCCGCTCGCCTGGTACCCCATCGGCGGCGCCCTGCTCATCATCCTCGGCGGCAACCTCCCGGTCGGGCAGCGCGCCACCCCGGCCAAGGACCCCGTCACCTGGCTCCTGTCCGGACGGGTGTTCCGGCGGCTCGGCGACATCTCCTATTCGCTGTACCTGTGGCACTGGCCGCTGCTCATCCTGTGGCTGTCCCACGACCGCGAAGCCGAGATCACGCTGGTCTCCGGCCTGACCATCATCGTCGTCTCGCTCGTGCTGGCGCTCCTCACCGAGAAGTACGTCGAGCGCCCGCTCCGCATGGCCAGCCGGGCGCGGGGACGCACCACCCCGGCGGCGGAGGCACGCGACCGGCAGCAGGGCGGCCCGGCCCGTTCGGCCCGTGAGCAGAAGCGATTCGTGGGGGCGAGCGTCGTCGTCGTCGTCGCCGTCGTTGCCAGCCTGGGGACCGTCGGCTGGTGGAGCGCCACCTCCGGCTCCCGTTCGTCCGTCCCGTACGTCGACTCCCTCACCGACCCGGACCACCCCGGAGCGCGGGCGTTCTTCGAGGGCGTCCCCGCACCCGACGACGCCCCCTACGTACCCTCCCTGCTCCAGGTCGGCAACGACCTCCCCGCCAGCACCATGGACGGCTGCATCTCGACCTTCGAGTCGACGGAGGTCGAGATGTGCGTGTACGGCGACGTCACCTCCCCCCGCACCATCGCGCTCACGGGCGGGTCGCACGCCGAACACTGGATCAGCGGCCTCGACGAGGTCGGCCGGCATTACGGCTTCCGGGTGGTCACCGTCCTCAAGATGGGCTGCCCCCTCACGCTCGACGCCTCGGTCTCCGACGGCGATGAACCGCTGTACGAGAGCTGCGCGGAGTGGACCCCGGAGGCACTCGCCGCCCTCGTCGGACTGGATCCCGACTTCGTGTTCACCACGGCCACGCGCCCGGTCGGGGTCGTGGGCCCCGACGTCACGCCGCGCCAATACGTCGACCTGTGGCGCGCGCTCGGCGAGCAGGGCATCGGCGTCATCGCCATCCGCGACACCCCGTGGCTCAACCAGGGACGCGGACCCATCCGCGCCAGCGACTGCCTCGGCGCCGGCGGCACCCCGGAAGAGTGCGGCATGCCGCGGGAGCGGTCCATCTCCCCCATCAACCCCGCCGCGATCGCCGCCGCGGGCCTCGACTCGGTTCGGCTGCTCGACCTCACCGACGGCCTGTGCGACCCCGAGGACTGCCCCGCCGTGGTCGGCAACGTGATCGTCTACCACGACTCCCACCACCTCTCGGGTTCGTGGGTCCGGTCCGCCTCCGGGGAGCTGGCGCGTCAGCTGGGGCCCGCGACCGGCTGGTGGTGAACAGCTGGCGGTGAACGGCCGGCGGTGACCTGCTTGCGGGTGGCCGACGGAGCCCACGACCCGCCTCCGCCTGCACGGCCACGTCCGGACGGCCCTCAGGCACTACCCTGGGTCGGGTGACCCAAGACGACGAGACGCAGTCCGCCCCGGAGCTCATCCGAGCCTGGCCCGGTACCCCCTACCCGCTGGGGGCCACCTACGACGGCACCGGCACGAACTTCTCCCTGTTCTCAGAGGTCGCCGAGCGCGTGGAGCTCTGTCTGATCGACGACGACGGCGGCGAACAGCGTATCGAGCTCGTCGAGGTCGACTACCACATCTGGCACTGCTACCTGTTCGGCGTGACGCCCGGTCAGCGGTACGGGTTCCGCGTCCACGGTCCGTACGAACCCTCCGACGGGCTGCGGTGTGACGCGTCCAAGCTGCTCATGGACCCGTACGGCAAGGCCTTCGACGGCTCCTTCGACGGGGACCCGAGTTTGCACAGTTACGACCTCGACAACCCGGACGAGCGCAACACCGACGACTCCCTCGGGCACACCATGACCACCGTCGTGATCAACCCGTACTTCGACTGGGGCAACGACCGCGCCCCCGGGCACGAGTACCACAACACGGTGATCTACGAGGCGCACGTCAAGGGCATGACCGCGACGCACCCGGACATCCCCGCCGAGATGCGCGGCACCTACGCGGGGATGGCCCACCCGGCGATCATCGACTACCTCACCGACCTGGGCGTCACCGCCATCGAACTCATGCCGGTGCACCAGTTCATGCAGGACCAACGACTCATCGACATGGGCCTGCGCAACTACTGGGGCTACAACAGCTTCGGGTTCCTGGCGCCCCACAACGAGTACGCGTTCTCCGACCGGCCCGGCGACGCGGTCAGCGAGTTCAAGGCCATGGTCAAGGCGTTCCACGAAGCCGATATCGAGGTGATCCTCGACGTGGTCTACAACCACACCGCCGAGGGCAACCACATGGGCCCCACCATCGGCTTCCGCGGTATCGACAACCAGGCCTACTACCGGCTGGTCGAGGGCGACGAGCAGCACTACATGGACTACACGGGCACCGGGAACACGCTCAACGTCCGGCACCCGCACTCCCTGCAACTCATCATGGACTCGCTGCGCTACTGGATCCTCGACATGCACGTCGACGGGTTCCGCTTCGACCTCGCCTCCGCCCTGGCCCGCGGCCTGCACGACGTCGACCGGCTGTCCTCGTTCTTCGACCTCGTTCAGCAGGACCCCATCGTCAGCCAGGTCAAGCTCATCGCCGAACCCTGGGACGTCGGCGAGGGCGGCTACCAGGTGGGCAACTTCCCACCGCTGTGGACCGAGTGGAACGGCCAGTTCCGCGACACGGTGCGCGACTTCTGGCGCGGCGAGCCCGCGACCCTGGGCGAGTTCGCCTCGCGCCTGACAGGGTCCTCGGACCTGTACGAGCACACCGGTCGTCGTCCCAACGCGTCGATCAACTTCGTCACCGCCCACGACGGGTTCACGCTCAACGACCTGGTGAGCTACAACGAGAAGCACAACGACGCCAACGGTGAGGACGGCAACGACGGCGAGAGCCACAACCGCTCCTGGAACTGCGGGGTCGAGGGCCCCACCGACGACCCCGAGATCGTCCAGCTGCGCCACCGCCAGCGGCGCAACCTCCTCACCACGTTGATCCTGTCGCAGGGCACGCCGATGATCGCCCACGGCGACGAGATCGCCCGCACCCAGGGCGGCAACAACAACGTCTACTGCCAGGACAACGAGATCTCGTGGATGGACTGGGACCTGGACGAAGAGAAGCAGGACCTCCTGGATTTCACCCGGAACCTGGTCCAGCTGCGCAAGGACCACCCCGTGTTCCGTCGCCGCCGGTTCTTCGGCTCCCCGCTGCGGGGTGAGGAGGAACCGCAGGACATCGGGTGGTTCACCCCGGAGGGCTCGGAGATGACCAGCAAGGACTGGGACTCCGGGTTCGGCAAGTCCATGGCCGTGTACCTCAACGGCGAGGGGATCCACGAGCCGGACGTGCGCGGTCAGCGGATCGTGGACGATTCGTTCCTCATGCTGTTCAACGCCCACCACGAGCCCATCGAGTTCTCCCTGCTCGGCGCCGACTACGCCGAGAAGTGGGAGGTCGTCCTGGACACCGCCGACCATCTTGAGGAGCGCGCGGACGAGTTGAGCTCGGACGGCACCATCACCGTGGCCGACCGCGGCACGATCGTGCTGCGCAAGGTCAGCTGAGCATGGCCGCCGAGGACGAGACAGGGACCGGGGCCGGGGCCGGGCCGAGCCGGGGCGCCGCGCTGGCGAGCACCTACCGCCTCCAGCTGCGCACCCCCGCCTCGGACCCCGACGGCCGAGGCTTCACCCTGGCCGACGCCGAAGAGCTCGT
Organism: Dietzia sp. 111N12-1; assembly: GCF_001658045.1. NCBI lineage: Bacteria > Bacillati > Actinomycetota > Actinomycetes > Mycobacteriales > Dietziaceae > Dietzia > Dietzia sp. 111N12-1. The sequence continues at coordinate 80,844 of NZ_LSSV01000023.1, read as the reverse complement.
GCCCTACCTGGCCGACCTCGGCGTGGGCGCGGTGTACCTCTCGCCCGTCATGACCGCCACTCCCGGCTCCACCCACGGCTACGACGTCGTCGACCCCACCACCGTCTCGGCCGAACTCGGCGGGATCGACGCACTGCGCTCCCTTCGCGCGGCGTGCCGGGCCCACGAGCTGGGCCTGGTGGTGGACATCGTCCCGAACCACCTCGGTGTGGACGAGCCGGCCGCCAACCCGTGGTGGTGGGACTCGCTGAGGCGGGGCCCCGACTCGCCGCACTTCTCGTTCTTCGACTTCGACACCGAGGAGGCGAACGGGGCCGACGGCAGGATCGCGATCCCCGTCCTGGGGACACCGGACGATGTGGCGGACCTCGTCGTCGTCGCCCCCGGAGACTCGCCCTCCGGCGAGGCCGAGCTGCACTTCTACGACCACCGGTTCCCGGTGGCCCCCGGCACCGGGGACGGCACCGCCCGCGAGGTCCACGACCGCCAGCACTACCGGCTCGTCCACTGGCGCGAGCCGCTGCTGGGCTACCGGCGGTTCTTCACCGTCACCGGGCTCGCCGGGCTGCGCCAGGAGGACCCCGAGGTCTTCGAGGCCACACACGCCGAGGTGCGGCGCTGGTGCGAGGAGGACCTCGTCGACGCCATCCGCGTAGACCACCCCGACGGACTGTCCGACCCGGTCGGGTACGCGCGACGGCTGCGGGCACTCGCCGGCGACGACCGCGTCCTGCTGGTCGAGAAGATCCTCGCGCCCGGTACCGAATCGACCCCACCCGAGGTCCTCGAACCCGCCATGCCCGTCGACGGCACCACCGGCTACGACGCCCTGCGGTTCATCGATCAGCTGCTCGTCGACGCCTCCGGCGAGGCCCGGCTGTCCGAGCTCGCCCGGCGCTACACCGGCGACCCCGGTGACGAGGAGCAGGTGCACGCGCAGTCCGCCGAGCTCAAACGGCAGATCGTGGCGGAGGACCTGGCTCCCGAGCTCGCGAGGTTGGCGCGCGCGGTTCGTCGCGAGGTGGCGGTCGGGCTGGACGGCCCGGCGAGCGACGACGTCGACGAGGCCGCCCTCCGGGAGACGCTGATCTCCGTCGTCGCGCGCACGCCGTACTACCGGGCCGACTACCCCGTTTTGCGCGGCACCCTGCCCACGATCCTGGGGGGACTGCGCCGCGACCGGCCCGAACTCGCGCCCGCCCTCGGGCTCGTCGCCGGAGCACTGGCCCGCGGCGGCGAGGCCACGACCCGGCTCGCGCAGGTCACCGGCGCCGCCACCGCCAAGGCCGAGGAGGACCGGCTGTTCTACCGGCTCGCGCGCCTGGTCTCGCTCAACGAGGTCGGCGGCTCGCCCGGCCGGATGGGGATGCCCGTCGAGGCGTTCCACCTCGCCATGGCCGAACGGGCCCGCTCCACCCCGCTGGCGATGACGGCGCTGAGCACCCACGACACCAAGCGCGGAGAGGACGTCCGCGCCCGGATCTCGGTGCTCTCGCAGATCCCCGACGAGTGGGCCGACCTCGTCACGCGCGTGTTCGACGAGTTCCCGCCGCCCGCCGAGGACGCCGGATACTTTCTGCTCCAGGTGATCGTGGGTGTGTGGCCCGAGCGGGGCGGACCGACCGACGAAATGCGGTCGCGCCTGCACGACTACGCCGACAAGGCGATGCGTGAGGCCGCCGTCCACACCACGTGGACTGATCCAGATGCCGAGTTCGAGTCCGGCGTGCACCGGTGGATCGATGCTCTGATCGACTCCGGCGGCGGGGTGCTCGGGCCGTTCGTCGAGCGCATCGCGCCGGCGGGCCGGGACAACTCGCTGATCGCCAAGGCCGCGCAGCTGCTCGGCCCCGGCATCCCCGACGTCTACCAGGGGACCGAGGTGTGGGAGGACTCCCTCGTCGACCCCGACAACCGCCGGTTCGTTGATTACGGGCCGCTGCGCTCCGGCGGCGTCGCCCGCGCGGGACACCCGAAGTTCGTGCTGGTCCGCGAGCTGCTGCGGTTGCGGCGGGCGCATCCGGAGACCCTGGCCGGCGGGGCGTACGTGCCGCTACCAGTGCAGGGGCCCGCCGCCTCCGACGTGGTGGCGTTCACGCGGGCCGTCGATGATCGGCCAGCAGTCGGGATGATCGCGCGGCGGCGCACCGCGGTGCTACCCGCCGCGGAGTTCACCGGGACCGAGGTGCTCTTGCCGGAGGGGTCGTGGTCGGTCCGCCCGGACGGGTCGCCGATCTCGGGCCGCGTCGATCTCGGCGAGCTGCTCAGCGAGACGGCGGTCGTGGTGATCATCCGCGAGGACGGCTGACTCGCGAGCTCGCCGGGTCGCCCAGTCGCCGGGTCGCCCAGTCGCCGGGCCCTCAGTCGCGAGGCCCTCAGTCGCGGCCCAGCAGTCGGTCGGTCTCCCTCCGCTCCCGCTTGGTGGGCCGTCCGGCGCCGCGGTCCCGCCGCGGCTGGGAGACCAGGACCTCCTTGGGCGGAGGCGGGGGCGAATGGTCGATGTAGCAGGTCGCGGCCACCGGGGCGCCGACCCGCTTGTTGACCGTCCGCACCACCTCGAGGATGCGGACCCGCCCGAGGGCGCCGGTGACCTGCACGCGGTCGCCGGGTACGACCGGCTTCGACGGCTGCACCGCCTCGCCGTTGACCTTGACGTGCCCGCCACGGCAGGCGGCCGCCGCCTTGGTCCGCGATGGGAACAACCGCACCGACCACGTCCACGCGTCCACCCGAACACTCATGGCGCGAGGATAACCCTGGCCGCCGGGGGTGCCTGAAATCCACCGACCTGTGTGCGATCCACCGATCCGCGTGCGATCAACCGACCTGTGTGCGATCCACCGATCCGGGTGCGATCCACCGAGGGATCTCCGTCGGCGGATCGTCATCCGATCGGTGCATCACCGACCACGCCCGCGAACCATCGTGGCGGGTGCAGGTTTTCCAGGCGGGTGCCGGACCCCGGGGCTCAGGCCGCGACGGGATAAAGGACCCGACGGACTTTCTCTGCCAACAGGCGCGGCTGCTCGAGATCCGCCCACCGCCAGTGCAGGATCCGATAGCCGAGAGCAAGAAGCTCGGCATCCCGGTCCTTCTCACGGCCGAGTCGGCGCCTCACCTCTGCACTGTCCGCGCCGTCGAAGTACTTGCCGAACCCGTCGCACTCCCCTATCACCCCGAACTCGCGCCACAGGAAGTCCACGCGGGCGATGCGGTTGCCGTGCCTGCCGATGATGTCCGCCTGGGTCTCCGGCGCCGGGAGTCCGAAGTCGGCCAGCGTCAGGCGGCTGAGCGTCTCGGCCACGCTCTCGCTCCGGCCATCGGTCAACGCCATAGACACCCGGGCTCTCCTGATCCCCGAGCGCCCGGCCGATTCCTCGAGCGCGCGGTCCAGAGCGGCCGGGTCGATCAGTTCACCGTGGAGTGCAGCATCCGCGACGGCCACACTCGCATCCCGACCAACGGTCCGCGCGAGATCCATCACCGTGCGCGCGGGAGCAGTGACTCGCAGGCCATCAACCCGGGTCACCTCGTCCTCGCGGAGAGCGCCGAGATGATGCTTCATCGCCCGGGTCGTGTGGGTTCGCCAGCACTGATGGTCTGCCGAGACCGCAACCTTTCCCAGAGGCAGTCCCCACGAGGGCAAGCCGTATATGAGAGCCGCGGATGCGTGCGAGAACACCGGCGAGTCGAGCGCCGCATCCGCGGCCAACACGTTCAGCAGGTGCCTCTCCCCTTTCGGAAGTCGGCGGGCTACGCCGTCCACGTAGTAGCCCGGTCTGAGACGGACCAGATCGCCTGAGGAGACCGCCCGGCTCATCCGCTGAGAGGTCATACCGTCGGCTCGCAACCGAGAGGCCGTCAGGAGGAGGGATCGCAGTTCGCTGATGTCAGTCACGACCCGATAATGGCCGGGCGCCGTGATCGACATGCCGCCAATGAGCACCCGGAGCGCACCACCTGTGGAGGGGGAAGGCCCCTGTGGATATCACGGTCACGCATTGCCGGCCTTTCGCGACAACCGCAGATCTAACTACGATCCACCGAGCGATCCCGCCTGGTGGATCGCCGACCGATCGGCGGGTTAAGGATCGGCGGGTTAAGGATCGGCGGATTGGGGCCGGCGGGATGATGGAAGGTTCGGATGCGCGCCGCAGGCCCGGGCGCTCCTGCTGGCCCGGCCGCCCCTGCCGAACCGGGCCGCGTGCGAGACTTGGGCTCACACCTGTCGACAGTGCCCCCGGAGGACCCATGACCAACACAGCCGAGTCGTCCACCAAGGACGCAGTGTCCGCGTCAGCGACCGTAGACGCCGCCGCCACGCTCGAGCAGCTCCTCGACGGCCGCTACAGCTGCCGAGGCTTCACCTCGGAGCCGGTCCCGGAGGAGACGATCGACCGGATCTTCCGGATGGCCCAGCGCACGGCGTCGTGGTGCAACTCGCAGGCCTGGCAGGTCGAGCTGGTGACGGGGCAGGCGACGGCCGCGTTCGGTAAGCACCTCACCGACCACGTGCTCTCCAGCGACATGAGCTCGGACCTGCCGGCGCCGGAACGGTACGACGGCGTGTACGGGGATCGCCGGCGGGCCAGCGGGATGGGCTTGTACTCGGCGCTCGGCATCGAACGGTCGGACAAGGAGGCGCGGCTGCGTCAGATGCTGGAGAACTACCGGTTCTTCGGCGCCCCGCACGTCGCGGTGATCACCTCGGACGCGGGCCTCGGCACCTACGGGGCGGTGGACTGCGGCGGTTATGTCTCGACGTTCCTGGCGGCCGCCACGTCACTGGGAGTGGCCACCTGCGCCCAGGCCGCGATCGCTCTGTACTCGGATGCGGTTCGCGAGCACCTGCAGATCCCCGAGGACCGCCTCATCGTCTGTGGGATCGCATTCGGCTACGCCGACGCGGACCACCCCGCCAACACGTTCCGGGCTGAGCGCGCCGACCTGTCCGACGTGGTGCGCCGCCACGGCTGATCCGGGCTCGGCTGAGGCGGGTTCGGTTGAGCCGGGCTCGGCTGCGGCGGGCTCGATTGAGCCGTCGCCGCGACTGCGCCCACCCGGGCCGCAGCCGGATCAGCACGGTTGGCGTCAGTACAGCTCGCGCTTCTGGTCGGGCTTGCCGGAGATGGCCTTGCGGACCTTGTTGCCGTTGTAGATCGCCACGATCGCGGCCAGGATAGCCACCACCGTGAAGAACGAGCTCGCGAAGAGCGCGATGGGCAGCGACACAGCCGTCACACCCAGCGCGATCGCGGTCGTGCGCGCATCCTTGCGGACCTGCTGCTTCTGCTGCTCGATCGAATTCGGCTGGTAGGGCTGCATGCTCATGTAGTCAGGATTCCATATCCCGGCGAACTGCCGCGTTCTCGGTGGTGGCCACACCCGCGGACTCCCATTCGACCCCGCCCGAGGTGCGGGCGGCGAGGATCGGGCCGAGCACGTCGATCTGGCCGGCGACGGTCAACCGCACCCGCCGGCCGTAGTCGACGTCCATCACCCGGGCCCCGGCGGAGCGCAGCGCGCCCTCAAGTCCGCCGGCCACCGCGTGGTCGACCTCGGCCGTCCACCCGGGGGTGCTGGTGACCTCCGCGACACGACCGTCCCGCCACGCGGAGTCGACCGCCTCGGACACCGCCGCCGAGTAGGCCCGCGCCAGCCCGCCGGTGCCCAGCTTGGTGCCGCCGAACCACCGCACGACCACGGCGCACACCCCGGTCAGGCCACTTCCCCGCAGCACGTCCAGCATGGGTGTCCCGGCGGTGCCGGAGGGCTCGCCGTCGTCGTTTGACCGCTCGATTCGGCTGGCCCCGGGAACGTCCACGATGAAGGCACTGCAGTGGTGGCGAGCCGACGGGTGCGCGGCCCGGAGTTCGGCGATCAGGGCGCGGGCGTCCTCCTCGTCGTCGCACCGTCTCAGCACGGCCACGAACCTGGAGCGTTTCTCCTCGTACTCCCCCCTCACGTCCGGTCCGGCGGTGAGCCGGAGCACGCGGGGCGGGGAGCCGGTCATGTCCCCAGTATCGCCGTTGGTCGTGGATGGGCACAGGTCGGCCGACGGTGGTCGCTCGCCTCTCCCCGCGGCGGCACGTTTTCCCTACGCTGGGCGGTGTGACCTCACCGAGCCAAGCGACCCCGACTGACACGAGCGCGCCCGCCACGACCGTCCCCGCCGCCACCCCGCGCGACGAGATGTTCTCCGTCTGGGCGCCCGAGGCCCGCGCGGTGGGGCTGGTGCTGGACTCCCCCGACTCCGACCCTGTTCCGATGCGACGCGCCCCGGGCGGCTGGTGGACGTCCGGCACCCCCCGGGAGCAGGGCAGGGACTACGGGTTCGTGGTGACCGGCGACGACGACGAGGTCAGCCCGCCGCGGCCCGACCCGCGGTCGCCGCGTCAGCCGAACGGGGTCCACGGGCTGTCTCGGGTACACCGCCTCGAGGAGTCCCGCTGGACGGACCAGGCGTGGACGGGACGGCAGCTGGCCGGATCGGTGATCTACGAGATGCACGTGGGCACGTTCTCGGCCGGCGGGACGCTGACCAGCGCGATCGAGCACCTCGATGAGCTGGTCGTGCTGGGCGTGGACATGGTCGAGGTGATGCCGCTCAACGCGTTCAACGGCGAGTACGGCTGGGGCTACGACGGGGTGGCGTGGTTCGCGGTGCACGAGCCGTACGGAGGGCCGGACGCGTTCCAGCAGTTCGTCGACGCCTGCCACGCTCGCGGGTTGGCCGTGTGTCTGGACGTGGTCTACAACCACCTGGGCCCGTCCGGGAACTACCTGCCGGAGTTCGGGCCGTACCTGTCGGCCGCGGACGGGCCGTGGGGGTCCGGGCTCAATCTGGACGGTGAGCACTCGGGCGAGGTGCGGCGGTACATCATCGACAACGCGCTGCGCTGGTTCGACGAGTTCCACGTGGACGCGCTGCGGCTGGATGCGGTGCACGCGCTGCACGACGCCTCGGCGGTGCATCTGCTGGAACAGTTGGCGGTGGAGGTGGAGTCGCTGGCGACCCATCTCGGACGGCCGTTGTCGCTGGTGGCGGAGTCGGATCAGAACGATCCGCGGACGGTCACCGCGCGTGAGGGCGGCGGCATCGGGCTGGACGGGCAGTGGGACGACGACGTGCACCACGCCGTCCACGCCGCCGTGTCCGGGGAGCGCCAGGGCTACTACGCCGACTTCGGGTCGCTCGAGTCGCTGCGGCAGGTGCTCACCGGGGCATTCCTGCACGCCGGGACCTACTCGGCGTTCCGTGGGCGTGTGCACGGGCGGCCGCTGGACGTGGGCCGGGTGCCGGGGTCGCGCTTCGTGGCCTACACGCTGACGCACGACCAGGTGGGCAATCGCGCGGCCGGCGATCGGCCGTCGATGAACCTCACTCCGCAGCAGCAGCTGGCCAAGGCCGCCATCGTCCTCTGTTCGCCCTTCACCCCGATGCTGTTCCAGGGTGAGGAGTGGGGCGCGCGGACGCCGTTCTGCTTCTTCACCTCGCATCCCGAGCCGGAGCTGGCCGAGGCGGTGCGCGAGGGCCGGACCCGCGAGTTCGCGGCGATGGGCTGGGATCCAGAAACCGTGGCGGACCCGCAGGATCCGGAGACGTTCCGTCGCTCGGTGCTCGACCGCGCGGAGCAGACGGCCGATGAGCACGCCGAGATCCTGCGGACCTACCGCGCGCTCATCGCCCTACGGAAGGCCGAGCCGGAGCTCAGCGACCCGTGGCTGGGCTCGGTCCGGGTGGACTGCGGCGTGGAGGCCGACGACAACCGCTGGCTCGTGGTCCACCGCGGGTCGCTGGCGCTGGTGGTGAACCTGGGCACCGAGCCGTCACGGGTCCCGCTGGCCGGCGAGGCGGTGTTCGCCTCGGGGGCGGTCGCCGACGACGACTCGGTGTTCTGCCAGGCGTTCGGCTTCGCGGTGCTGCGGACGCGCTGAGACGACGTCACGGTGGACGCCGCCCGCGCGTGAAATCAGGTCAGGTCAGGTACTCGTACGCCGCGGTGCCCGGCTCGAGGCGCTCACAGTCGATGCGGGAGGCGTCCATGCGCTCGAGCAGCGAGTGCAGGCCGGTGGCCGAGCCCAGCTCGATGCCCACGAGCGCGGCGCCGTACTCGCGGTTGTTGCGCTTGAGGTACTCGAACTGCGTGATGTCGTCCTCGGGCCCCAGCACCTCGTCGAGGAAGCGGCGCAGCTGGCCGGGCTCCTGCGGGAACTTCACCAGGAAGTAGTGCTTGAGCCCCTTGTGCACCAGGGAACGTTCGATGATCTCGCTGTACCGCGAGACGTCGTTGTTGCCACCGGAGACCAGGCAGACGACGGTGGCACCCTCGTCGATCTCGAGCTGCTCCAGCGCCGTCACCGCCAGTGCCCCGGCGGGCTCCGCGATGATCCCCTCGTTCTGGTACAGCTCCAGCATCTCGGTGCAGACCGCGCCCTCGTCCACGGTGAGGACCTGGATGCGCTCGGTCATCGAGGAGATGACACCGAACGGGAACTCGCCCAGCCGCGCGACGGAGGCGCCGTCCACGAAGGTGTCGACGGTGTCCAGGGTGACCGGCTCCCCCGCCTCGAGCGCCCGGGTCAGGGATGGGGCCCCGGTGGGCTCGACGGCGATGATCTTGCAGTCCGGCGCGTACTCGGCGAGGTAGGTCGCCAACCCACCGACCAGGCCGCCGCCACCGACGGGGACCACCACGGCGTCGGGCGTCTCGTCGAGCTGGGCGAGGATCTCCGCGGCGATGGTGCCCTGCCCTGCCATCGTGTCGGGGTGGTCGAACGGCGGCACCATGGTCGCCCCGGTGCGCGCGGCGTCGGCTCGGGCGGCGGTCTGGGCGGCGTCGAAGTTCGTCCCCGTCACCACGAGCTCGACCGAGTTACGCCCGTGGGCGAGGATCCGGTCCCGCTTCTGCTTGGGCGTGTTGGTCGGCACGTAGATCCGCCCGTTGATACCCAGTACCCGGCAGGCGAAGGCCACGCCCTGGGCGTGGTTGCCGGCGCTGGCCGTCACGACGCCGGCACTGCGCTCGTCGCTGTTCAGCTGCGCCATGAGGTTGTAGGCGCCGCGGATCTTGTACGAGCGGACGTCCTGCTGGTCCTCCCGCTTGAGCAGGATGTGCGCGCCGGTCTGCTCGCTCAGCCGCTCACTGACCTGGAGGTCGGTGCACCGGACCACGTCACCGATCCGGCGGGCGGCGGCGTCGATGTCGTCGGGGGTGACGACCTGGGTCGTGGCGGAATCGGTGACGGTCACAGCCACCAGTGTCCCACCGCGCCCACGATCACCGTCAACCCGGTCAGCCCGTGAGGCAGCCGGGGCCGAGCAGCGCCTTGAGATCGCCCATCAGCGAGGACGAGGTCTCGACCCGCAGGTGGTCATCGAGCCGCAGGACGGTCGACGAACTTCCGTTGACCAACCGCAGGTGCACGTCCGACGGTCCGGGGTGCCGCCCCAGGACCTGCTTGAGCGCAGTGACGGTCTCGATGGTGCACATCCGCGTCGGCAGCGTGAGCGCCAGCGGCGCCCCGTTGCCACCGACGACCAGGTCGGGCACCTCGAGGGTGTCGCCGAACACCGAGACGCGGTCCTCACGGATGTTGATGCGCGCCTTGACCAGCACCACCGCGTCCTCGGCGATGTCCATCGCCGCGAGACGGTACGTCTTGGGGAAGAACAGCACCTCGACACTGCCGTTGAAGTCCTCGATGGTGACGATCGCCCACGGCTCGCCGTTCTTGTTGACCCGCCGGTCGACGCCGGAGATGATCCCGCCGATCGTCACGGCGGTGCCGTGCGCGAGCTCGCCCTCGTGGATGGTGGCGATGGTGGTGTCGGTCTTGGCCTCCAGGGCGGCCTCGAGCCCGTCCAGCGGGTGCCCGGACACGTACAGACCCAGCATCTCGCGTTCCAGGGCGAGCTTCTGCTTGATGTCCCATTCCTCGTCGGGGACCCGGACGGCGAAGACGTCGCCAAAGCCCGAGTCGGCCTCGGCGTCATCTCCCCCGCCGAACAGGTCGAACTGACCCACCGCCTCGGCCTTCTTGGTGGACATCACCGATTCCACCGCGTCGGCGTGGACCAGGAACAGTCCCTTGCGCGGGTGGCCGAGAGAGTCGAAGGCGCCGGCCTTGACGAGCGACTCGGTGACCTTCTTGGTGCAGGCGGTCTGGTCGATCTTGGCCAGGTAGTCCGAGAAGTCGCCGAACTCGCCCTTCGCCTCGCGGGCCGCGACGATCGAGTCGACCACCTGGGCGCCGACGTTGCGCACCGCGCCCAGTCCGAAGCGGATGTCCGTGCCCACCGACAGGAAGTTGGTCCGCGACTCGTTGACCGACGGCGGCAGGACCTTGATGCCCATCTGGCGGCAGTTGGACAGGTACAGGGCGGCCTTGTCCTTGTCGTCGCCGACGGAGGTGAGCAGCGCGGCCATGTACTCGGCCGGGTAGTTGGCCTTGAGGTAGCCGGTCCAGAAGGAGACGAGGCCGTAGCCGGCCGCGTGGGACTTGTTGAACGCGTACGAGGCGAAGGGCTCGATGGTGCCCCACAGTGCGTCGACGGCGTCCTTGGAGAAACCGCGCTCGAACATGCCGCCGGAGAACTTCTCGTACTCGGCGGCCAGCACCTCGGCCTTCTTCTTGCCCATGGCCTTACGGAAGCCGTCGGCCTCACCGGCCGTGTATCCCGCGAGTTCGCGGGAGATGGCCATGATCTGCTCCTGGTACACGATCAGGCCGTGGGTCTCGCCGAGGATCTCCCGGAGCGGTTCCTCGAGCTCGGGGTGGATGGGCACCAGTTCCTGCTTGCCGTTCTTTCGGTCGGCGTAGTTCCAGTGCGTCCCCATGCCCATCGGCCCGGGGCGGTACAGGGCGAGGGCGGCCACGATGTCGTTGAAGCCGGTGGGCTTCATCCGCTTGAGCAGCTCGCGCATGCCGCCGGAGTCGAGCTGGAACACGCCCAGCGTGTCACCGCGGGCGAGCAGCTCGTAGGTCGCGGGGTCGTCCGTGCTCAGGACGTCGAGGTCGATCTCCTCGCCCCGGTTGAGCTTGATGTTCTCCAGGCAGTCGCCGATCACCGTGAGGTTGCGCAGGCCCAGGAAGTCCATCTTGAGCAGGCCGATGTCTTCGCACGACGGGTAGTCCCAGCCGGTGATGATGGCGCCGTCCTGGGCGCGCTTCCACATGGGGATCACGTCGAGCAGCGGCTCGGAGGACATGATGACCGCGCAGGCGTGCACGCCGGCCTGGCGGACCATGCCCTCGAGCCCGCGGGCCGTGTCGTAGATCCGCTTGACGTCGGGGTCCGTCTCGATGAGCTGACGGACCTCGGCGGCCTCACCGAAGCGCTCGTGCTTGGAGTCGGTGATCCCGGACAGCGGGATGTCCTTGGCCATGATCGGCGGCGGCAGCGCCTTCGTGATCCGGTCGGCGATCGCGTACCCGGGCTGGCCGAAGTTCACGCGCGCGGCGTCCTTGATGGCGGCCTTGGTCTTGATGGTGCCGAACGTGATGACCTGGGCGATCTTGTCGGCGCCCCACTTGTCGGAGGCGTAGCGGATCATCTCGCCGCGACGGCGGTCGTCGAAGTCGATATCGATATCCGGCGCGGACGGACGCTCGGGGTTGAGGAACCTCTCGAACAGCAGCCCGTGCTCGATCGGGTCGATGTTGGTGATCTTCAGCGCGTACGCGACCAGGGCGCCGGCGGCCGAGCCACGGCCGGGTCCGACCTTGATGCCGATGGAGCGGGCGTGCTCGATGAGGTCACCGACCACGAGGAAGTAGCCGGGGTAGCCCTTGCCCTTGATGACCTCGAGCTCGAACGCGGCGCGGTCGAGGTACTCCTGCGGGACGCCGTCCGGGAACCGCCACTCCAGACCCTTCTGGACCTCCCTGGCCAGCCAGGTGTCCTCGGTCTCGCCATCGGGGACGGGGAACTTGGGCATCCGGTCCTTGGGGGCCCAGATGTCGTCGTACGGCTGGACGCGCTCGGCGATCCACAGGGTGTTGTCGCAGCCGCCGGGGACCTCGGTGTCCCACTGGGCGCGCATCTCGTCGGCGGACTTGAGGAAGTAGCCGTCACCGTCGAATTTGAAGCGGTTCTCGTCGGCGAGGGTCTTTCCGGTCTGCACGCAGAGCATGGCCTCGTGGTAGTGGGCCTGCTCGCGGGTGACGTAGTGGCAGTCGTTGGTCACCAGTGGCGGCATCCCCAGGTCCTTGCCGAGCTTGAGGAGGTCCTCGCGGACCCTGCGCTCGATGTCGATCCCGTGGTCCATCAACTCGAGGAAGAAGTTGTCCTTACCGAAGATGGACTGCCACTTCTCCGCGGCCTCGTAGGCCTCCTTCCGGTGGCCCAGGCGCAGCCGCGTCTGGATCTCACCGGAGGGGCAGCCGGAGGTGGCGATGATCCCCTCGGAGTGCTCGGCGAGGATCTCGGCGTCCATCCGCGCCCACTTGCCCAGCTGCCCCTCGTAGGAGGCCAGCGAGGACAGGCGGAACAGGTTGCGCAGGCCGGTCGCGTTCTCGGCGACCATCGTCATATGGGTGTACGCGCCGGAGCCCGCGACGTCGTCGCTCTTCTGGTTCTTCTCGCCCCACAGCACGCGCTTCTTGTTGAACCGCGACTCGGGAGCGACGTACGCCTCGATCCCGATGATCGGCTTGATGCCGGTCTTGACGGCCTGCTTGTAGAAGTCCGACGAGCCGTACATGTTGCCGTGGTCGGTCATCCCGACCGCCGGCATGCCGAGCCTGGAGGCCTCCGCGAACAGCGGGTCGATCTGCGCCATCCCGTCGAGCATCGAGAACTCGGTGTGATTGTGCAGATGCACGAACTGGGATCCGCCCACGCAGCATTCCTCCTACGACTCGTCCGGCCCAGTGTAGGTCGGATCCCCGACAGTCCCCGAAACCCCAGCGCGGGCCGAGCGTGGCTGCCTGCCGGCCAGCGTGAATGCGATCACCGCGACCCAGATGAGCGCGAACCCGACCCACTGCACGGCGTCGAGCCGCTCGCCCACGACGAGCAGTCCCCAGGCCATCTGCAGCACCGGGACGATGTACTGCAGCATGCCCACGGTCGCCAGCGGGATGCGCTGCGCGGCCACGGCGAACAGCAGCAGCGGCACCACGGTGACGAGCCCGGCGGTGGCCAGCAACACCGAATGCCCGGCGCCGTCGGTGGTGAACGTGCCCGCGCCGGTCGCACCCAGCCACAGCAGCAGGGCCAGCGCGAACGGGGCGATCACCAGCACCTCGCCCGTCATCCCGATCACCGGGTCAACGCGCAGCTTCTTCTTGAGCACGCCGTACATGCCGAAGCTCATCGCGAGGATCACCGAGAGGTACGGGAAGTGGCCGTATCCGGCGGTGAGGACCCCGACGGCGACGACGGCGAGGGCCACCGCGAGCCACTGTGGGCGATTGAGTCGTTCGCGGAACAACAGGACGCCCAGCAGGACACTGACCAGCGGGTTGATCGTGTACCCGAGGGCGGCCTCGGTGACGCGCTCGGAGTTGACCGCGTACACGTACACGCCCCAGTTAGCGGTGATGAAGACGGCGGCCCCGCCGATCCGGGCCCACGAGACGCGGTCGATGGCCCACAGGTCGCGCCAGCGCCGCAGCACCGTGAGCACGACGGCCATGACGACGAGTGACCACACGATCCGGTGGCCGACGATCTCGACGGCCCCGGCGGGTTCGAGCAGCGGGAAGAACGCGGGGAAGAACCCCCAGAGGGTGTACGCGCCGATGCCTGCGACCATCCCGCCGGCCACCGATTTCTCGCTGTTGCTCACCCGCCGGCTCGGCCCCTCGCTGCTCACCGGCGCAACCCTAGCCAGGCCCCGGATCGGCCCCGCGCATCGAGCCCTTTCGGGGGTGCGCGCCGTCGGTGGGCGTGCGAGGCTCAGGCGGGCGGGACCGGGCCGTCATCCGGCAGCGGGTACGCCGCGTCGACCTGCTGCGGCTGCAGCGGGCGGACGGCGAAGCGTTCCCATACCGCGTCCGGCGGCAGGGCCTCGACCGCGCGGACCCACGGTTGGTCGGCCACCGCGCGCAACTGCTCGGTGGTGCCGCGGGCGAGCAGCCCGATGATCGCCGGCTCACCGGCACGGATCCGCGAGACGGTGAGGGCGGCGGTGGCGGCTGCCCGCCCGGCGTCGGGCGGCTGCGGCACCCCGGGCCCGGACGGAGGTCCGGCCTCGAGCCGCCGGGTCACCTGCTCGAGGCCGCGGTGGAAGACGGGCTCGCGGCCCGGCTCCCCCGCCACCGGCTCGGCCAGGGTCACCCCGGTGACGGGCATCGCGACCCCGTCGACCGGCACCTGCACGTACAGACCCGAGACGCGCGGCAGCTCCCGGACCACGCCGGCCGCCTCGGGGACCGTCCACGCCCAGCCTGCGGTCACGAGGGCCCAGCGACGGGCGTCGGGGTCGGAGGCGAGGGCCTTGTCGTCGTCGTGGTCGTCGTCGTCATCTCCGCCGGAACCCCGTGCGGCATCTCCCCCGCCGCCCGCGGTGACCAGCGAGTCGGCCGCGCGGGCGAGGTAGTCCTCGACGCGTTCGCCGTCCTCGGGTCCCAGGGCGTCGGTCATCACGCCAGGGCTGCGGGGCGGGTCGGTGCGCAGCGCGGTGAGGATCGCGACCAACGCCACCACGATCACGACCCCCACGCCGGCGATCTTCAGCACCCGCGCGGCGAGGGTCATGCCGAGCGCAGGACGTCGATCGCGAGCTGGAGATCGTCGGGGTAGGTGCTGGTGAAGTCGACGCGCGAGCCGGTGCCCGGGTGCTCGAAGCCCAGCCCCACCGCGTGCAGCCACTGCCGCTCGAGGCCGAGCCGCCTGGCCAGGACCGGGTCGGCGCCGTAGGTGAGGTCGCCCGCGCACGGGTGATGCAGCGCGGAGAAGTGCACGCGGATCTGGTGGGTGCGGCCGGTCTCGAGCTTGACCTCCACCAGCGTCGCGGCCTGGTGCGCCTCGAGGGTGTCGTAGTGGGTGATCGAGTGCTTGCCGTCGGAGGTGACGGCGAAACGCCAGTCCGACGACGTGTGCCGGCCGATCGGCGCGTCGATGGTCCCCGACAGCGGATCGGGGTGGCCCTGCACCAGCGCGTGGTAGGTCTTGTCCACGGTCCGGTCACGGAACGCCCGCTTGAGCAGCGTGTACGCCCGCTCGGACGCCGCCACCACCATCAGACCGGACGTGCCGACGTCCAGGCGGTGGACGATCCCCTTGCGCTCCGGCGGGCCGGAGGTGGAGATGCGGTACCCGGCGGCGGCCAGGCCGCCGATCACCGTGGGGCCGGTCCAGCCGACCGACGCGTGCGCGGCGACGCCGACCGGTTTGTCGACGACGACGATGTCCGCGTCCGAGTACAGGACCGCCATCCCCTCGACCGGCTCGGCGACCACGGCGGGCTCGGCCCGCGGCTCGGGCATCTCGACCTCGATCCAGGACATCCCGGTGAGCTTGTCGGACTTGCCCACGGTGTGCCCGTCGAGCAGGACCTTGCCCTCGCCGGCGAGGTCGGCGACCGCGGTCCGCGAAATGCCCAGGAGGCGGGAGACACCGGCGTCGACGCGCATGCCGTCGAGCCCGTCGGGGACGGGGAAGGTGCGGACCTCACCCATCGGCGGGGTCCTTCTCGTCGGCGGGGGCGGCGGAGCCGGCAGGGGCCTTCTTGTCGCCGGCGAGCGTCTCGGATACCCGCGATCCGTCGAAGTCGACGTTGCGGAACACGGCCACGGCCACGACGATCACGCCGGTGACCAGGCTGGCGTCGGCCACGTTGAACACGGGCCACCAGCCGACGGCCATGTAGTCCACGACGTGGCCCTGCAGGATGCCGGGCGCACGGAAGTAGCGGTCCACCAGGTTGCCGGCGGCGCCGCCCAGGATCAGTCCGAGGCCCCACGCCCACCACCGGGAGTGGACCCTGCGGGAGAACCACAGCAGGCCCGCCACCACGACCGTGGCGACGATGCTCAACACCACCGTGAACTCGGTGCCCATGGAGAACGCGGCGCCCGGGTTGCGTAGCAGGACCAGACGAACCGTGTCGCCGATGAGCTCGATGGGCCTCGAGTCCTCCAGGTTCGCCACGGCCAGGACCTTGGCGATCTGGTCGACGGCGACGATCAGCGCGGCGATCACCAGCATGACCACCGGCCCGCGCCGGAAGTAGTGCGGCGCGGGGTTGTGCGGCGCGGTGCTGTGGGGCGCGGGGTCGTGGGGCGCGGTACTCGCGGGTGGGTCACCCTGTGGCGCCGCGCTGCCGGGCGTGGGCCCCGACGCGTCGGGCGGCGTCCCGTTGGTCTCCGTCATGGGCTCCAGTATCCCTGATCCCGCCGCGGGCCCGGCGGCGCCGGGTGGGCGACCCTCTAGGCTCGGGGCCGTGGACCCGCGATCGACCGTCTCCCCCGGCCCCTCCCGCACCGCTCGTCGCGGTCACCGTCTCCTCGCGGCGGCGCTGGCCGTGACGCTCGTGGCCGGCGCCTCCGCGTGCGGCGGGGACGACGACGCGGCCCCCGCCGACGGCGGCCCGGGTTCGTCTGCCGCAGAGGGGACGGATGCCCTCGAGCCCGAGGTGACCGTCGACCCCGGTCCCGCCCCGGTCGTCGACCTCATCGACGCCGGCGAGGGCGAGCGGCGAGTCCTGGCCTATGCCCCCTCGCGCGAACCGTCGGTCGTGGCGATCACCCGCTCCGCCAACTCGCGGACCGAGGTCCCGGGAGCCGAGCCGCGCACCGACGACACCCCGGCGCAGACCCTCACCGTGGAGGGACGATCGGAGCCCGACGTCGACGGCGCGCAGCGGGCGACCGTGACCGCGCGGGAGTTCACGTCCGTGGACGAACTCCGCAACGCCCAGTTCTCCACCGCCCCCGGGTTCACCGTGACCTGGACCCGCAGCGCCGACGGTATCGTCCGAGAACTGTCGCTGGCGGCGCCCTCGGGGGCCACCGACGCCGCCCGAGCCGGCGTGGAGATCACCGCGAACGCGGTGTCGGACGCGACAGTGGCGTTCCCCACCGAGGAGATCGGCGTCGGCGCCCGGTGGACGGTCACCCGCCGGATCGACGACGCCGTGGCCCCGACGAGGGTCACGACCTACGAACTGGTCGACGTCGACGGCGACGTCGCCACCGTCCGGTCGAGCACCACCGCTCCCGACCCGGCGGGCACCCTGGCCGCCCCGGCCCCCGACGGCGGGCCGGGCGTGACCCTCGACGTGGAGTCCTACGAGGTCGACGGCTCGGGCGAGCTCGTGGTGGACCTACGAGCCCCGGTGCCGGTGGCCGGAACGACCGAGTCCTCGACGCGGGCCGTCTACGTCGATCCCGATTCGGGACGACGGACGACCTACGACGAGGACTCGGTGCTGCAGTTCCGCAGCGTGGACTGACGCTGGTCAGGCCTCGCTGTCAGTCCGGGCCGACGGCGCGCTGAGGTGCGGTCAGGCCGCGGCGCACGTGGCCGGCGGCTCCAGCCCGGCATTGGTGATGAGCGCGCAGGCGAACGCCTTCTGCAGCTGCCACTGACCACCCTGGTTGATGAACTGGGCCTGGACGTTGATGTCCTCCTGGCCCGGCTGGGAGATCACCGTGTTGGCGATGAGCGTGCCGGGGATGTCCCCCTCCGCCGCGCCGGTGATCGTCACGTCGGCGCCCTGCTCGGCCTTGAGGGCGGCGATCTGGTCGAAGATCTCGGGCGCCTCCGCGCCCCCCTCCACCAGGTCGATCTTCTCCTCCACCGGCACCGCGGGGTCGGAGGCCCGGTCGAGCAGCTGGGTCAGCTCCTCGGCGGTGGGGATAGTGGTCTCCTGGGCGCTGGTGGTGGGCGCGGGGGCTGCTGTGCCCCGGGGCCCGGGGCCGTCGTCGTCACTTCCGCAGGCGGCGAGGCCGCCCAGTGCGAAGGCGGACAGGGAGACTGCGGCGATGGTCCGTCGAAGACTCACGCGGGGTCCTTTCGTCGAGATGTGCGGCACCGGGCATGCGGTACCGAGCCGGGCATGGCTCCGGGCCGGGTCACCGGCCCAACGAACATCGATGAGCCATTGTTCCATCGTCCGCGGCCGGGATGGTTGACGCCGGGCCGCCCGCACACCACTGTGGAGCGGGTGACCAGCGCCGAGACCAGCACCGATACCCCCCACATCGTGATCTGCACCACGGGAGGCACGATCACCGCCTCGACCACGCCGGAGGGGGCGGTCGTGGCCGGGGACTCCGACCCCGCGACCCAGGCCATGCTCGACGGCCTGCGGGCGGTGCTGCCGGACCAGATCACCGTGAGCGCGCGCGCCGTGCTCGACGCCGACTCCTCCACGTTCGGCCCGGCCGAGTGGGACCTGCTGGTCGACGCGGTGGGTGACGTGCTGTCCGATCCGGCGGTGTCGGGGGTCGTGGTGACCCACGGGACCGACACCCTCGAGGAGACCGCCATCGCCCTCGATCTGCACCACGACGACCCGCGGCCCGTCGCGCTCACCGGGGCCCAGCTCCCGGCCGACCATCCCGGGGCCGACGGGCCCGCCAATCTCCTGGACGCGGTCCTGCTGGCCGCCGACCCCGTCTCCCGCGACCTGGGGGTGCTGGTGGTCCTGGGCCGGGCCATCCTGCAGGCTCGCGGTGTACGTAAATGGCACACGACCGATCCCGTCGCCTTCGCCCGCAACTCGCCCGAGCATCCGGTCGAGGACCTGCCCCCGGAGCTCGAACGCCCCACCCTCCCCGGCCGGGCCCGGTTCGCCGACACCCGCGTCGACGTCGTGGCGTGCCCGCCCGGCGCGGACGCGGTCGCGGTGCACGCGTGTGTCGAGGCCGGGGCGCGCGGACTGGTCCTGGAGGGGTCGGGATCCGGCAACCTGCCCCCGCTCGTCGCGGACGCGGTCGCACGGTTGGCGGACGACCGGCCGGACATCGTGGTGGTGGCGTCCAGCCGGGTGCCGCGGGGTGAGGCGACCTCGACCTACGGCGGCCCGGGCGGTGGCGCGGAGCTCGCCGCTCGTGGCGTGCTGAGCTGCGGATACCTGCGATCCGGGCAGGCCCGGGTCCTGCTCGCCGCGCTGCTGTCCACCGCGGGCAGTGCAGACGGCGCCGGCGGCGACGGTGCGGCCGCAGAGGTGCGCCGAAAGTGGGGGCGCTACCACCTCTACAGCTGACGAGCAGACGTCGCCGGTTGCGGGGCCGGCGGTTGCGGGGCTGGCGGGGCGCCGGCGGGCGTTCACGCAGCGCAGGGCAGAGAGGCAGCGCGGTCAGCCGGGGGGTGTGCTGGCGCCCTGCCCGCCCCGCCGCAGCCGCACGCGCCCATGGCGTCTCGCGTGCCCCGCGGCGGGGGCGAGGCGCCATCTCGAGGAGCGGCTGCAGCAGGGCCGGGCGTCGGCGGGGGCGAGGCGCCATCCCGAGGAGCGGCTGCAGCAGGGCCGCGCATCGACGGGGCGGCGCGGGGCCGCCGGGTCACCACCCCAGGGAGTCCAGCGGGTCCGCGGGCTCGAGGTCCGGATCGTCCTCGGCGAATGTGCGCATCCGACCGGGGCCCGTCGCCGCCGTCTCGAACCGGACCGACACCCGGCCGTGGCCCGATCCCTGCACCCAGCCGTGCCCGAATTCCGGGTGTCGCACATCCGCACCCGTCTCGAAACGCTGATGCCCGGCCTGCCGCCACGCCCCGATCGCCGGGAGTTCCCCCGCCGCCCGTCCGTCGGCCGTCCCCTCGTCCGCGGGTCCGGTCACGTCGTCGCCCGGTTCGGACTCGTCGGTGGTGACGGTGGTGCCCACCCCCACGATGTCGGGCAGGTCCTCGTCGTCGTCGTGTCCCGATCGGTCCACGGGGACGAACTCCTGCTCGAACAGCGCGTCCTGGTAGTGATCGGTGAGGCCGGACACCCCCACGCCCAGCAGTCGGATCGCCCCGAAGTCGACCGGGTCCGGGGCGAGCGAGCGCGCCACCCCGATGATCGTCTCCAGCGACGTGGTGCCCACCGGCAACGTGTACGAGCGGGTGATCGAGGTGAAGTCCGAGCGCTTGACCTTGACCGTCACCGTCCGCGCCGCACGGCCGTCGGAGAGCAGCCTGCGGTGCGCCGCCTCGGCCGCCCGGCGCACCGCCGCCGCGACCTGACCCGACGTCGTGAGATCGGCGGCGAACGTGCTCTCGGCGCTGATCTGCTTGGCCTCGGCCCGCTCGTGCACCGGCCGGTCGTCGTAGCCCCGCGCGATCCGGGCGATCGCCGGGCCGACCGTCTTGCCGAGCGCGTGGGCCACGTCGTCGTCGTCCATCGCCGCGAGGTCGCCGATGGTCGCCACCCCGAACTGCGCCAGCCGCTCCCCCGCCACCGGACCCACTCCCCACAGGCTCCGCACCGGAAGCGGGAACATCACCTCGGCGTGGTCGCGGCGTGGCACCACCACCACACCGTCCGGCTTGGCCAGCTCCGAGGCGATCTTGGCGTACTGCTTGCCCGCGCCCGCCCCCACCGACGCCGGGAGCCCGGTCGCCGCACGGATGGCGGCACGCAACTCCTGCGCCCACTGTCGGGTGCGGTCGGCGTCGGCGCCCCGCAGCTCCGGCGGCTCGAGGAAGGCCTCGTCCACGGAGATCTGCTCCACGACCGGCGCGTGCTCGGCGAACACCTCGAACACCCGGCGGCTCAGAACCCGGTAGACCGGCATCCGCGGCGAGACGAACACCGCGCCCGGCCCCACCAGTCGACGCGCCTGGTGTGAGGGCATGGCCGAGCGGGCACCCTTGGCTCGCGCCTCGTAGGAACACCCCGCCACCACACCGCGGCCGCCCTGACCGCCCACGAGCACCGGCCGACCCCGCAGGGTCGGCCGGGTCAGCTGCTCGCAGGACGCGAAGAACGCGTCCATGTCCACGTGCAGGACCCAGCGATCCTGCCCGCCACCCATGACGAGCCGCCGGTCAGACCCGAGCCAGCGTCATCCGGACGCCCTCGGCGAGCTCGACCGGGTCCCCGTCTGCCTGATCCAGTGCGTCGACCACGGCGAAGTCGGTGGCCAGCACCTCGCCGGCGACGAGCTGCGCGTGACGGTCCGCCCACTCACGGCGGGCGGCCGGCACCTCCATGCGCACCCGGATGCGGTCGGAGATGTCGAAACCGGCACCGCGGCGGGCCTCCTGGATCTCGCGGATCCGGTCCTTGGCCCAGCCCTCGGCCTCGAGCTCCTCGGTGACCGTCAGGTCCAGCACGACCAGGCCGGCACCGCCGGGCAGCGCCGCCGTGGACTCGGGATCGGCGGCCACGAGCCGGTGCTCGTACTCGCCCTCCTGCAGCTCGACGCCGCCGGCGACCACGACGCCGTCGGTCTCGGTCCAGTCACCGGACTTGGCGGCCTTGATGCAGGCCTGGACCTGCTTGCCCAGCCGCGGGCCGGCAGCGCGCGCGTTGACCGCCAGTTCCATCCGCCCGTGAGTGGCCACGTCGCTGGTGAGGCGCACCTCGCGGACGTTGACCTCGTCGGCGATGAGACCGGTGAACGGCTGGAGCCGCTCTGCGTCGGGCATGGCCACCGTGAGCGAGCTCAGCGGCAGGCGCACGCGCAACTGCTTGGCCTTGCGGACCGAGGACACGGTCGAGCACACCGCGCGGACCGCCTCCATGGCCTCCACCAACGCGTCGTCGCCCGGCAGCTCCTCTGCGGTCGGCCAATCCTTGAGATGCACCGACTCCTCGCCGGTGAGTCCGGTCCACACGACCTCGCTCATCAGCGGAAGGAGCGGCGCCGCCAGCCGCATGGTGGTCTCGAGCACCGTGTACAGGGTGTCAAAGGCGTCGCGCGAGTCCTGACCCGACGACTCCCCGGCCCAGAACCGGGAGCGCGACCGGCGGACGTACCAGTTGGTCAGGGCGTCGGCGAACAGGCGCAGCTCGTCGCAAGCCGCCGCGATGTCCGTCGCGTCCAGCGCCTCGGTCATGGCGTCGCGCGTGGACGCCAGGCGGGACAGGATGTAGCGGTCCAGCACGTGCTCCGAGTCCGTACGCCAGGTGGCCCGGCGGGAGGCGTACAACTGGAAGAAGCTGTAGGAGTTCCACAGCGGCAGCATGGCCTGGCGGACGCCCTCGCGGATGCCCTGCTCGGTCACCACGAGGTTGCCGCCCCGCAGGATCGGCGAGCTCATGAGGAACCAGCGCATGGCGTCCGAGCCGTCGCGGGAGAACACCTCGTTGACGTCCGGGTAGTTGCCCTTGGACTTGCTCATCTTGAGACCGTCGTTGCCCAGGACGATCCCGTGGGCGGCGACATGGGTGAACGCGGGACGGTCGAACAGCGCGGTGGCCAGCACGTGCAGGGTGTAGAACCAGCCGCGGGTCTGCCCGTTGTACTCGACGATGAAGTCACCCGGGTTGTGGGTCTCGAACCACTCCTTGTTCTCGAAGGGGTAGTGGACCTGGGCGAACGGCATCGACCCGGACTCGAACCAGCAGTCGAACACGTCCGGGATGCGGCGCATGGTGGACTTGCCGGTCGGGTCGTCCGGGTTGGGCCGGGTCAGCTCGTCGATGTACGGGCGGTGCAGGTCGGTGGGCCGGACGCCGAAGTCGGCCTCCAGCTCGTCGAGGGACCCGTAGACGTCGACCCGCGGGTAGGCGGGGTCGTCGGACTCCCATACGGGGATCGGCGCGCCCCAGTAGCGGTTGCGGTTGATGTTCCAGTCGCGGGCGCCCTCAAGCCACTTGCCGAACTGGCCGTCGCGCACGTGCTCCGGCATCCAGGTGATGTGCTCGCGGTTGAGCTCCACCATGCGGTCCCGGAACGCGGTGACCTTGACGAACCACGCGGGCAGCGCCATGTAGATGAGCGGCTGGCCGGAGCGCCAGGAGTGTGGGTAGGAGTGCTCGATGGTCTCGTGGCGGATCAACCGGCCATCGGCCCGCAGATCGCGGGAGATGGGCGCGTTGGCGTCGAAGACGAGCTGGCCGGCGTACGGCGGCACCTCGGCGGTGAACTTGCCGTCCGGGCCCACCGGGATGACGAGCTCGATCCCGGCGGCGTCGCAGGCGTCCTTGTCCTCCTCACCGAAGGCGGGCGCGAGGTGAACGACGCCGGTACCGGACTCGGTGGTGACATAGTCGGCCGAGAGCACCACGTGGGCACCCGCGTGACCGGCGAAGAAGTCGAACGGCGGGGTGTACCGCAGGCCCACAAGCTCGGAGCCCTTGACGGTCGTCACGACCTCCGCGTCCTCACCGAACTCGGCGGCGTAGACGCCGCGACGGGCCTCGGCGAGGACGAAGATCCGCCCGGCGAACTCACCGGAGTTGACCCGGACCACCGAGTAGTCGATCTCGGGGTGGACGGCGGCGGCGAGGTTGGAGGGCAGGGTCCACGGCGTGGTGGTCCACACCAGTGCCTCGGCGCCGTGGAACGGGCTGTCCTGCGGGGCCTCCAGGGGCAGCCCGACGGTGACGGCCGGGTCCTGACGCATCTTGTAGGCGTCGTCCAGGCGGGTCTCCTGGTTGGACAGTGGCGTCTGCTCGTACCAGGAGTACGGCAGCACGCGGAAGCCCTTGTAGATCAGCCCCTTGTCGTAGAGCCGCTTGAAGGCCCACAGCACGGACTCGGTGAAGTCGATGTCGAGGGTCTTGTAGTCGTTCTCGAAGTCCACCCAGCGGGCCTGGCGGTGGACGTACTTCTCCCACTCGTCGGTGTACTGCAGCACCGACATCTCGCAGGCGTTGTTGAACTCGGCCAGGCCCATGTCGAGGATCTGGGACTTCTCGGTGATACCGAGCTGCTTCTCGGCCTCGAGCTCGGCGGGCAGGCCGTGGCAGTCCCAGCCGAACCTGCGCTCGACCCTGTACCCACGCATGGTGCGGTAACGCGGGACGACGTCCTTGACGTACCCGGTGAGCAGGTGACCGTAGTGGGGCAGGCCGTTGGCGAACGGGGGCCCGTCGTAGAAGACGTACTCCTGCGCGTCCGCACGGTTACGGATGGACTCGCGGAACGTGTCGCGCTCGTCCCACCGCTGCAGGACCGTCTCCTCGAGGGCGGGGAACGACGGCGTCTGGGACGTGGCGCCCCCGGCGAGGTCGAGCACGGGGTACGCGCTGCCGGTGGCAGCGGGCTCGCCGTCGGCGCGCTCGGTCGCTACGGGTTCGGTGCTCATCTGGGCGGACTCCTCGCGTACGGGGCCCGCACGAGTTCGCATCCGTGGGGCCGTCAGGCCTGCGCTCGGGGACGAACCGGATCGCGTCTGGCGCGTTCCGTCCGCGGTACCACCCCGTTTGGCGACGACGTGCGACGCCCACTCGTGGGTCGGGCTGTGACGGGCTCCCCCGTTCGGTTCTACTGAGCGGTCCCCGCCGTGCGGGATCCCACCGTTCTTCCGAGCACTCCCCGGTGATGGCCGGATCTCCGCGCGTCCGGCTCACGACCGGACAGGTTCAGATATTACCCGTCGGTGCGGGCGTCCGCCTCTTCCGAGGTCGCCCGCGGCTCGCGGTCGCGCTCGGCGCGCCCCCGGACAAGGTCCACCAGCAGCAGGATGAGCCCCAGGGCCCCGACGAGGATGCACGCCCACGCCCACCCGATCTGACCTGTCGCGACGGCCGCCACGAGGAAGGCGAAACCGAGGACCGTCAGTCCGAGCGCGGCGACGAGCATCCGTGCCTCCTGGTGGGCGAATCCTTGTGTTGGGCGAATTCTGGGAGCTGTGCGATGGGAAAGGGGGTCGCACCGTCGGTGGCCCCGTCCCCCACCCCGAATATACGTCGGTCCCCGCACCCTTGGGCAGGGGCGGGGACCGCATCGGTCACGCGGAGTGGATCACTCGGCGCGGTGACCGCCGTCCTTCTTGGCCGACTGGTCGGACGAGCCGGGAGCGCCGGCACTGCCGGTACCCTCGCCGGCCGCGGACGAGGCCGCCGGGCCGCCCGGGGTGGACGAGGCCGCAGTGGCCGCCGGGGCGGCCGGGGCGGCCGATCCGGTCTTGCCGAGCTCCGAGAGCTGGTTCTCCAGGTAGCTGGTGAGGCGGCTGCGGTAGTCCTTCTCGAACGTCCGCAGCTGGTCGATCCGGCTCTCGAGCACGCCACGCTGCTGGTTGATGGTGGCCATGATCTCGGTGTGCTTGCGCTCGGCGTCGGCCTGCAGGGCGTCGGCCTTCGCCTGCGCCTCCTTGACCTGCTGCTCGGACCGGGCCTGGGCGTCCTTGACGATGCCGTCGGACTTGCTCTTGGCCTCGGTGAGGATCTTGTCGGCCTCCTTGCGGGCGTCGCCGACCATCTTCTCGGACTGGGACTTGGCGTCGCCGACCAGGCGATCGGACTGGGACTTGGCGTCGCCCACCAGCCGGTCGGACTCGCTGCGGGCCTTGGCCATGAGTCCGTCGGACTCCTTCTTGGCCTCGCCGGTGAGCCGGTCGGCCATCTCCTGGGCCATGGCCAGGACGCGGGCGGCGCGCAGGTGGGTCTCGTTGTTGGCGGCGCCGTCGTCCTCGCTCTTGCCCAGCGACGGGGTCGCGGCGGCCGGAGTCGGGGTGGTCGGCGCGGCGGCCGCAGCAGGTGCGGGCGCGGGGGTCGGCGCGGGCGCCGGGGCGGCCGGCTGCTGTGCCGTACCCGAGCCGCCGGTGGCGGCGCCGGAGGACTTGCCGGACTCGTCGGCGGCCTTGCGCGCCTTCTCGAGATCCTTGGTGAGCTCCTCCACCCGCTGGCGGAGGTCCTCGTTGTCCGAAACGAGTTCCGCGAGCTCCGTCTCGACCAGGTCGAGGAACTGGTCGACCTCGTCCTCGTTGTAGCCCCGCTTGCCGATCGGCGGCTTGGAGAACGCGACGTTGTGCACATCGGCTGGAGTCAACGGCATGGGATACCCCTCGTGGTCGTCTCGGGTGCCGGCCCGGCGTTGTCGCACCGGACCCGCGACTTCATTACTACCTTAACGGTGGCCAATCTAGTCACAATCGGCCCGCGCGTCACCAGCGGCCGCAACGGGGCCTCACGCCACGCTCATCATGAGGCCACGCAGGATCACCTGGATGACGATGATGATGACGAAGAGCACCAGCACCGACAGGTCCAGCGAGATCTGTCCCAGGCGCACGGGCTTGATGACCTTCCGCAGCGCCTTGACCGGCGGGTCCGTGACGGTGAACAGCCACTCCAGTACCACGGCGAGGACGCCACGGGGGCTCCACCCGCGGGAGAACGAGGCGATCATCTCGACCACGATCCTGGCGAGGAGCATGTACCAGAAGATCTGGGTGATGATGTAGAGGACCAGCAGGATTTCACGCACGGTGTAACCCTACTGGCCCGCGACGTCGCGCCGTCACCGGCGTCCTGTCGGCCGTGGTCAACGGGGTCGGCTGCGTCAGCGCCGGAAGGCGCCGTTGACGGCGTCGCGGACCTCGGCCTCGGTGAGGTCCATGCCGGCGGGCTGCAGGAGGAAGGTCCGCTCGCGGTCGGCGACCTTCTCCATGCGGCCGTCGAGGCCGAAGACGAGTCCGGCGGCGAAGTCCACCATGCGCCGCGCATCCCCGGAGGCCATGGTCGAGAGGTCCAGCACGACGGCGCGGCCGGCGCGGAAGTGCTCGCCGAGGCTCTTGCCGTCGCCGAAGCCGCGGGGGCGCTCCACAACGGTCTCGGGCACGGTCACCAGTCCGTCCTCCACGAAGTCCTCCTCGGGCGCGAGCGCGACGGCGCCGCGGGTGGCGGGAACGCCGCGCAGGGTGGCGCGGGCCCCGGCCTCGGCGGCGTGGTAGCGGCGCGGGCGGGGAGCCGGCTCGTCGATGTCACCGCGACGCGGGGCGACCGGGCGCTCGTCGACCGGGTCGAGGTCGGCGATCCGGGCGCGGGGGGCGGGCTCCTCCAGGTACCGGTCGGCGGCGTAGCCGTAGTCGTCCCGACGGTCGCGGGCGACCGGGCCGAGGTCGTCCGTCTCGTGGATGCCGCGGGGGGCACGCACGTCGTGGTGGACGGGCCGGTCGTAGTCGTCGAGGTACTCGTCGTCGTACGCCGCGACGGGCGCCATTCCGAAGTACTCCTTGAACCGGGCGATTGCGCTCATCTTCCGGGACCTTCCTGGTAACGGGGTCGTCGCGGGCGTGTGTTCTTCGCGGGCGGGTGTCCCCGCGAGGCTGGCTCTCAAACTACTGGTCGGGGGCCGAGGATGGCCGTTCCGACACGCACGCAGGTCGAACCCGCGGCGACCGCCTCCTCGATGTCCCCGGACATCCCGGCGGAGAACTCCACCGCGTCGGGGTGCTCGCGGCGCAGCGCGGCCGCGACCTCGGCGGCGTCGGCGAAGTGGGCCCTCGCCTCGCCCTCGAGCGGGGGGACGACCATGAGCCCGGCCAGTCGCAGGTGGCCGAGACCGGCCACGTGGTCGGCGAGGGCGGACAGGTCCTCACGAGCGATTCCGCCGCGCGAGGTGTCACCGTCCAGGCTCAGCTGGAGCAGGACGGGCAGCGGGGTGACGTCGTCGCGCTCCCCGGCGGCGCGGGCGCGGCCCTTCTCGAGGCCGTCGGCGACCTTGGCCGAGTCGACGGAGTGGACGCGGTCGGCCCACCCGGCCACTGCGGCGGCCTTGTTGGACTGGATGTGACCCACCATGTTCCAGCGCACCGCCGCGGCCAGCTCGGCGTCGGCGGCGGCCAGATCGGAGACCTTCGCCGCCGCCTCCTGGACGCGGTTCTCCCCGACGTCGCGCACCCCGAGGCGGGCGAGCCGGACGACGTCGGTGACGGGGTGGAATTTGGTGACGACGACGAGGTCGACCTCATCGGTCCGTCCCGCGGCCGCCCGCGCCGCGTCCAGACGTTGCCGGGTCGCGGCGAGTCTGGTGGCGAGTTCGTCCGCCCTGGGATCGGTCATGTCCGCTCTTCCTCCTCCCGGCCGGCGGGTGCGCCGGCCCCGGGTCTCTACCGCTGCCGCCAGATCACGCTGGCCTGGCGCCCGGTCCGCCCCTGTCGACGATAGGAGAACAGTGACTCCTCGGCGATCGTGCAGCGCGGGTCGGAATCGACGCGGGTGACGCCGAGCCCGGCGAGTTGGCGCGTGAGGCCCCGACGGAGGTCCACCCCGGGGGTCCCCGCGACGGTCCGGGCGCGGCTGCCGGGCAGGGCGGCCTCGACCTCGTCCACCATCTCGGGGGGCAGCTCGTAGTGCTCCCCCGCCGCGGCGGGTCCGAGGAGCACGGTGATGCGCTCGGGCCGGGCACCCAGGGAGGTCATGGCCCCGATGAGCGACGGGACGATCCCGCCGACGGCGCCGACCCGGCCCGCGTGCACGGCCCCGATCACCCCGGCCTCGGAGTCCGCGGCCAGGACCGGTACGCAATCGGCGGTGAGTACCGCCAGCGCCAGGCCCGGCCGGTCGGTCACCAGTCCGTCGGTGGCCGGGACCGGGCCGCCCGTCGGACGGGTGACGCGGGCGATGCGGGTGCCGTGGACCTGGTCCATCCACACGACGTCGGTCGCGGGCAGGCCGAGTCGACGGGCGAGCCGCGCCCGGTTGGCGGCCACCGCGGCCGGGGCGTCCCCGACGTGGTCACCGAGGTTGAACGAGTCGAAATCTCCGGTCGACGCGCCGCCGCGGCGGTCGGTGACCACCCGGCGTACGCGCCCCGTGCCGTCGGGTGCCATGGATCGGACCGTCAGTGCCGCATGAACGGCGGCACGTCGATATCGTCGTCCTCGTCGCGGCGGCGGGAGGAGGACCCTCCCGCCGGAGCCGGGTTGCCGGCCGAGGCGGCGGGACCCGGGTAGGCCGACTCCTCGCGGCGGCGGCTGTCGAGGGGGGTCGAGCCGAGTTCGGAGGCACCGCCGGTGTCGCCGGAGGCGCCGGGGACCGACTCGTCGTCGTCGAGGTGGTGGCGGCCGCGACGCGACTGTCCCGCGCCCGCGGTGACCGGACGGGACCCGCCGTCGAACCCGGCGGCGATGACGGTCACACGGACCTCGTCGCCGAGCGAGTCGTCCACGACGGTGCCGAAGATGATGTTGGCGTCCGGGTGCGCCTCCTCCTGCACGAGCGTGGCGGCCTCGTTGATCTCGAACAGCCCCAGGTCGCTGCCGCCGGCGATGGACATGAGGACGCCCTTGGCGCCCTCCATCGTGGTCTCGAGCAGCGGGGAGTTGATGGCGGCCTCGGCGGCCTTGAACGCGCGTCCCTCCCCGCGGGAGGAGCCGATGCCCATGAGGGCGCTGCCCGCCCCGGACATGACGCCCTTGACGTCGGCGAAGTCGACGTTGATCACGCCGGGCGTGGTGATGAGGTCGGTGATGCCCTGGACGCCGTTGAGCAGGACCTCGTCCGCGGTCTTGAAGGCCTCCATCATCGACACACCCGCGTCGCCGAGCTGGAGCAGGCGGTCGTTGGGGATCACGATGAGCGTGTCGCAGGCCTCGCGGAGCTGGTCGATGCCGGTGTCGGCCTGGCCTCCGCGACGCTTGCCCTCGAACGAGAACGGGCGGGTGACCACACCGACCGTCAGGGCGCCGAGCTTGCGGGCGATCGCGGCCACGACGGGCGCGCCGCCGGTGCCGGTCCCGCCACCCTCGCCGGCGGTGACGAAGACCATGTCGGCCCCCTTGAGGACCTCCTCGATCTCGTCCTTGTGGTCCTCGGCGGCCTTGCGACCGACCTCGGGGTCCGCGCCGGCGCCCAGCCCGCGGGTGAGCTCGCGGCCGACGTCCAGCTTGACGTCGGCGTCCGACATGAGGAGGGCCTGTGCGTCGGTGTTCACGGCGATGAACTCGACGCCCTTGAGCCCCTCGTCGATCATCCGGTTGACCGCGTTGACGCCGCCGCCGCCGATCCCGACGACCTTGATGACTGCGAGGTAGTTGTGCGGTGAGCTCATCGAGGCCCGGCCTTCCTATGGGGGTGTCGTGCTCGGTTGCATGCTGTCTCGACGAAAGTTCCGCGAGCCTAAAGTCTCACCCTCTAGTTGAGGGTTAAACTTGCTGGTCAGAGGCCTTTTCCGCCGTCTGCACACACGGTAGGTCCAGCAGCCCCGCGCGTCCACGAGGCTCGCGGGCGTGTCGTGTCCACCGGCTCCCGACCGGGCTACCGCGAGGCCGGCAGGGCGGGGTTCGACACGTTCCAGATCTGGCCCGGTTGCTCGAGCACCATCTGCAGGGCGACGGCCTTCTCGTGATCCCGCCCCGCCGCGCCCCATTCCACGATCCGCCCGTCGGCGAGTGTGAGGACGATGGACGCGGGGGTCTCCACCTCGACCGAGGCGATCTCCTGACCCGCCGTGCCGCGCACCTCGGCGAACACGGTCGCCAGATCGCGGACGATCGACGGCAGGTCAGCGCCGGCCGCGTCCCCGACGGTGAGCAGGGGCGTGCCGGGCGGGGGCTCACCGGGGCCGAAGTCGATGCCTTGGGCGTCCACGAGGTGCTGGGTCCCGTCGACCTCCACGACCACCAGGGCGGTGCGCTCGATCAACTCGATCCGCAGCCCCGAGGGATAGTCGCGCTTGACGGTCACCTGGTCGACCCGCGGGAGTCCGGCCACCCGCCGCGCGACGGCGTGCGTGTCCACCTGGAGGAGCGGGGTCCCGGGGACCACGGCGGCGCGCTCGGTCACCACCTCGGACGGGATCGTCCGGGTGCCCTCGACGCCGACCTCGCGGACCGAGAACACCGGCAGGAAGTACAGGGCGATGTAGCCGAGGAGCAGCACCACCAGTGCCACCCCGAGTCCGGCGTAGATGCGGTTGGTGCGTCGGCGGCGCCGCCGCAGCCGCGCGCGGACGGCCGGGTCGGAGTGCCGGACCCGCTCGTCGGAGCTGCGGACGGTGGCCGCGGCGAGCCGGCGGTCCGGGTCATCCGTGGACGTGGCCTCCGGGCCGCCCTCGGACGCCCGGTCCCCCGCTCCCCCGTCGGCGGTCGGGTGGTCCGGCCCGTCATCCGGCGTGTCGTCCGGCTCGCCGGGACGTGCATCGAGGGGTGCGTCGTCCGGACGGTCCCCGGGTACGTCGGTCACCGCGCGGCCCTCCTCACGAACCCTGGCCCGACGGACCCCGGCCGGCGACGATCCGCGGACCGAGCGTCGTGATGTCCCCCGCCCCGAGGGTGAACACCACGTCATCGGCCTCGAGCAGCCCAAACACGGCCCCGAGCGCGGAGTCCAGGTCGGGCACGTGCTGCACGGGGACCGTCACGTGCCGCGCGACGGAACCGCCGTCGATGCCGGGTTCGGGCTGCTCGCGGGCGCCGTAGACGTCGAGCACCACGACCCGGTCGGCGAGCGAGAGCGCCCGGCCGAACTCCTCGGCGAAGATGCGGGTCCGCGAGTACAGGTGCGGCTGGAAGACGGCGACCAGTCGACCGCCGTCCGCCTCGACGATCTCCCTCGCCGCGCCGAGGACCGCCGCGACCTCGGTCGGGTGGTGCGCATAGTCGTCGTAGACACGCGCGCGCCCGCCTCCGACGACGGCCTCCCCCTTGGGTTCGAATCGTCGTCCCACTCCCCCGAACCCGGACAGGCCGGCGAGGAACCCGTCGGTCTCGAACCCGGAGGCGCCGATGCCGCTGGCGGCGATCCCGTCGGCGGCGGTCACCTCGCGCGCGGCGAGCAGGGCGGCGAGGGCGTTGAGCGCCATGTGTTCGCCGGGGGTCCCGACGTGCAGTTCGCCGTGGGGGACGCCGTCGAGCATGAGGTCGGCGCGGGTGCCGGCGGAGTCGACGACGATCTCCGAGAGTTCGCCCGACACCGGCAGATCGGAGACCGGCCCGTCGGAGGTCCGGTACCCCAGCACGCGGACGCCCGCCGCCGCGGCCCGCCGGGCGCGCTCGGCGGCGCCCTCGTCGTCCAGGCACACCACCAGCGCGCCGGTGGCGGGGATACGGGCGAGGAAGGTGTCGAACACCTCGTAATAGGCCTCGGCGGTGCCGAAGTGGTCGAGGTGGTCGGGCTCGGCGTTGGTGAGGATGACCACGTCGGGGTCGTAGTGGACGAGCGAGCCGTCGGACTCGTCGGCCTCGGCGACGAACACCGGGTCGCTGCCGCCGCGGGCGTTGGTCCCGAACTGCAGCACGGTGCCGCCCACCGCGAAGGACGGGTCCGAGCCGGCGGCGAGCATGCCGGCGATGAGCATCGACGTCGTCGAGGTCTTGCCGTGCGTGCCACAGACCATGATCGAGCGGCCCGACCGTGCCAGGTGTCCCAGCACCTGTGACCGCGTGACGACGGGAATCCCCGCGGCCCTCGCGGCCGCGAGCTCGGGGTTGTCGGCGGGGATCGCGGCCTTGGAGATCACGACGATCTCCGGCGGTGCACCGTGGGCCCCGAGCGCCTCGGCACTGTGCCCCACCCGCACGATCGCGCCCCGATCGGCCAGGGCCCGCAGGTCGGCCGAGTCGCGGGCATCGCTGCCCGAGACCGCGACGCCGTGATCGAGCAGGATCCGGGCCACCCCGGACATGCCGGCGCCGCCGATCCCGATCATGTGGACGCGGGTGAGGGTGGCGGGGACGTCATCGACGGACGCCGTGGTCGGCGGGGCCGGCGGGACGGACGGGGTCGGCGGGGTCTGGTCGTTCAAAGAGGGGCCTTTCCGGCGGCGTCGAGCGCGATCCGCGCCACGACCTCCGCCGAGTCTCGGGAGCCGCCGCTGACTGCGGCGGCGGACATCGAGTCCAGGCGGCCGCGGTCCAGCAGCAGCGGCAGGACCTCGGTCCGCAGGTAGTCGGTGGTCAGTGCGCCGTCCTCCACGAGGAGTGCGGCGCCGCCGGCGACCAGGTCGCGGGCGTTGAGGGCCTGCTCACCGTTGCCGTGCGGGAGCGGGACGAACACCGCGGGCAGTCCGACGGCGGAGACCTCGGCGACGGTGATGGCTCCGGACCGACACAGGATGAGGTCCGCGGCCGCGTAGGCCAGGTCCATCCGGTCGAGGTAGGGCACGGTCACGTACGGGGTGCCGTCGGCGGGCACCCGGGGGGCGTCCGCGACGTTCTTGGGGCCCACGGCGTGGAGGACGCCGACGCCGGCGCGGGAGAACTCCTCGGCGACGCCCGCCATCGCGGTGTTGAGCGAGCGCGCGCCCTGCGAGCCGCCGACCACGAGCAGGGTGGGGGCGTCGGGGTCGAGACCGAAGGCGGCGCGTGCCTCCGCGCGGAGTGCCGCGCGGTCGAGCGTGGCCACCGAACGCCGGACGGGATTGCCCACGACGCGGGCGTCGAGGCCCGAGCCGGTGACGGCGGCCAGCGTGGCGACGGCGAACCGGGCGCCGAGCTTGTTGGCGATGCCGGCGCGGGAGTTGGCCTCGTGGACGATGATCGGGATCCGACGTCGCCCGCCGGCGCCCGTCCGGCCCAGGGGGGCCGCCGCCGCGAGGTAGACCGGCACGCACGCGTAGCCGCCGAACCCGACGACGACGTCCGCC
The DNA here is from genome assembly GCF_001658045.1 of Dietzia sp. 111N12-1. Lineage (NCBI taxonomy): Bacteria > Bacillati > Actinomycetota > Actinomycetes > Mycobacteriales > Dietziaceae > Dietzia > Dietzia sp. 111N12-1. The sequence continues at coordinate 47,484 of NZ_LSSV01000023.1, read as the reverse complement.
TCGGTGCGACGCAGGACGGCCCGCGCGCCCCGTACCGCCCGGAACAGTCGGGTGGGCAGTCGGAACAGGTCGCCGCCGATGCTGCGCGGCAGCGGGACGGGGTCCACGAGTTCGAGTGGGACGCCCCGGCGCGGGACCAGCTCGGTCTCGAGCCCGCGCGGCGTGCCCACCGCGGTGACCCGCGCGGTGGGATCGAGGGCGGTGACGGCCTCGCCGACGGCGAGCGCCGGCTCGATGTGACCGGCGGTGCCGCCGCCGACCACCAGAACCGAGGGCCCGCCGGAGCGTGGGGCGCTCATCGCTCCCGTCCCCGGTGGATCGGGCTCGGGCGACCCGCGCCGGGGCTCTGTCGGGAGCCGGCGTCAGGGGCCGGGCGACGCGGCTGGCGACGCTCGGCCTCCCGTCCGCGCACGGGCCGGGCGGTGCGGCCGGTCATCGCGGTGGCGCCGCGACGACGGTCCCGCGCGGCCTCGGCGGGGATGGGCATCGTCTCGTACGCCGGCGGCCTCGGGGTCCCCCGGGGCGGCCGCGGGACGGGGGCGGGCTGGGCCGAACGGCGGGCGCCCGCGGACCTGTCGCGTGGGGCGGGACCGCCGGTCCGCGGCGGCTGCGGCCTGGTCACCGGGTCCCCGAACCGGCGGGTGCCGGCGCTGGACCGTCCGGGCGTGGCGGAGGCCGGGACCGGCCGCTCGGGCGTGTAGGGCCGCGGGTCGGGCAGCGCGAGCCAGCTGCGCCGGCGCCGCGACGGGGAGCTGAGGATCGCGGAGATGGCCTCCGGCTCGTGGCGGGCACAGTTGGCGAGCAGCCCGAGCGAGGTCAGGGTGACGACCGCCGACGTGCCGCCGTTGGAGATCAGGGGCAGCTGCAGACCCGTCACCGGCAGCAGGCCGACCACATACCCGATGTTGATGAAGGCCTGGATGACGATCGTCGCGGTGACGGTGCCGGCGAGCAGGCGCCGGAACGGGTCGACCGACCGCAGCGCGACGCGCATGCCGACCCACCCGAGGGTGAGGTAGAGCGACACCACGACCGCGGCCCCGAACCAGCCCAGTTCCTCGCCGATGATCGCGAAGATGAAGTCGTTGGTGGCCTCGGGCAGGTAGAACCACTTGGCGCTGGACTGCCCCAGCCCGACGCCGAACAATCCGCCGTCGGCCAGCGAGAGCATGCCCTGGTACGACTGGTAGGCCGCGCCCTGGGGGTTGGAGAAATCGCCCCGGAAGGTGTCGAAGTAGGTCCGGATCCGCTCGAAGCGGTAGGCGAACGCCACGGCGAGTACGCCGAACACCACGACGCCGACCGCGATGACCCACACGAAGTGCCGGGTGGGGTACCCGGAGAACCACAGCACACACAGGAAGGCGATGGTCACCGCGGTGGCCATGCCCAGGTCGGGGGCGACGACGACGAGGACCGCCACGACGAGGTAGCCGACCACGGCCGGGAAGAGCAGATCGAGCCAGTACCCCGTTCGCATCCGCTTGGCGACCACCGAGCACGCCCAGAGGATGAAGGCGAACTTGGCGATCTCCGCGGGCTGGATCGAGAACAGCCCCAGGTCGATCCAGCCCTTCGACCCGTTGATCTCGGACCCGACCCCGGGGATCAGCACGGCCACGAGCAGTCCGATCGCGACCAGCAGCAGCGGGAACGCCGCGGCCCGGACCAGCTCGATGCGGACGCGCAGCGCCGTGACGAAGCCGACCCAGCCGATGAGGACGAAGAGCGCCTGGCGCAGGAAGATGTCGAACGGCGTGCCGCCGCCGGAGAAGGCGAGCACGTTGGAGCTGGACAGCACCATGCCCAATCCGATGACGGTGAGCAGGGCGGTGACCACCATGACCACGTGGTACGAGGTCAAGGGCGCGCGATTGATGGCGGCCAGGGGTGCGGCGATACGCCCGAGCAGGTCCGGTCGCGTCTCGGTGTCCGCGCGCTCGTGCTGTGACTTTTCACGCGCCGACTTCTCACGCGCCGGCTTCTCACGCGCCGGCTTCTGGCGCGCTGCCTTGTCGGTTGCCATTGCCCTACCTCCCGGCCACGCGGCCCACGGCGAGGACGAAGCTGCGCCCGCGGTGACCGTAGTCGGTGAACATGTCCATCGACGCGGCCGCGGGGGCGAGCAACACGGTGTCGCCTCCGGTGGCCATCCGTGCGGCCTCGGCGACCGCCCGGTCCATCGTCTGCTGCGGCTCGTCGGGACCCGCGGCATCGTCATCGTCTCCCGAGGCCAGCTCCACGACGGGCACCGCCGGCGCGTGTCGGGCCAATGCCTCGGCGATCCGCCCACGGTCGCGGCCGATGAGGACCACGCCGCGCAGCACGCCCGAGACCTCGGCGACCAGCGGCTCCACGTCGGCGCCCTTGAGCAGGCCCCCGGCGATCCACACCATCGTCCCGCCCGCGAGCAGCGAGGTCCGGGCGGCGTGGGGGTTGGTGGCCTTCGAGTCGTCCACGTAGGCGACCCCGTCGATCGTGTCGACCGGCTCCGCGCGATGGGCGCCCACGGTGAAGCCCCGCAGGGCCGCGGCCACGTGCTCGGGTCGCGCGCCCACGGAGAGGGCGACGGCCGAGGCGGCGAGCGCGTCGAGCACGCCCGCGGGCCCGGCCGGGCGGACGTCCCCGGCGGGCAGCAGCGCCACCTCGTCGTCGTCCTCGTCACCACCGCCGATCCGCGCGGTGAGAACGCCGTCGACCACGCCGCACTCCCACGGACCGGGCGCACCGAGGCGCACCCCGATCGCGGTCGGGGCGGGCGCGGCGGCGAGCAGGCGCGCGGCGATCTCGTCATCGGCGCCGGCCACGGCCACCCGGCCTGTGAGGACACGGGCCTTGGCGTCGGCGTAGGCCTGCATGGAGCCGTGCCAGTCGAGGTGGTCCTCGGCGACGTTGAGCACCACCCCGACGTCCGGGCGGCAGCTCGGCGCCCAGTGCAGCTGGAAGCTGGACAGCTCGGCCGCCAGCACGTCGACCCGGGGCTCGGCCAGCAGGACGTCCGTCACCGGCAGCCCGATGTTCCCGCAGGCGCGCGCGGCCATCCCGGACTCCAGGCAGATGGCCTCGAGCATCGAGGTGGTGGTGGTCTTGCCGTTGGTGCCGGTCACCGCGAGCCAGGTGCGTCGCGGCCCGAACAGTTCAGCGGCGTCGGCGCGCCAGGCCAGTTCGACATCACCCCACACCGGCACCCCGGCGTCGGCGGCGGCCAGCAGCAGCGGCGAGTCCGGCCGCCAACCGGGGCTCGTGATGACGAGGTCGACACGGCCCGGACCATCGGATCCGTCGAGGAGCTCGGCCGCGCGGTCGAGGTCGACGCCCGCACATCCGATGTCGTCCGGCAGCGCCTCTCGGAGTCGTGAGATGGCCTCGGGACGGGAGTCGGCGACGATCGGCTCGGCGCCCAGCGCGTGGAGGATGCGGACCGCGCCCGGGCCGGACACGCCCGCGCCCAGGACCAGCACGCGGGAGCCGGTCAGCTCGCGCACGTCGGGACCGGCGCCGACCGCCGTGCCGGCGGTACCTGCGGTGTGGGTCGTGTCGGTCATGTCGGTCATCCCGTCGAGCTCGCGAGCCAGTCGCCGTAGAACAGGGCGATCGCCAGACCACAGGAGATCGCGACGAGCAGCCAGAACCGGATGGTCACCGTGGTCTCGGCCCAGCCGCCGTTCTCGAAGTGGTGGTGGATGGGGGTCATGCGGAACGGCCGACGGCCCGTGGTGCGGAACGCGGCCACCTGGATGAGCACGGAGACGAACTCGATGACGAACACCGCGCCCACGACCACCATGAGCAGCTCGGTGCGAGAGACCACGGACACGCCCGCGACGATGCCGCCGAGGAACATCGACCCGGTGTCCCCCATGAAGATCTTGGCCGGGGCCGCGTTCCACCACAGGAAGCCCAGGCAGGCGCCGAGCGCCGCCGAGCAGACCACCGCGATGTCGAGGGGGTCACGGACCTGGTAGCAGCCGGACAGGTCGACGCCCTCCGCGGTGGAGAAGCAGGAGTAGCGGAACTGCCAGAAGGTGAACACCACGTAGGTGCCCATCACCATCGCCATGGACCCGGCGGCGAGGCCGTCCAGGCCGTCGGTGAAGTTGACGGCGTTGGACCAGCCGTAGACGAGGACGACGATGAAGACGAGGAAGACGACGACGGGGAAGCTCACCGCGACGAAGTCCCGCACGTAGCTCAATGACGTGCTGGCCGGGGTGAGCCCGTCGTTGTTGCGGAACTGCAGCACGAGGATGCCGAACGCGAGGGCCGCGAGGACCTGGCCGGCGGTCTTGGACAGGATGCCCAGGCCCTTGTTGTGGCGCTTGAAGACCTTGAGTCCGTCGTCGACCATCCCCACCACCGCCAGCGCGGTGGCCAGGCCGAGCACGAGCACGCCCGAGGCGGTGAACCCGCCCCCACCCACCGTGACCTGTCCGATCACCCCGGCGACGATGTATCCGAGCCACACGGCGGTGAGGATCGCGACGCCACCCATGTTGGGCGTGCCGCGCTTGCTCATGTGGGACTGCGGTCCCTCGAGACGGATCTCCTGGCCGTAGCCCTTGCGCCGGAAATAGATGATGAGCAGGGGTGTGAGGAAGATGCTCACGACGAAGGCGACGATGCCTGCGATCATGATCTGGGTCATGACTGGTTCTCCTCACCACGCGACGCGAGCAGGTGCTCGGCGACGCTCCACAAACCGACGGCAGCAGAGGCCTTAACCAGGACGATGTCGCCCGGCTCCACGCGCTCGTCCAGGATCGCCACGGCCTCCTCGGCGGTGGCGACGTGCTCCGCCTCGGAACCCCACGAGCCCTCCTGGATCGCGCCCTGGAACAGCGCACGCTGGGGGCGGCCCAGGCCCACGACCACGAGCTGGGACACGTCCAGGCGGACGAGGAAACGCCCGAGCAGGTCGTGCTCGGTGACCGCGTCCTCGCCGAGTTCGGCCATCTCCCCCAGCACCGCCCAGGTCCGCCGGTGGCCGCCGCCGGAGCGGGCCATGACGGCCAGGGACTTCAGCGCGGCCCGCATCGAATCGGGGTTGGCGTTGTACGAGTCGTTGATGACGGTGACGCCGTCGGCGGTCATCCGTACGTCCATCCGGCGTACGGAGGCGGCCTCCGCGGTCCCCAGGGCCGCGGCCACCTGCTCGACCGACATCCCGCACGCGAGACCCACCGCGGCCGCCGACAGGGCGTTGCCCACCTGGTGCTCCCCGTGCACACGGAGCGCCACATCGGCCTCACCCCGCGGGGTGACCAGACGGAAGGAGGCGCGTACCTCGTCGTCGAGCCGTACCCGCTCCGCACGGACGTCCGCGGCTCCCTCCACCCCCACGGAGACCACCTCGGCGGCGGTGCGTGCGGCCATGGTCCGGACCCGCTCGTCGTCGGCGTTGAGGACGGCCACCCCGCCGTGGGCGGCGTCCGGGAGGGCCTCGACGAGTTCGCCCTTGGTGGCGGCGATGAGCTCTCGCGAGCCGAACTCGCCGAGGTGTGCGGTGCCGACGTTGAGCACGACGCCGATCCGCGGCGGTGCCAGGGCCGCCAACTCGCGGATGTTCCCGGGCGCCCGGGCACTGAGTTCCAGGACGAGGAAGTCGGTGCCGGAGTCGGCCCGCAGTGCGGTCCAGGGGTGCCCGATCTCGTTGTTGAACGATCCGGGTGGCGCGACGACCGTCCCGGCCGCGGACAGCACGGCGCCGATGAGGTCCTTGGTGCTGGTCTTGCCGGACGAGCCGGTCACCCCCACCACCACCAGTCCGTGGTCGGCGACCAGCCGGTCGACACTCGCGCGGGCGAGGGCGCCGAGCGCGGCGAGCACCGACGCGCCGGAGCCGTCCGTGTCCGCGGCGAGTGCCATGGCGTTGGTCTGCCTCCGGTCGACCGCGGGCAAGACGATCTGTGCACCGTCCGCCCCGTCCACCTCGTGGGCGACGAGCGCTGCGGCGGCCCCGGCGTCGAGGGCACGGGCGACGTAGTCGTGACCGTCGACGCGCTCCCCGGGCAGCGCCAGGAACAGCCCGCCCTCCCCGATCCGGCGGGAGTCGAACTCCACGGAACCGGTGACGGCCGACGCGGGGTCTCCACCGACCAACCGACCGCCGACTATCCCGGCGATCTCGCCGAGGGTGAGGTCGATCATGGTGCGTTGTCCTCCGTCTCGCCCGTGGGGGCGGCGTATCCGAGTCGTCTGATGAGTTCTTCGGCGGCTCTGGTGCGGTCGTCGAACGGGAACACGGTCCCGTTCCTCTCCTGACCGGTCTCGTGGCCCTTGCCGGCGATCACGACGACGTCCCCGGTGCGGGCCCAGTCGATCGCCGTGGCGATCGCCGCTCCCCGGTCACCGACCTCCTCGATCAGGGTGTCGTCACCGGCGGCGGACTCGGCGCCCGCGAGGACCGCCGCGCGGATCTCGGCCGGGTCCTCGCTGCGCGGGTTGTCGTCGGTGACCACGACCAGGTCGGCGACCTCGGCGGCGGCGGCGCCCATGAGCGGGCGTTTACCCGGATCGCGGTCGCCACCGGCACCGAGGACCACGGCGATGCGGCCCTCGGTCTGCGCGCGGACGGACCGGAGCACCGCCGCCACCGCGCCGGGCTTGTGGGCGTAGTCGACGAGCACCCGGAAGTCCTGGCCCCGCTCGACGGGCTCGAGCCGTCCGGGGACCCGGACGCGGGCCAGACCGGCCGCCGCGCCCGCCACGTCCGAACCGAGGGCATCGACGACCGCCAGGGCCACCAGTGCGTTGGCGACGTTGAACCGGCCGAGCAGCGGAAGTTCGACGTCGGCGGTCAGCCCGCGGGGGCCGTGCACGGTGAAGGTCTGGGTGCCGCGCTCGGTGGTCGCGGACTCCCCCGCCGTCCAGTCCGCGTCGGCCCCGGGTTCGGCGGAGACCGTGACCGCGTCCGGCCGCATCCCGAGCAGTCTCCGGCCCCAGTCATCGTCCACCACGACGACGGCCCGCTCGGCGGGGCGGACCGCGGACCCCGGGTCGGCCTCGGCGTCGAACAGACGGCACTTGGCACGGAAGTAGTCGTCCATGCTCGGATGGAAATCCAGGTGGTCCTGGGTCAGGTTGAGGAAGGCACCCACGGCGAACCTGGTGCCGTCCACGCGCCCGAGCCGCAGGGCGTGGCTGGAGACCTCGGCCGCGACCGCGCGGGCCCCCTCATCCCTCATCCGGGCCAGGAGGGCCTGGAACTCGGGGGCCTCGGGGGTCGTGAGGCGACTCGGCAGCGCCCGACCGTCGACCCGGCTCCCGGTGGTGCCGATGAGGCCCGCCACATGGCCGCCGCCCTCGAGCGCGGCCTCGACGAGGTAGGAGGTGGTCGTCTTGCCGGACGTCCCGGTGATCCCCACGACGTCGAGGGCGGCGGAGGGGTCTCCCGCGACCGCCGCGGACACCGCGCCGAGGACGGATCGGGGGTCCGGATGCACCAGGACGGGGACCCGGTCGGCCACGGCGGCCATCATCTCGAGCCCCTCGGGGTCGGTGAGCACGGCGTCGGCGCCCGCCTCGATCGCGGTGGCACCGAACGAGGCGCCGTGGACCCGCGTGCCGGGCAGTGCCGCGAAGAGGATCCCGGGGCCGCAGTCCTGTGCGCGGATCGTTGCACCCACGAGGTCGTCACCACCCCGGGTCCTGTCGCCGAGAAGGGTGGCCCGCACCGCGTCTGCCAGCTCTCGCGCTGTCGTCATCGCCTGTCCTCGCCCCGCCTTCCTTGCTCGCTACCCTCCCGTGAACCCGCTACACGCTACCCTGCCGGGCGCTGATCACCGCGCCTGCAGGACCAGTTCCGGCGCGGGGGCGGACGGCGGGATGTTGTCGCGATTGACCAGCCACGATGCGATGTCGTGGAAGAGCGGGGCCGCGGAGGCCCCGAGCACGCCGCGCGAGGGGGCGTCGAGCATGATCGCGATCACATACCGTGGGTCGTCGGCGGGCAGGATGCCGGAGAAGGTGATCCAGTAGCGCGAGTTGGAGTAGCAGGAGCACCCGGGGTCGATCTGCTGCGCGGTGCCGGTCTTGCCACTGATCTGGTAGCCGGCGACCGCGGCCTGCGGGCCGGTGCCCCCGGACTGCACGACCGAGCGGAACATGTCCCGCACCGTGCGGGCGGTCTCGGTGCTGATGACCCGCTCACCTTCGGGACGCTCGGTCTCGGTGCGCTCGCCGTCGGGGCCGACGCGCTCGGCGACGATCCGCGGCGGCACGCGGACACCGTCGTTGGCGATGGTCTGGTAAATGCCCGCCATCTGCAGGGTGGTCATGGACAGGCCCTGCCCGATGGGCAGGTTGGCGAAGGTGCCGCCCTGCCAGTTCTGCAGGTCGGGCACCAGACCCTCGGACTCCCCGGCGAGTTCGATCCCCGAGCGCTGGCCGAGGCCGAACTTGTCGAGGTACTCGGAGAACGGCTCCTTGCCCACCCGCTGGGCGAGCATGAGTGTGCCGACGTTGGAGGACTTCCCGAAGATGCCGGTGGTGGTGTACGGGGTGGGGCCGTGCTGCCACGCGTCCGAGACGGTGACACCTTCCATCCGGATGCTGCCGTCCACGGAGTGGACCTCGTTCGGATCGGTCAGCCCCGCCTCGATCGCGGCGGCGGCGGTGATGATCTTCTGCACGGAGCCCGGTTCGAACGGCGAGGTGATCGCCGGGTTGCCCAGGTCCGCCCCCCGCTCGAGCTCGGCACCGACCCCGACGGCCGGGTTGAACGTGTTGTCGTTGGCCATCGCGCGGACCTCACCGGTGCGCGCGTCGAGCACGACGGCGGACGCGGTCTCGGCTCCGGAGGTGTCCTTGGCGGTCTGGATGGCCTTCTGCACGTGCCACTGCAGGTCCGCGTCCAGGGTGAGGCGGATGGTGTCGCCGTCGCGCGGCTCGGTCACGTTGCGCAGGGTGCCCGGGATGACGGTGTTGTCCTGGGCCCGGTCGAACGTCTGCCGTCCGTCCTCCCCGTCCAGTTCGTCGTTGAAGTGCGCCTCGATGCCCTGGAGTCCGATCAACTTGCCCTCGTCGCTCTTCGTCGTCGCACCGACGACGTTCGCGGCGAGCGCGCCCCCCGGGTACTCACGGATGTCGACGCGCTCGGCCCCGATCATGGGGTACTCGCGGGTGATGGCGTTGGCCAGCGTGACGTCGACGTTGCGGACGAGGTAGGTGAAGCCGCCCTCCGAGGTGAGTTTGGCCTCGATCTCGTCGCGGTCGACGGCGTCACCGAGCACGGTCTCGAACTCGTCGGCGATCTCCTCGACCAGTTCGTCCCAGGTGGGCTTGGTGCTGTCGAGTTCCCGTCGCGCCTCGGCGTTGCGCTGTTCGACCAGCGGCTGGATCGACAGGTCGCGGGCCTCGCGGGTGAACGCGATGGGGTCGCCGTTGAGGTCGACGATCGCTCCCCGCGTGGCGGGCAGGACCTCGTGGACCTGGCGTTGGCTCTCGGCGCGGGCCGCGAGCTCCGTTCCCCCGAGGGTCTGCACCCAGAAGAGCTTGACCAGCGCGATGACCATGATCATCGCGAAGGCGGAGCGCATGAAGGTGAAGCGTCGCTCGGTCGCCGAGGCGGTGAGGACCCTGCCGAACCGGTTCGGTGGCCGTCCGGCTCCCGGCGCGGTGCCGCGCGGGGCGCCCGAGGGGACCCGGGCGCCCGTTCCCGGGCTGCGTCGTTCGGTCATCTCCAGCGGGCCTTTCGGGGTTCGGGTGTCTAGAAGAGCTGTCCGGGCACCGGGGCGAGGGTCGCGGCGTCCTCACCGGGCGGTGCCGGAGCCGGCGGGACGAGGTCGGGCGCGGGGTCCGCCTGTGGGGCGGGAGCCGGCGGGGCGGACTCGGCCATGGCGGGCGGTGGGGCGACCGGGGACGGAGGGGCTGCGAGGGGCGGGTAGGGAACGGGGGCGACCCCGCGGGGCGTGCGGTCCTGGGGCGCCTGCGCGGGCGGTGCGTCGAATCCGTCCCGGTCGGACGACCTCGACGGTCCGGACGCTACCGGAGCGGGCTGCAGCGGCTTGATCGGCGCGCCGAGTTTCGCCTCGGGCTCGCCGACGATCTCGAGCACGCCGTCCGATCCCCTGGTCAGGATGGGTGCGCTGGCGACTCCGACCATGCCGAGCTTCTCAGCGCGCTGCGCCAGCACCTCGGCGGACCGGGCGCGTTCGTTGGACGCCTGCAGGGCCTCCATCCGTTCCACCAACTCCACGTTGGCGTCGCGGGCGTTCTTGAGGTCGTAGGTGTCCTGGGTGGTCTGCGCGGACAGCAGGAGGGTGCCGCCCACCCCCGCGCCGATGAGCAGGAGGAGGACGACGACGAAGGGAACCCTCGCGGCGAGCTCGGCGGGACTCAGACGTTCCGCCGGGACGACCACGGTCCGGCGGCCGCGCACCGAGCGGGTGACGGGCTTGCGTCGGAGGCCGACGGGTCGTCCCGCGGGTGCGGGCGCGCCGACACCCGGTGTCGTCGCCGGGCGGGTGTCGAGCCCACCGGCGGTGCCGGGCGTGTCGATCGTGCTCGTCATGGGGTTCTCCCGTCGATACGCCGGACACATCGCACGCGCACCGAGGCCGAGCGCGGGTTGTGGTCGATCTCCTCCTGTGAGGCCTTCTCCGCTCCCCTGGTGACCGCCTCGAACTCGGGGCCGTGGCCGGGGAGCTCCACGGGCAGGCCCGCCGGCGTCCGCGATGCGGTGCGCGTGGCCAGCTCGCGCTTGACGATCTTGTCCTCGAGGGAGTGGTAGGACATGAACACCGCACGGCCGCCGAGGCGGAGCAGGTCCAGGTATCCGGGCACCGCGTTCTCCACGGCCTCCAGCTCGGCGTTGACCTCGATGCGCAGGGCCTGGAACACGCGTTTGCCCGGGTGTCCGCCGGTCCGGCGGGCACCCTGCGGGATGGTGTCGTAGAGCAGCTCGACGAGTTGGGAGCTGGTCACGACGGGGTCGGTGTCCCGGCGGCGGACGATCGCCGCGGCGATCTGTCGCGCGAATCGCTCCTCGCCGTAGACGCGCAGGACGCGGGCGAGGTCGTCACGCGGGTAGTCGGCCAGGATGTCGGCCGCGGTGGGGCCGGTGGTGGGGTCCATCCTCATGTCGAGCGGGGAGTCGACCGAATACGCGAACCCTCGCTCGGCCACATCGAGCTGCATGGAGGAGACACCGAAGTCGAGCAGGATCCCGTCGATCGCGGGGCCCGCCTCGTCCCGGGACTCCCCGGGCAGGGCCGCCACGACGCGGTCGAAATCGTCGAAGCGGGCGTGAACCGGCGTGAACCGGTCGCGGTAGGCCGTGAGTCGACGGGTCGCCATCTCGAGGGCCTCGGGGTCGCGGTCGACACCGAGGATGCGCAACTCACCGAACTCGGCCAGCAGGTGGGAGGAATGCCCCCCGAGCCCGAGGGTCCCGTCCACGATGACGGGGACGCGACCGTCCTGCTCGGCCGCCTCGACGACGGGCCGGAAGAGCTCGATCGTCCGCTCGAGGAAGACGGGTATGTGCCCGGAGCGCGTGGCGTCGCGGTCGGCGTCGGACTCGTCTGCCATCTCGCCTCCTCGCGTCCGGAAGTCGTCGGTGCTCCGGTTGTGGTGGAGCCCCCTGGTCCCCGTCCGGTACCCACCTGGCGTTGGGGAAGTACGTCAGGGTGGTGCCGGGCAGGGGCCGGGGGGCTCCGTCCGTCGTGCTCTCGCTTGCTCGTGTCCGTCCTCTCCCCGGATCAGAATTCGATCCCGAGCGAGGTGCCCTCCATCTCGGAGAACACGGGTAGGTTCTCCTCGCTGTAGCGGTCCCACGCCTCGGCGTCCCAGACCTCGAGACGCTCCCCGAGGCCGTTGACGACGCAGTCCTTGTCCAGACCCGCGTAGTTCCGCTGACTCGCCGGGATGGAGATCCGTCCCTGCGAGTCCAGTTGTTGGACTTCCGCGCCGCTCACCAGGAGCCGGAAGAACGCCATGTGCCTCTCGCTGAGGTTGGCGGTCGGCCGGACCTTTCTGACCAGCGCGTCGAACTCGTCCTCAGGGAAGACCGAGAGCGTGTTGGTGAACCACCCACACACCACCACCCCGTCCGCCAGGCCTGGCCTGAATCTGGCGGGGATCGTCAGCCGCCCCTTGTCATCGAGCTTGGGACGGTGTGTCCCGTACCCGACGAAGGCTCGTTCACGTCCGGAGTCGACGAGATCGGTGTCGGTCACCCGCCACCTCCTGGGGTCCAGGCCCATCGAGCTCCTTGCGTGCCCCACTCTACCCCACAACGCCCCACAAACAAGGCCTGCGCCCCACTTCGCCCCACTGTCTCACATCACCGCAGTTCAGTGGCCGTAGACGCCCTGCAGTCGCCGTCCCGACACCGGATCAACGGCCCGGAGAGCGCCCACTTCCGCGGTTCTCTTGGGACTCATGTGACTCGAGACGGCTCTCGTGGCAGCCGAGCCGGCCCCTGTGGGGAGATGTGGGGCGGAGGGGTGGGGCGTGGTGGGGAGCACGGGTGGGACGTGGTGGGGAGGAAGGACGGAGCGCCGGCATCTCGGCCGGGTCGGACGTTCCGGGTCGCGACGGGCTCCGGGCTGCCGGCCCGAGAGCGTCAGACAAATGGACGAAGGGGTGAGCGCGTGTGCGCTCACCCCTTCGTCGAAAGGCCGTGGGACGGGCCGGTCAGGGCTCCTGGTCGAACCGTCGGCGGAAGCGGTCCTCCATGCGGGAGGAGTAGTTCCGCCCGTCGGCGGGCTTGGCCGATGTCCGCCCGGTGCCGGGGACCCGGGGGCCGCCGGTGCCCTTGGCGCCGGCGACGCCGTGCGACGGCGTGGACCGCAGCGCGAGGACACCCGCCGCGAACATGACCAGGAACCCGACGAGACTCAGTACCGGGAAGCCGCCTGGCTTGAAGTCGAGGGCGAGCCCGCCGATCAGAAGCGCCACACCGAGGATCGCCAGCGCGACCACCAGGCCCGCCGGACGACGAGCACCGGTCGCACCGGTCTTTCGGACAGACGACGCGAACTTCGGGTCGTCGGCGTAGAGCGCGCTCTCGATTTCCTTGAGCATGCGCTGCTCGTGCTCGGACAGGGGCACTTCGACCTCCTTCAGATGCTCGTGACGAACGAGCGCGGCCGGCTCGGTCGGTTCGCACCAACCGTGGATGGGGGATCAGCCGGTCAGGGTTCCCCCCATCATACGAGGGCAACGCGGCGGGTACCACCGGGATTCCCCTCTGAGACCTGAGGATTCCCCCGTCTCACCGCCCGGCCCCTCAGGCGGCGGGGCCGAGGACCCCCAACCGCTCGTCCACCAGATCGAGAAACCGTCCCACCGCCCACAGGAAATCGTCCGCCATCCGGTCCGAGACGGTACGCGGGAGCCCGTCCTCGACCGCCGCCGCCAGAGCGGAGTACCCACTGAAGGCGGTCGCCCACCGCTCCAGCTCCGGCACCTCCGCCGCGAGCCGGTGCCACACGTCCGCGGGACCGCGTCGCCGCGGCCCGGGGGCCAGCAGGGCCCCGGCCGCGTACCTCGCGGCGCGGTACGACTCGAGGAACCGCTCGGAGGGAGCAGCGGCGGCGATCGCGCGCCCGCGGTGCAGCTCCGCACGACTCGCCCGTCCGAGGGTTCCCACCGCTCCCCCGCCGGCCGTCCGCATCCTGTTCCTGGTGTCCATCTCCCCTGCACCTCCCCTTCTGCGCGCACGGTATCGCCGGGGTACGACACAACCGGACGCCCCGTATCCGCGCCCGTGATCAAATGGGGTCGATGGACACCGTGATCACCCGGCTCGACGCAGCCGACTTCCGAGACCGACTGCCCGAGGCTCTGGGGGTCTACGTCGACGCCATGGGCTATCCGCCGCAGGTGGTCCGCTCCCGGGCCGCGGCGTGGATGGAGCACAGCTACCGGGACGGCTGGTCCGGTGTGGCCGCGTTCGAGGCCCCGCGCCGACGGCTGCTCGGTCAGACCAGGGGGCAGCTCGTCGCCATCTGCTACGGCTACCACGGCGCTCCCGGGCAGTGGTGGTACGACCAGGTCTCCCGGGGACTGCGGGACCGGGACCGTGAGCTCCCGCCCGACTACGTGGAACTGACCGAGCTGCACGTCTCACCGGGACTGCAGGGGCGCGGAATCGGCGCGACCCTCGTGCGGACCTTCCTGGCCGACCGGCCGGAGAGTACGGTGCTGCTGTCGACCCCGGAGGTCGACGGCGAGGACAACGCGGCCTGGCGCCTGTACCGGTCGTTGGGGTTCACCGATGTGCTGCGTTCGTATCGGTTCCAGGGGGACGCGAGACCGTTCGCCGTCCTGGCCCGGTCGCTACCGCTCGCCGAGATCGGAGACCGAACGTGACCCCCCGGCATGACGTGGTGGTGATCGGCTCCGGGCACAACGGACTGGTGTGCGCCGCCTACGTCGCCCGCGCCGGGCTCGACGTGCACGTGGTCGAACGGGACACGGTGATCGGCGGCGCCACGTCGACGGTCGAACGGTACCCGGGCCACCGCACCGACCGTGGGTCCTCGGCACATCTGATGATCCGCCACACCGGGATCCCGGAAGAGCTCGGGCTGGAGGCCCACGGACTGCGCTACGTGGACTGCGACCCGTGGGGCTTCGCGCCCGCCCCTCCGGGATCCGACGCGCCACCGATCGTCTTCCACCGTGACCTCGACGCCACGTGCGCCAGCATCGCGGTGGCCTGCGGTGAGGCCGACGCCGTCGCGTACCGGGAGTTCGTCCGCCGGTGGGACGTCCTGGCGGGACGGATGATGAAGGGGTTCGCGGTCCGCCCCACCGCCCCGGGTCTCGGTTCGGCGTTCCTCGGGGCCGACGACCTGCGCGATCCGTTCGGCGCGGTCCAGACTTTCCTGTCCTCCGGTGACGCGCTGCTGGATGCGATGTTCACCTCGGAGCGCCTCAAGGCGGCACTGTCGTGGTTCGGTGCGCAGTCGGGGCCGCCGATGTCCCACCCCGCCACAGCCCCCATGATCGGGTTCGCCGCCCTGATGCACCGGATCCCGCCGGGACGCGCGATCGGCGGTTCGGGCGCGCTCGCGGAGGCCCTCACGGCCTCCGTCCGGGCGCACGGGGGGACGGTCACCGCCGGTGCCGGCGCCACCTCGATCAGGCGCTCCGGTTCGGGATGGCGCGTCGACACGGAGGGCGGGCGATCCCTGTACTGCTCGGCCGTGGTCGCCGCCTGCCACGTCCACACGACCCTGGACCTCCTCGCCGGCGAACTCCCGGCTTCGACGCTGGACGGGTGGCGGCGGCGGATCAGGCCCGGTTTCGGACTGGGGATGGCCGTCAGGCTCGGTACCGACTCGCTGCCCACCTATCCCGGCGTGCCCACGAGCACCAGCGCCCACGGCCTGCAACTGCTCGTCACCGACCGACGGGACCTCGACCGCCGCTACGGCGTCGCCGCCGCGGGCGGCCTCGACGCCGATCCCGCCGTCCTGGCGATGAGCTTCAGCGCGCTCGACCCCTCGCTGGCTCCGGAGGGTCGCCACGAGTTGACGCTGTGGTCGCAGTGGCACCCGCGCCACCTGGCCGACGGCCGTGGCTGGTCGGATGAGGGCGCCGCGGAGGCGGACCGGATCATCGCGGTCGCGGACCGCTTCGCGCCGGGGCTGGCCGACTCGATCGTCCACCGTCACGTCCAGACCCCCGAGGACCTGGAGACCGAACTCGGCCTGATCGGCGGAAACGTCATGCACGTGGAGATGTCCCTCGACCAGATGCTGCCGATGCGTCCCCACCCCGATCTGCGCGGTCACGCCGTGCCCGGGGCCGACGGCGTGTTCCTGGCGGGGGCCTCGACCCACCCCGGTGGCGGTGTGATCGGGACCAGCGGCAGGACGGTGGCGCGGCTCGTGACCCGCCGACTCGGCAGGTCGGCGCGGCGACGGCGGGGATCACGGGCACAATGACCGCCGTGACCCCGCCCCATCCGACAGCGAACGCCCCCACGAGCAGTGGCCGCTCCCGACTGCCCCGGCGACTGGCTGGTCTCACGGCCCTGACCACCCTGCTGGTGCTCCTGTCCGGGTGCCTCCAGCTGAACGCCCAGATGAGCGTCCGCAAGGACGACACCGTCTCCGGCCGGATCCTCGTGGCGGGGGACCAGCCCGCGCAGGCGGCCGCGCTCGACCGGATCACCACGCCGTCCGGGCTCGAGCAGAAGGTCCGCATCACCCCCTACTCGGCGGACGGCTTCACCGGCCGCGAGATCTACTTCACCCAGCTGACGTTTGCGGAGGTCGACACGCTCACCCTCGCGATCGATATCGAGGGCGCACGGCCGTACAGCCTGGGCTTTCGACGCAGTGGCGACACGGTCTCGTTCAGCGGATCGGTGGACCTGTCCCTGCTGCCCGCCGACCGCGCCGAGACGGCGACCACCCGGGTCGATCTGACCTTCCCCAACCGCATCAAGGAGACCAACGGCACCATTGGGGCCGGCAACTCCGTCAGCTGGTCCCCCGCGCCGGGGTCCATCACGCGGATGCAGGCCTCGTCGTCGTATCCCGACCCGGCCGCACGCGGGTTCGCGGTGTGGATGATCGTCGGGATCGGCACCGCCCTGCTGGTGTCCATCGGGACGATCCTGGCCGCCCGGACGTCCAGGGCCCGTGCCGACCGGCTGGTGCGCTGACCCGAGCCGCACCCCCACCGGGGCGGATCAGATCCTGCCGGCCGCCACCCCGGGGGCGGGGGCCATCGACAGGTTGGTGAGGACCTCGTGGGTGGCCTTGGAGAAGTTCAGGGTGTTGAAGTGCAGGCACGGGACACCCTCGGCGATCAGTCGCTCGCACATGCGGGTGGTGAGATCGATCCCGACCTCACGGACCGCCGCCCGGTTCTCCTCGGGCCCGTCCCCGGCCGCGGTCCGGAGCCGCTCGGCCAGGTCGTCGGGCAGGGCGCAGCCCGAGAGCTCGACCATCCGCTGGACCTGCCGCAGACTCGTGACCGGCATGAGTCCGGGGATGATGGGCTTGGCGCCCTGCTCCGGGTCGGCGGCGACGGCGCGGTCCCGCAGGCGCAGGTAGTGCTCCACGTCCCAGAACATCTGGGTGATCGAGTACTCGGCGCCGGCCCGGAGCTTGTTCACCAGGATCTCGGAGTCGTGCTCGAGGTCCCGGGCCCGGTAGTGCCCCTCGGGGAAGGACGCCACCCCGACGTGGAAGTCCCCCACCTCGTGGATCAGACGGACGAGTTCCTCGGCGTAGTGCAGCCCCTCGGGGTGAGCCGTCCACTCGCCCAGCGGGTCCCCGGGCGGGTCCCCGCGCAGGGCGAGGATGTTGGACACCCCGACCTCGCCGTACATGCGGATCATGTCGGTGAGTTCGGCCACCGTGTGGTCCACCGCCGTCAGGTGCGCTATCGGCAGCAGATCGGTCTCGCGGACGAGCCGCTCGACGACCC
The DNA here is from genome assembly GCF_001658045.1 of Dietzia sp. 111N12-1. Taxonomy (NCBI): domain Bacteria; kingdom Bacillati; phylum Actinomycetota; class Actinomycetes; order Mycobacteriales; family Dietziaceae; genus Dietzia; species Dietzia sp. 111N12-1. The sequence continues at coordinate 30,090 of NZ_LSSV01000023.1, read as the reverse complement.
GGACCGTCCGGTCCCGCGTGGATCCGCCGGCCCCGTAGGTGACCGAGACGAACGCCGCCCCGAGGTCGGAGAACACGGTGGCGGCGCGCCAGAGTCGGTCCTCGGCGGCCTCGTCGCGCGGCGGGTAGAACTCGACGGAGAACGGAACCCTCGGGGTGGTCGACGTCGCGATCCGCTCCACGATGCTCGGGTGCCGGCCGCCGTCCGTCGGGTCGGAGTCGGGTAGCTGGGTCACCCGACCAGGGTAGCCCGACGCGCGCCACGTCCGGCCGCCGCCCGACGACTAGGATCGTCGGCGACGAGGGCGGCCGAACACCGGCGCCCGGAAGGAATGGTGCCCGTGGTCACGGCGACTCGCCCCGACGACGGAGAACGCGTCCTCGACGCGCTCCGCCGACTCATCGACGAACGGCGCACGGTCGTGGCGGGGATCGACGAGCGGGTCGACCGCCTGGCCGGCCTGCTCTCCGACTTCGTCCTCGACGGCGGCAAACGGATGCGACCACGGTTCGCCCTGGCCGGCTGGGCCGCCGCGAGCGACGCGGACGCTCCCGCCCCGGACGAGGTCGTGACCGCCTGCGCGGCGCTCGAACTGATCCAGGCCTGTGCGCTGGTCCACGACGACATCGTGGACGCCTCCGACACCCGGCGAGGCCGCCCCACCGTCCACCGGACGATCGAGGCCGCGCACCGCGACGAGGGTTGGGACGGGGACGCGGCCCGCTACGGCGTCTCCCAGGCCATCCTCGTGGGCGACCTGGCCCTGACGTGGGCCGACGAGATGTTCGTGACCTCCGGGGTACCCCCCGAGGCCCTGGCCCGCGCGCTGGGTCCCTGGTACGCCATGAAGACAGAGGTCCTGTCGGGGCAGATGCTCGACATTCTCGCCGAGGCCTCGGGCGCCACCGACGAGCTCACCCCGGCCCGGGTGAACCGCTTCAAGACCGCGGCCTACACGGTGGAGCGGCCACTGCACATCGGCGCCGAGCTGGCGGGTGCCGGGACGGAGACCGTCTCGGCCCTGCGGGAGTTCGGGGTGGCCGTGGGCCAGGCGTTCCAGTTGCGGGACGACATGCTGGGCGTGTTCGGCGACCCGGAGGTCACCGGCAAGCCCTCCGGGGACGATCTGCGGGAGGGCAAGCGCACCCTGCTGCTCGCCCGTGCGACCGCCCTCGCCCCCCGCCGGGACGCCGAGTTCCTCCTCGGAGTTCTCGGGACGCAACCCGACGCGGCCACGCTCGAACGCGCGCGCAGCATCCTCGTGGAGTCCGGTGCGGTGGTCTCGGTGGAGGCCGAGATCGACGCGTTGACCACCCGCGCCCTGGACGCCGTGGCCTCCGATGCGATCAGCGACCACGGGCGGGACACACTGCGCGCACTGGCGGAGGCCGCGACCCGCAGGCGGGCCTGATCCGTGCTCGGAGCGTCCGCCCCCCGGCCGGAGGCGACCACCTCGTCGTCGTCGCCATTGTCGTCATCACCATCGTCGCGGATCCGCCGGGCGACCACCGCGACGACCGCCTCGGCCCGCGCCGCCCTGACCGGTCCCTCCGGTCCGGCGCTGTGGCGCGGCGTCCTCGGCTCGGTCCTGCTCACCATCGCCGGTTTCGGCGCGGGCGCCCTGCCCGTGGACGGCGGCGTCGCGGTCGCGGTGGGGCTGCCCGGGTACACGTTCGGCCACGGTGAGGTCCTCGCCCTCATCCTCTGCTGGGCGGGCGTCGCGCTGCTGGTCACCTCGTGGCTCGCGCTCGGCCCCCGGGCGGTCTCGGGCCGCCTCCCCACCCGGGACGCCGTGTGGGCCACGGCCCTGTGGTCGGCGCCGATGCTGCCCGCGGTCCCCCTGTTCAGCCGCGACGCCTGGTCCTACCTGGCGCAGGGCGCCATGAGCGCCGCGGGAGTGGACCCGTACCACCACGGACCGGAGGCCAACCCCGGCCCCTTCACCGACGAGGTCAGCCCGGACTGGCAGTCCACCGCGACCCCGTACGGCCCGCTGCACCTGCTGCTCATGCGCGTCGTCGTGGCGCTGTCCGGCGGCCACCCGGCGGTGGGGATCGTCATCCTCGGGGTGGTGGTACTCGCCGCACTGGCCGGGCTCGTCGCGCTCGTGGTCGCCCTGGCCCGCCGCGCCGGGGTGGACGCCGGCGCCGCGGTGTGGATGGCGGGCGCCTCCCCGCTGTCCGTGATCCACTTCGCGGGCGGGCTGCACAACGAGATCTTCCCGCTGGTGGCATGCGTCGGCGCCGTGGTCCTCACGCTCGACCGGCGCTACGCGTGGGCCGGGGCGGCGATCGGGATCGCGGTGGCGTTCAAGGCCACCGCCGTGATCGTGGCGCCGTTCCTGCTGTGGATCGCCCTGGACCGACGGCGGACGTCGATCGGGGCGCGCCGCCCCCTCGTCGGCGCCCTCGTCGACACCGGGGCCGCGGCGGGGGCCGCCGCCGTCGCGTTCGCCCTGGCGACCCTCGCCTCGGGCACCGGGTTCGGCTGGCTCGACGCGATCTCCGTCTCCGACCGGGTCATCAACTACCTCAGCGCGCCCACCGCCGTGGCACACCTGGTCCACGCCGTGGTCGACACCCCCGGATTCGAGGACGTCCTGGCGGTCGCCCGCCGCGTCGGACGCGTGGTCCTGGGGGTCACCCTCGTCGTGGTGTGGTGGCTCCACCGGCGTGACACCCGCTCGGCGCTCCGCGGCATCATGGTCGCGCTGCTGGCCTTCGTGGTCCTCAACTCGCTGGCCTGGCCCTGGTATTACGTGTGGGTGGCGGCGTTCTGGGTCGCCGCCCGACCCGGTCGACGCGCCACCACGGCCGCCGTGGCGGTGACCGTCTTCCTCGTGATGGCGATCGGACCCAACGGGTCGACCAGCCTCTACAGCCCCGCGCTCGTCGGGGCGGCCCTCGCGGCATCCCTCGCCGCGGTCTGGTGGTGGCGGCGCGCGACCGCCGGGGTCAGAACGCCATCGCCTGGGCGCGCCGCATGACCTCGCGGGCGCGGTGACCGTGTAGCGCGTCGGCCGGCCGGCCGGGCAGGCTGTCGTCCTCGGCGAACAGCCACCGCAGGATCTCCTCGTCCCGGTAGCCGCCGTCCCGCAGGACCGCGACCAGCCCGGGCAGGAAGCGCACGACCTCGTCGTCGTCATCCAGGAAGGTCGCCGGCACCACCACGATGCCCGCTCGCCGCACGGCGAGCAGGGTCCCGTCGCGCAGGAGATCGTGCACGCGGGTCACGGGGATGCCCAGGCGCTCGGACACCGCGGGGAGGTTGATGGTCTCGACGTCGGCGGGCAGGACGTCGTCGGCGTGCGGAACAGTACTCACGCCACCCAGGTTAGTCCCACGGGTGCGCCCGGGCCCCACCGGCGGTGCCGGCGCGGCCGACGGCGTCGGGCTACGGACCCCGTCCGCTAGGGACGTACCGCGGACGGGACGGGAGGGGCAGAATGGACGACATGAGCACTTACGACGGGAAGCCCCCCGGCCCAGGGACACTGCTCGACGGGCGATACCGGCTCGACGCCGTCATCGCCCGCGGCGGGATGTCCACCGTCCACCTGGCCACCGACGAGCGGTTGGACCGCCACGTCGCCGTCAAGCTGCTCGATCCGACCCTCGCCGGGGACAAGGCGTTCGTCGACCGCTTCACCCTCGAGGCCAGGTCGGTGGCCCGCCTGTCGGACTCCGGCATCGTCCAGGTCTTCGACCAGGGCGTCGAGGCCGACACCGCGTTCCTCGTGATGGAACTCGTGCCCGGAGGCACGTTGCGGGAGCTGCTCGACGAGCGTGGCCCCATGCCCCCGTACGCCGCGGCCGCCGTCCTGCGTCCGCTCCTCGGCGCCCTGCGGGAGGCCCACCAGGCCGGGCTGGTGCACCGCGACATCAAGCCCGAGAACGTGCTGATCTCCGGCAGCGGCGCGGTCAAACTCGCCGACTTCGGCCTGGTCCGGGCGGTGGCCGAGTCCCGCGCCACCTCGAGCAGCGTGGTGATGGGCACGGCGGCCTACCTGTCCCCCGAACAGATCTCCGGCGCCGACACCGACGCCCGGTCCGACCTGTACTCCCTCGGCGTTCTCGCCTACGAGATGCTCACCGGGGAGCCACCGTTCAGCGGTGACAACACCATCGCCGTGGCCTACCGTCGCCTCGACACCGACGTGCCGGCCCCCTCCGACCAGTCCGACACCGTGGCCGAGGACCTCGACCACCTGATCCTGCGCGCCACGCGACGCAGCCGTGAGGACCGCTACGCCGACGCCGGCGAGATGCTGCGGGACCTGGACCAGGCCGCCAGGATCGGCCGGTTCCCCGACTATGTCGTCCCGGCACCACGGCAGTCCTCGTGGTCGCGGGCGCGGGCCAACGCCGCGCGGGCCACCCCGGGCGGGGAGTCCGAGTTCGACGCCGCCGACCGTGAGAGCGGAGAGGCGCTGAGGCGGGGCGGCGGGCCGACACCGACGCGGGTGGACACCATGGTGGCCCCGGCGGCGGCGGGTCCCGGGGCGGGAGCGGGGGCCGGCCCTGCTCCTGCGCACTGGCACGGCACGGGATCGGGCCACTATCCCCCCGGCGGCAACGAGCCCGCGCCCGACCGGGACGTCATCCGGCCCCGCCGCCAGCGCGGCATGCTGTGGCTCATCGTGGTGCTCGCCGCCGCGATCGGCCTGGCCGTGGCCGGCTGGTGGCTGGGTTCCGGCCGGTTCGTGGAGGTGCCGTCGGTCCAGGGTATGTCGGTGGGGCAGGCGACCGAGGCGGTCAACGCCGTCGGGTTGGCCGCCGCGACCCGCGACGCCTTCAGCAACGACGTCCCCCCGTCCGCGCTGGTGGGCACCGACCCCGCGGCGGGCGAGCGGGTGCCGCGCGGCGACACCGTCGATGTGTTGGTGTCCGTCGGTCGCCCCGTGGTGCCCGAGGTCGGCGCCGACAGGTCGGCGGACGCCGTGTCCGCAGCGCTGCGGGAGAACTCACTGGAACCGGTCCGGGGCGGGAACGAGTACTCGGACTCGGTACCCGTCGGCCAGGTGGTCTCCCTCCAGCCGGGCGCGGGCACGACCGTCGACGTGGGCACCCGGGTGGCCATGGTGACCAGTTCCGGCCCCGCACCCGTCGCCGTCCCCGAGGTCGTGGGCCTGGAGGAGGACCAGGCGCGCGCGGCCCTGGAGGGCGCGGGCCTCACCGTGTCACAGGTCAGACGGGTCTACGACGACGAGGTGGACGGCGGCGTGGCCGTGGGCACCGACCCGGACAGCGGAACCGACGTGTCCCGCGGGGACGGGGTCGTCCTGCTCGTCTCCAATGCACTGACCGTGCCGGACCTCCGGGACGTGCCCCTCGACGAGGCGACCGGGATCCTCGAGGACGAGGGGTTCACGATCGTCCGCGAATCGCCCGTGACCGATCGTCAGATCTCCGACGGCCGCGTGGTGCGCACCGATCCGCCCGCCGGGACCCGGCTCGACCCGACGAACGCGGTGCTGCGGGTCGTCCCGTCGGACGCGGTGACCGTCCCGGTGGTGCTGGGTTCGCGGGCCTCCGACGCGCGCCGGACGCTGCAGGACGCCGGGCTCGAGGCCACCATCGACTCGGGAACGTCGAGGGGGATCGTCTACGGCCAGACCCCGCTGCCCGGCCGGGTGGTGGCCAGGGGCAGCGAGGTCGAGATCGACGCGCTCGGCTAGGGCCGGCCGCGTCTCCGGCGCGGGCCGGCCGTGCCCCCGGGGGCGCGGCCGGCCGTGCCTCCGGGGGCGCGGCCGGCCGTGCCTCCGGGGCGCGAGGCCGGCCCCTACGGCGTCAGCTGCGCAGCATCTCCGCCACGAGGTAGGCGAGCTCGAGCGACTGCTGGGTGTTGAGGCGCGGGTCGCAGGCGGTCTCGTAGCGACCGGCCAGATCGATGTCCGAGATGTCCTGGGCTCCGCCGAGGCACTCGGTGACGTCCTCACCGGTGAGCTCGATGTGGATGCCACCCGGGTGGGAACCGAGAGCGTGGTGGACCTCGAAGAAGCCCTGTACCTCGTCGATGATCCGGTCGAAATGGCGGGTCTTGTACCCGTTGGACGTCGAGTGCGTGTTGCCGTGCATGGGGTCGCACTGCCAGATGACCTTGTGGCCGGTCGCCTCGACGGCCTGGACGATCGGCGGCAGCGCGTCGCGGACCTTGTCGTTGCCCATCCGGGAGACGAGCGTCAGTCGACCCGGCCGGTTGTGGGGGTCGAGCTTCTCCACGTACTCGACCGCCAACTCGGGCGTGGTGGTGGGACCGATCTTCAGGCCGATCGGGTTCTGGATGAGCGAGGCGAACGCCACGTGGGCGTCGTCGATGCCGCGGGTCCGCTCCCCGATCCACAGGAAGTGCGCCGACAGGTCGTACAACCCCTGCTCGGCGTCGCCGGTCAGGCCCGTGCCGTCGTCGGCCAGGCGCAACATGGCCCGCTCGTAGTCCAGGACGAGCGCCTCGTGGGAGGAGAAGATGTCGGCCGAGCGCAGGTTCTGGTCCGAGACCCCGCACGCGTCCATGAAGCGCAGGCCACGATCCACCTCGGCGGCGAGGGCCTCGTAGCGGGCACCAGCGGGCGAGCCCGCGACGAACTCCATGTTCCATTCGTGGACGCGATGCAGGTCCGCGGTGCCCGACGCCGTGAGGGAACGGACCAGGTTCATCGCCGCGGCCGCGTTGGCGTAGGCACGGACGAGCCGGGAGGCGTCGTGCTCACGGGCCGCCTCGTCCGGCTCGAGCGCGTTGACCATGTCGCCGCGGTAGGACAGCAACCCGGTTCCGTCGCGGTCCGCCGAGCGGGGCTTGGCGTACTGGCCGGCGATCCGGCCGACCTTGACCACGGGCATCGACGCACCGTAGGTCAGCACGACCGACATCTGCAGCAGGGTGCGGATCACGCCCTTGATGTGCGGCTCGGTGTTCGCCTCGAACGTCTCGGCGCAGTCACCGCCCTGGAGCAGGAACGCACGCCCGTGCGCCACGTCGGCGAGGCGATCGGAGAGGTGCTCGACCTCGGAGGCGACGCAGATCGGCGGCACGCTCTCCAACACTTTGCGCATCGCCGCGGCGTGACCGGGATCCCACGACGGCTGCTGCAGGGCGGGCCGCGAGAGGGCGTCCGCCAGCTGCCGATCCAGGTCCGCGGAGAGCGGCGGGAGGTCGGGGAGTTGCGCGATGTCGACGTCGACTGTCCAGTTGCTCACCCCGGCGACGATACGCCACCACCGGCGGAGCGGGCCTCAGAGACCCAGGTGGGGCGACTTCGCCGCGATGGCGCGGAAGCGCATCGCGGCGTGGCGGGCGTCGGCGAGGGCGTCGTGTTCCCCTCCCGGGTGTGCGGGCAGGTCGGGCTTGCCGGCGGTCTCCCAGAGCTGGCGGACGTCGCGCGTGAACCGGGGCATGGCGGCGGGAAGGGCTGTCATGTCGCCCCACAGCTGGCAGACGGCCACGTGGTCGTACGCCCCGATCCACGCCCACATCTCGACCCCGCCGGTGGGCGGCGCGGTGACGAACTCGTAGAGCTCGTCCCGGATGCGGCTCCGGGACATCCACGCGGACGACGACGGGTTGGGCAGCTTCGGAAGGACGTTGCGCCGCACCCACGGCCCGGCCGCCGAGGCGTCGAAGTCGGTGGACACGGCGTAGAACTCCCGGCCGTCCTCGGCGACGATCCCCACGGAGACCAACTCGATCGTCGTGCCGTCCTCGATGAACTCGCAGTCGTAGAAGTAGCGCACCGGCGATCAGCGCTGTCCCTCGACGGGGTGGTCGAGCAGGTTCCGCCCGGCCTTGCGCACCGCCTCGTAGCGCTTCTTCATCTCGGCGCCATACGTGTCGTGGACGTACTCCTGATTGGTCAGCGCCTGGATCCGCCGCATGAGCTCGTCGGTGATCTCGCGCTCAGCGTCCCGGTCCCCCTCGCGCCCGGCCCACGGGGACAGATCGAGCGGCTCGCCGAGCATGACCCGGATCTCGGTGCGCCGCCCGGGGCGGAACCGGGAGATCCGGCGTATGTACTCGGAGGTCCCGGTCACGCCCACCGGGATGATGGGCACCCCGGCGCGGAGTGCGAGGCGGGCGGGCCCGGTCTTCCCGCGGTACAGACGACCGTCCGGCGAGCGCGTCCCCTCCGGGTAGATGCACAGGATCTCCCCCGATGAGAGGACCTCGAGCCCGGCGTCGAGGGCGGCCTGCGCGGCGTCGGCGTTGGTGCGGTCGATCGGGTGCTGGCCCGAGCCGGCGAAGAACCACCGGCTGAGCATGCCGCGGACACCGGTTCCGGTGAAGTAGTCGCTCTTGGCCAGGAAGGTGACCCGGCGGGGCAGGAGCAGAGGGGTGAACAACCAGTCCGCGACGGACTGGTGGTTGCCGACCAGCAGGGCGCCACCGCGCTCGGGGAAGTGCTCGCGTCCCGTGACGACCCGACGACTCGTCAGACGTAGGAACGGGCCGATGAGCACGTATTTGAACAGGTAGTACAGCAACGGGTCACCGGTCCTCTTGTGATGGCTGTCGACGAATGCGGATACTACCCGGCGCGGTCCGCAGATCCGGACGGTACGAGGTTCGGGGGCCACAGATCCGGGTCGGGCAGGAAGCTGATCACCAGTCGACCCGCGTCGCGCTCGAAGACGGACTGCGTGAGCACACACCGGCGCAGCAGCGGCGGCAGCGCCACCACCGCCCGGAACCCGTCGAACTCCAGGCGGAGCAGGTCCCCCTCGACCGAGACCGGCGCGGACGGGCGGGTCGGGGCCGGGTACTCGACCCGGTATCCGCCCTCGCCGTCGGGCGCCACCACCGGGGTGACGGCGCCGCGGGCCAGAGTCGCCATGGCAGCCGTGGAGCCGGCCGGGGACCCCACCACGATGGTCTCGATCCTCCCGGCGAGGAAGCCGGCCACGTCACCGGCGAGCAGCGCGAGTCTGTGCGCTTCCCGCACCCGCACGTCGGCGCGTCCGCCCGCCGCCATGGAGGCGAAGCGCACATTGGCGGGCCAACGTGATTCCACGAACGCGGCCAGTTCCCCGGCCGCCGCGAGCCGGCGCACCGCGGTCAGGTCCCCGTCGAGCTCGACCACGACGACGTCCCAGTACTCGGACGACGCGGCCCGTCGCGCGTACTCCCACCCGAGCACCGCGGCCAGTGGGGTGTCCCCTCCGGCGGCGAGCGCCGCGAGAACGTCGTCGTCCGGATCGGCGGCGCCGGACCGGTAGGCCTCGAGCCTCGCCGTCGGGTCGTCGACCCGGACCTCGACTGGCCCGTCCTCCGAGACGTCGAGACGGGGATCGACGGCATCGGGATGGCCGGTCAGGATCAACGCCGTGCAAGCGGGGTCCGCGAGCAGGTCGGCGGTGACGCCCGCGCGGTCCTCGGGATCTCCCCCGAGGACGACGACGACACGGGTTCTGCTCACCGCGACTCCGCCCGGCGCTTGAGTTCCTTCAGCGCGTCGCCCAGGATGCGCCGCTCGGCGCGGCTGCGCAGGCTCCCGATCACCGGGACCGTGAGCTCGATCTCGAGTTCGTAGTCCACACGCGTGCCGCCCTCCACCGGTTCGAGCCGGTAGTAGCCCCGTTGGGCCCTCTGCAACGCCGAGCTCTCGAGCCGCCACTCCAGACCGCGGTCGTCCGCCGACCAGGAGTAGACGAGGACGTACTCGTCGACGATCGCGCCCGCCTCGAGCTTGAACCGCACCCGGTCCGGACGACCGTCCTGACCTGTGGACAGCACTTCGGCCGCGCGGATCGACGCGGACCACTCCGGGTACGCGGCGAAGTCGGAGATGACCGCCATGACGTCCTCCACCGGTGCGTCGACCACCGTGGAGTCTCGGGTCGGCCACACCTCGGGGGCGCCGTCGTGCTCGCTCATACCCACAAGCTTCACATATCCCGCTCCGCGATGCGCCCCACCCGCGGCGCCCGGAGGGCAGGCGACGTGACCACCGTGTGGTCCCGGCGATAGTGTGTGTGGTCACCGACATACTCTGAACGTCTCCACCGGGAGGACCCTTTGCGCGAATACGTCGCGGTACCCGCCAACTTCACCGTCCCTGACGACTGGTCCTGCGTTCAGTCGGCATACGACCGCGCGGAGAACACCCCGGAGAACGTGGCGTTCCAGAAGCCCGTCGACGGTCGGTGGACGGACGTCACCAACCGCGAGTTCGCCGAGGAGGTCCGGACGATCGCCCGCGGACTGGTGGCGCTCGGTGTCCGGGCGGGCGATCGGGTCGCCCTCCTCAGCTCCACCCGGTACGAGTGGAATCTCCTCGACTTCGCGATCTGGGCCGTCGGCGCGGTCACCGTTCCCGTGTACGACAGCTCCAGCGCCGACCAGATCCACTGGATCATGGAGGACTCCGCGGCCCGGTTGATCATCGTCGAGAACGACACCCACGCCACCACCGCCCGGGAGGGCGTACAGGGCCTGGAGGTCGCCGACGTCCTGGTGATCGACGGCGCGACCCCGGTCCTGGAGACCCTCGCCTCCGAGGGGGCCACGGTCGACGTCTCGGTGCTCGACGAGCGCCGGGCCTCGGTCCGCGCCGACTCCCCCGCGACGCTGATCTACACCTCGGGGACCACGGGCCGCCCCAAGGGCGTCATGCTCAGCCACCGCAACTTCATGTCCGAGACGCTCGCCGTGCTCGAGACGCCGTTCAGCGGGATCCTGCGGGACGACGCCACCTCGGTGATGTTCCTGCCCCTGGCCCACGTGTTGGCCCGCGCCATCACCTACGCCGGCTTCCACGCCGGCGTGACCATCGCGCATTCCGCCGACCTGAACAACCTGGTCGAGACGTTCGGCGAGATGCAGCCGCACTACATCCTGGCCGTCCCCCGCGTGTTCCAGAAGGTCTTCAACAAGGCCCAGGCGACCGCGCAGGACGGCGGCGCGGTCAAGGCGTGGATGTTCGACAAGGCCGCCGACACCGCGGTCGCGTACTCCAAGGCCAACCGGGGTGACGGCCGGGTGGGTCCGTTCCTCGGGCTGCGCCACGCGATCTTCTCGAAGTTGGTCTACGCCAAGCTCGTCAACGCGCTCGGTGGGCGCTGCGAGGTCGCCATCTCCGGCGGCGCCGCCCTGGGTGACCGTCTGACCCACTTTTTCGACGGGATCGGGGTCAACATCTTCGAGGGCTACGGCCTGACGGAGACCTGCGCCGCGATCACGGTCAACACCCCGGGGCGGATGCGGATCGGCAGCGTCGGCCAGCCGCTGCCCGGCTGCGCGGTCCGGATCGCGCAGGACGGTGAGGTCGAGGTCAGCGGACCCGTCGTCGCCTCCGGCTACTGGCAGAACAAGGAGGCGACCGCCGAGTCCTTCAGCGACGGCTGGTTCCGCACCGGCGACCTGGGTTCGCTGGACGAGGACGGGTACCTGTCGATCACCGGCCGCAAGAAGGAGATCATCGTGACGGCCGGCGGGAAGAACGTGGCTCCCAACCAGCTCGAGGACGCGCTGCGTGCGGACCCGCTCGTGGCGGAGGCGGTGTGCGTGGGCGACGGCAAGCCGTTCGTCTCGGCCCTGCTGACCCTCGACCCGGAGGCCGTCGAACGGTGGAAGACCCACCACGACAAGTCCGGCTCGTTGTACGAGTTGCTCAAGGACGCCGACCTGATCGAGCACCTGGACCAGGCGCTGGTGCGGGCGAACCGGAGCGTGTCTCACTCCGAGTCGATCAAGAAGTACCACGTCCTCCCGGACCAGTTCACCGAGGAGACCGGTGAGCTCACCGCGTCCCTGAAGGTCAAGCGCAACGTCGTGCACCAGAAGTACGCCCAGCAGATCGAGTCACTCTACGCCTGATCGGACTGCGCGTCGGAACGCGTGCTCTCGCGGGTCACTCCCCCGAGAGCACGCGTTCCATGTCCCGGGCCAGGTCCTCCCAGCGCCAGTTCTCCAGCACCCAGGTGCGGCCGCGGACCCCCATGGCCGACGCCCTGGGCCGGTCCTCGAGGAGGCCGGCGACGGCGTCGGCGACCTCGCCCTGTGACGTCCCGTCGACGACGAGACCGGTCCGGCCGTCGCGCACCGTCTCCGGGGCACCGCCGCTCCGGCCCGCCACGACCGGCACCCCGCACGCGGACGCCTCCAGGTAGACGATTCCCAGCCCCTCGACGTCCAGCCCTCCCCCTCGGGTCCTGCACGGCATCGCGAAGACGTCCGCCAGTCGGTGGTGGTCGACGATCTCGTCCGCGGGGACGCGGCCGGTGAAGACGACCCGGTCGGCCACCCCGAGGCGGCGCGCCAGTCCTTCCAGCGTGCGCCGATAGGGCCCACCGCCGACGACGACGAGGACCGCCCCGGGCACCCGCCGGGCGATCTCCGGCATCGCCCGGATGAGCATGTCCTGGCCCTTCCGCGGCACGAGGCGGGACAGACACACGATCACGTCGCGGTCCGCGAGTCCGTAACGGTCGCGGATCGCCCTTCGCCGTGCGGGATCCGGCCGGAACCTCTCCGTATCGACGCCACCCGGCTGGTGCACCAGGCGGGCGCGGGGGCCGAACGCCGCCGCGAACCGCCTCCGTGTGTAGTCGCTCACGTAGGTGACCGCGTCGGTGGACTCGCCGATCAGTCGCAGGATCTGGCGCGAGCCCGGCAGCATCGACCAGCCGACCTCGTGTCCGTGTGTGCTCGCGATGATGCGGTCCACGGGGCCCTGCCGTAGCACCGGCGCCATGGCGGCGAGCGGGGCGGCGGCCCCGAACCAGATCGTCGTCGCGCCGAAGTCCGAGGCGAGCCTTCGTGCGCGTGCCGCGAGGTCGGGTGTGGGGAGCAACACCTCGGTGGGCACCCTCTCCACCAGATAGGGCTTGGCGGCGTCGTACTCCGCCGATTCGCCACCCCGGAACGTCGAGGCGAGCACCGCGACGTCCGTCGGGTCCAGGTGGCTCAGATACGTCTCCAGGTACGACTGGATCCCGCCCGGGCGCGGCGGGTAGTCGTTGGTGATCAACAGCGTCTTGGTCATCGGCTCCGAGCCTGCCACACAACCCGGCCCGCCTCGGCCCCGCCCGGTGCGTCGTCCTCGTCGGGAAGGGGCGGAGCGCGATCGGGGACGGCCGGTGTCTGCGCGGGGCGGCCGTGCTTGGCCGGGTCGGCCGGGGTCAGTAGCGGCGGATCCCGTGAATCGGCATCGCGTCGACCTGCTCGAGGCGGACCGGCACACCGTAGGTCGGGGCGTGCAGGACCAGACCGTCGCCGGCGTACATCCCGACGTGGGTGGCGCCGGGGAAGTAGATGACAAGGTCACCGGGCCGGATGTCGTTCATCGCCACCGGGGCGCCCGCGACCGCCTGCGCCTGGCTCGCCCGGGGCAGCGCCTTGCCCTCCTGCGCGTACGACCACACCATGAGACCGGAGCAGTCGAACTCGGACGGGCCCGTCGCGCCCCACGAGTAGGGCGCGCCCAGCCGGGAGAGTGCGACTCGGAGCGCCGCGGAATTGACGTCGTCCACCGGCGGGGCAACGTACCCCTCCGGCACCACCGGTCCGCCGATCCAGAGATCGCGTTGTGCGTCCGACAGTGCGTCGACCCGGCGACGGACCTCATCCATCCGTACCCGCATCTCCTCGGTTCGGCGGGCGAGCGCGTCGGTTCGCTCCTGCGCGACGCGGGCCGCGTCCCGGGCCTCGGCCGCGGAACGCGCGGCCTCTTCCCTGAGCTGCACCGCATCCCGGGACGCAGCTCTGGAGGCGTCCAGTGCACTCGTGGTGGCCCCGGACAGTCGGCGCAGCGTGTCGAGCCTGTGGACCAGGTCCCGGGGGCTCTCGGCGAGCACTGCCGCCCGTGTGGCGCCGGTGTCCCCGCCCCGGTACCGAATGGTCGCGAGGTGATCGACGGTGGACTGGTCCCGGCGCGCGGTGCCGTCCGCGAGGGCGGACCGTCCGGCTGCGACCCCGGCGGCCCGTTCGAGGCGGACGCGCTCCCCGTTGGCGCGGTCCAGTTCCCCGCGCGCGAGGTGGAGCTGCTCCCCCAATGCTCCCGCCTCCTCGGACAACCGGGCCAGCTCCGCCAGGTCCTCGCTCATCTCGCCGGGCACCGCTGTGGCGGACGGCGTGGTGGACGGTGCAGTCTGCGACGGAGCGGGGGAAGACGGAAGCGGTCGACGACGGAGCGGGAGAAGTCGACACCTGATCAGGCGGGGTAACCGGACCCGGGACAGGCGCCGTGGTCGCGGTTGGCGACGACCGGTCCGGGGTGGTGGTCTGCGCTCCGGCCGGCGCGGGACCGAGGGTCAACGAGGTGGTCACGGTCGCTGCGATCGCGAGCACCCTGAGGCTGCGGGTCATCTGGTGTCGTCGAACTCTCGGATCCGGGTCACGCAGGGCGCGGGCGCCCAGCCGACGCCTACGGTGGAATCGGGTACCCGAGAGGGGATGTTACAGACGACAGACCCCGCCGGTGACCGGTTCGAGACCGGACGCCGACGGGGTCTGCGGAGGTTCGGGGAGCGACCCGACTCAGTAGTAGCGGGTCGCACCGTAGAACGGCATGGAGTCCACCGGCGCGTAGCTCACCGAGGTGCCCGAGTACGGGGCGTGGACGACCTGGCCGTTGCCGGCGTAGATCCCGACGTGGCTGGCGCCACTGTAGAAGGCGACGATGTCGCCGGGCTGCAGGTCGGCCTTGGAGACCTGGGTGCCGCCGCCGATCTGGGCCTGGCTGGTGCGCGGGATGGAGATCCCCGCCTCCTTGTAGGCCCACGAGGTCAGACCGGAGCAGTCGAACGAGTTGGGGCCGGTAGCGCCCCAGACGTAGGGCGAGCCGACCCGGGTGGTGGCGGCGTCGAGGATGCGCTGGCCGGTCGAGACCACTGGCGCGGGGGCGGCGAACTCGACGGGCGCCGCCTGGGCCTGGGCCTGGGCCAGGCCGGCCGGGAGCTCGATGCCCTCCGGCAGGTCGAACGAGACCTGGTTCGGCACGCCGGGCAGCCGCAGCTCCACGGGGACGTCGACGGTAATGGGTGCGGCGGCGGCGGTCCCGGAACCGGCGACAGCGGCCCCGGCTGCGAGCAGGCCTGCGGCGGCGACACGACGGCCGGTCGAGCTGGTCTTGATGCTGTGGGCTCCCACGAAGATTGTTCCTCTTTCTTCCTGCGGCACCGACCGGGTTAGCTGACGGGTTCGGACACGGAAGTCTGTCCTACGCTTCGGACCTGTAGGCCCTCGTGCGATTCACCCCAGTGGATCCTGGTTCCCCGGTGCGCCCTTCGGCGCTTAGGTGTGACCCCGGCTCCCCGCCGGCAGGCTGGCGATGACTTCCGAGGTCTCGAAAAGGTTACGAAACCGTCTCGTCGAAGTCCAGTTCATCGCTCACGCGGCGACGTCAGCCCCCAGAATCTCGACCGTGGAGACCATTCCGACCTCGCGGAGGATGTCGATCGCCTCGCGGACCTCCGGGTCCAGAACGTAGCCGCACGACTCCGGAGAAAGCTCGTCCACCTGCGGTTTTCCGGCGTCGAGAACGGCGATGATGCACCCGTCACATGCGGCGGGCCCCGCGGGACATCGCACGCAGTCCATCGTGAACATGATCTACCTCACACTTCGTCCTGGGCGTGTTGCCCGTTCGTTATCGAGCCGCGATCCGGGCCCGGGGTGGTCGTACTGCGGGGCACCCTAGGGACAAGGTCCGACAACCACGGCGGGGCCGGCCGTGTCGGAGGGCGGGGCTACCGTCTCCGGCATGCCCCGATCCCCCTCCCCCGTCTCGACCGGGGTGCAGGCAGCTTTCGACGATCTCGAGCCTCTGCTGTCCGACGTCACGTTCGTCGTGGTCGACCTGGAGACGACGGGCACCCGGACCGGAAGCGACGAGATCACCGAGATCGGCGCGGTACGCGTTCGGGGCGGCGAGGTGCAGGCGGAGCTGTCGACGTTCGTCTCGATCGACGGTGCCCTGCCCGGCCACATCAGCAGACTGACCGGGATAGCTCCGGACGACCTCGTCGGTGCCCCGAGTCTCGGCGAGGTGATGTCGACGTTTCTCGAATTCTCCCGCGGGGCCGTCCTCGTCGCCCACAACGCGCGGTTCGACCTGGGGTTCCTGCGGGCCGCCGCCGCGTCGACCGGGCACCCGTGGCCCGATCCCCCGTCGGTCTGCACCCTGGCTCTCGCGAGGCGGGTGCTGCACCGCGGGGAGACACGAGGCCACCGGTTGGGAGTCCTCGCCGCGCACCTGGGGGCCACCGTGGAGCCCAATCACCGGGCCCTGCAGGACGCCCGCGCCACGGTCGACGTGCTCCACGCACTGATCTCGCGGGTCGGCGACTGCGGGGTCTCGACCCTGTCGGAGTTACGGGCCTACGACGGTCGCCTCTCCCCGGAGGTGAGGCGGCGGGCCGCCATGACCGGGTCATTGACCGAGGGGCCCGGTGTCTACGTGTTCCGGGACGACGCCGGTGGCGCCCTGTACGTCGGCTCGTCCGGCGCGGTCCGCAGACGGGCCCGGTCCTACTACTCCGGCGGTGACACGCGCGGACGGATGCGCACCATGGTCGGGCTGGCCGACTCGATCGACTCGGTCGCGTGCGCCCACCTCCTCGAGGCGTGGACCGTCGAGGAACAGCTCATCGACTCGCTTCAACCCCCGTTCAACACCCGGTCGCGGAGCCCTCGCCGCGGCTGGTGGCTCACGCCCCCCACCGGCCGCGCCACCCGCCCGAAGGTCGTGCGAACCCCGGACGACCCCGCCGCCATCGGGCCCTTCCGGCGCGCCGAGGACGCCCGGGCCGCCTGGGAGGACCTCCTCGGCGTGTTCGGCACCGCCCCGGGATCCGATCGCTGGGCGGCGCTGGCGGAGGGACGGGACTCCGGTCCCCTGCGGGATCTGGTCGACCGCGTGGAGGTACTCGCGGCCGAGGGCGCGTTCGAACGCGCGGCCAGGCTCCGCGACAGGACCGCAGCCCTCGTGCGGGTCCTCTCCCGACGGCAGGAACTCGCCGCAACGGCATCGCTGCCCGAGATCGTTCTCGCACAGCCGGCGCCGCGCCGGACGTGGGCGGTCGCGGTGGTGCGCCACGGTCGACTCGCCGGATCCGGGGTCGTCCCGCCGGGAGCGGCACCGATGCCGGTCATCGACGGACTCCGGGCCGCCGCGACCACCGTGCAGCCCGGCCCGGGCCCCTTCGCCGGTGCCACCGCCGCCCAGATCCGGAACGTCCACCGGTGGATCGACTCGACCAGGACACGCATCGTCTCGGTCGAGGGTTGCTGGACGCTCCCCCTTGACGGGGCGCACACGCTGACCGGCTGGGCGACCCTGGCCGAGAGCGCCGCCGCCGAGCACCGCGGGACCGGACTCGTCAGCGCACGCTGAACCCGGCCCACTTCTCGAGCAGCCGCGCCGCCTCGCCGTCGTCGATCGCCGCGGCGGCCCGGTCCACCGCGGCCCGCATGGCAGATACCAGGTCGGAACCACGCTCGAGACCGTCGAAGGCCACCAGCGCGGCCGCGGAGTTGAGCAATACCGCATCGCGCACCGGGCCCCGTGCTCCCGCGAGGAGATCGCGG
Organism: Dietzia sp. 111N12-1; assembly: GCF_001658045.1. Classification (NCBI taxonomy): domain Bacteria; kingdom Bacillati; phylum Actinomycetota; class Actinomycetes; order Mycobacteriales; family Dietziaceae; genus Dietzia; species Dietzia sp. 111N12-1. The sequence goes on along the minus strand of NZ_LSSV01000023.1, from coordinate 12,570 downwards.
GCGACCCCGGCGTTGTGGACGCCGTCCCCGCCCCGCAACTCCTCGATCGAGCAGGTGCTCATCTCGAAGTCGGCGGGCTCGACCTGATCCTCGTCCACATGACCGTCCGAGACCCGCAGCACCCGGGTGGGACCGGTCATGGTGATCTCGTCGAGGCCGTCCGACCCACGCACCACGAGCGCCGACCTGCCGCGCAGCGCGAACACCTCCGCCATCACCGTCATCAGCCCCTCGAAGGCGCAGCCGATGAGGTTCGCGGCGGGTGCCGCGGGATTCGTGAGAGGCCCGAGGATGTTGAAGACGGTAGGGATCCCGATCTCACGCCGGGGGGTCGCGGCGAAACGCAGCGCGGGATGGAACACGGGCGCGAAGCAAAAGGCCACGCCCACCTCGTCGAGGCACCGCCCGACGTCCTCCGGGCCGAGGTCGATCGCCACCCCGAGCGCCTCGAGCACATCGGCACCGCCGCTCTTGGACGATGCCGCCCGGTTGCCGTGCTTGACCACGGGCACTCCGCAGGCGCTCACCACGAGAGAGGACATCGTCGAGATGTTCACCGTGCCCTGGCGGTCACCACCGGTACCGACGATGTCCACGCAGGGACGATCAGTGGGCACCCGACGGGAGTAGTCGAGCATGGTCGAGGCCAGCGCATCGAGCTCCGGACCCGTGACGCCCTTCATTTTCAGGGCAACGCCGAAGGCTGCGATCTGAGCGTCGGTGGCGACACCCTCCATGATCCGGGACATCGCCCACCCGGCCTCCGCCGGATCGAGGTCCCCGCCCGCGGTGAGGGTACCGAGAACCCCGGGCCACGACCGGCCCCCGTCGAACGCTGCCGAACTGCCCACGTGTCCCGACCTCCTCTGGTGTCATGGAAACGGACACGCCCCACAGGGCGCCGCCCGCACGTCGTCAATCGTGCCACTGTTCCGACCCGGCCCGTGCGCTGACACCCTGCACTCCGGCGGCGGCGAGCGGCCGGTGCTCGCCTGAGAGTGCCCTGATAGCCCCTGCAAGGGGGACCAATACCGACCCTTGCCCTGAGAGTTTCCGAAGCGACCTGCGGAAACGCTGGACAGACACGCCGATTTCGGGGGTCCGTGCAGACTCGTCCCTCCTCAGGGGTCATACTTGGCCACGTGACGAGCGCAGTAGATAACTCAGGATCGGCCATGGCCCAGCGTGTTCATTCGCTGAATCGGCCGAACATGGTCAGTGTGGGCACCATTGTCTGGCTGTCCCAGGAGCTGATGTTCTTCGCGGGCCTGTTCGCGATGTACTTCGTCTCCAAGGCGAACTCGGGAGGTGACTGGCCTTCCTATCCCGTACACCTCAATGTGCCGTACGCCCTGACGATCACCGTCATCCTGGTGGCGTCGTCGTTCACCTGCCAGATGGGCGTCTTCGCCGCCGAGCAGGGTGACGTCTTCGGACTCCGCAGGTGGTACATGATCTCCGCCTTGATGGGAACAGTGTTCCTGATCGGACAGACGTACGAGTACGTGATGCTCTACCTCGAGGGCGTCACGATCTCGTCGAGCGTCTACGGGTCGGTATTCTTCATTACCACCGGTTTCCATGGGCTTCACGTGTTGGCGGGCGTCCTGGCGTTCGTCGTACTGGTCATGCGGACCACGATGTCGCGATTCACGCCGGCGCAGGCCACAGCCGCCATCGTCGTGTCGTATTACTGGCACTTTGTCGACGTGGTCTGGATCGGACTTTTCGTCACCATCTACTTCATTCAGTAGTCAGCTGGCCGCAGGACGCTGTGTCCAGCGGGTCCCAACTCCAAAGGGAACTCACAATGAACTCTCCTCTCCCACCCGCTGCCGATACGCCGTCGCCGGACCCCGTTGTGGCTCCAGCGCGCCCAGTGTCCACGAAGCGTCGCCGGAAGGCAGTCGGCGCGCTAGTCATCGCGGGCGGCCTCGTCGGGGCGGGCGCTGTCGCCACGGCTGTCATTCCCGAGCCACAGGTCGCGACGGCTCAACAGGACCAGGCCGCGCTCATCGCCGACGGAAAGCAGCTCTACGAGGTCTCCTGTGTCACCTGCCACGGGATAAATCTCCAAGGCGTCAAGGACCGCGGTCCATCCTTGGTCGGCACGGGCGCGGGAGCGACGTACTTCCAGGTGAACTCCGGTCGGATGCCGGCGGCGGACAACGAGGCCCAGGCGGAGCGCAAGAAGCCCCGCTACAGCGAGCACCAGATCATCGCGCTCGCAGCGTATGTCGACCTCTACGGCGGTGGCCCCGAGCTCGTCACCGACCCAGACGGTGAGATCGCCCAGGGCTCGCTGCGCGGCGCGTCCGGACAGGCCCGCGCCGAGGAGATCGCACGCGGTTCAGAGCTCTTCCGCCTCAACTGTGCGTCCTGCCACAACTTCACCGGTCGCGGCGGCGCTCTGTCGTCGGGCAAATACGCCCCCACTCTCGACCCTGCCAATGAGCAGGAGATCTACCAGGCCATGCTGACCGGACCCCAGAACATGCCCAAATTCTCGGACCGTCAACTCACCCCTGACGAGAAGAAGGACATCATCGCGTTCGTCAAGGACTCGGATTCCAAGGTCTCGCCCGGCGGTTACTCGCTCGGCGGACTCGGCCCGGTGACCGAAGGTCTGGCCATGTGGCTTGTCGGCATCGTCGCCCTCATCGGCGCGACCCTGTGGATCGGATCCCGTTCATGAGTGAGACCCCGAAGAACCCGTCCCCTGCGGATCTCGACCGGATGAGCGATGCCGAGCTCGTGCGCATGGGCACCGAACTCGACGAGGTCGACGTCCGGTTCCGCGAGGCCCGTTTCCCGGAGGGCACCACCACCCGCGCCGAGAAGCGCGCGGCGCTGACCGTCACCACCTGGTTCGCGCTGTCGGCACTGTTCGGCCTCGCCTTCGCCGTCGTCTACATCTTCTGGCCGTGGGAGTACCGCGGCGAGGGTGAGGACGGCTACTGGTTGTACATGACCTACACGCCACTGCTCGGCCTGACGATCGGGCTGTCGATCCTGTTCCTGGGCTTCGGCGCGGTGCAGTTCACCAAGAAGTTCATCCCCGAGGAGATCTCGGTCCAGACCCGCCACGACGGCGCCTCGGACGATCTCGACCGGCGCACCTTCGTCGCCGAGCTCAACGACTCGTGGAAGACCTCCACCCTCGGCCGCCGCAAGGTCATGGGCGGCTTCCTCGGCGCGGGTGTGGGGCTCATCGGCCTCTCCGCGATCCTGCCGCTCGGCGGCATGATCAAGAACCCGTGGAAGCGCGGGGAGATGACCCTCGCCGGTGACGGCACGCTGCACACCACCGGGTGGACCCTGGCGTCCGACACCCGTCCCGACGGCCTCCCGCCGGAGAAGGTCTACCTCGGCCGCGACACCGGCAAGGTCTACCCCGACGGGGACCCGCCGGCCGGCGAGGGTCGCCTCGAGCGCATCCGTGTGGACGACCTGTCCGCCGGTGGCCTCGAGTCCGTCTTCCCCCTCCCCGCCAGCGCCCTGGGCAACTTCGAGGAGCACATGCACTCGATCCACGGTTCGCGCAACTCGGTCATGTTGATCCGTTTCCGTCCCGAGGACGCGGCCCGCGTGACCAAGCGCAAGGGCCAGGAGAACTTCAACTACGGCGACCTGTACGCCTACTCGAAGATCTGCACCCACCTCGGCTGCCCCACGTCGCTGTACGAGCAGCAGACCCATCGATTCCTCTGCCCGTGCCACCAGTCGCAGTTCGACGCGCTCGAGTACGCGAAGCCGATCTTCGGCCCCGCCGCCCGTGCACTGCCGCAGCTGCCCATCGCCGTCGACAGCGAGGGTTACCTCGTCGCCAACGGTGACTTCATCGAGCCGGTCGGACCTGCCTTCTGGGAGCGTCGTTCATGAGCAACAACACGAGACTCGCGGCACTGGGCGATGGCCTGGACTCGCGGTACACCATGTCCAAGGGCCTGCGCCGGCAGATCAACAAGGTCTTCCCGACGCACTGGTCCTTCCTGCTGGGCGAGATCGCCCTGTACAGCTTCATCATCCTGTTGATCTCGGGTGTCTACCTCACCCTGTTCTTCGACCCGTCCCTGTCGAAGGTGATCTACCAGGGTGCCTACGCACCGCTCAACGGCATCGAGATCTCCCGTGCCTACGAGACGGCGTTGAACATCTCGTTCGAGGTCCGTGGCGGACTCTTCGTGCGCCAGATCCACCACTGGGCGGCGCTGCTGTTCGTCGCCTCGATGGTCGTCCACATGATCCGCATCTTCTTCACCGGCGCGTTCCGTCGCCCGCGTGAGGCCAACTGGGTCATCGGTTGTGTGCTGCTGCTCCTGGGCATCGTCGAGGGCTTCCTCGGCTACGGCCTGCCGGACGACGTCCTCTCGGGCACCGGCCTCCGGATCACCTCGAGCATCATCGTCGGCCTGCCGGTCATCGGCACCTGGATGCACTGGATGATCTTCGGCGGGGACTTCCCCGGCGAGCTGATGATCCCGCGCTTCTACGTCCTGCACGTGCTGATCATCCCCGCGATCATCCTCGCGCTGATCGCCGCTCACCTGGCGCTGGTCTGGTACCAGAAGCACACGCAGTTCCCCGGGCCCGGCCGCACGGAGAACAATGTCGTCGGTGTCCGGATCCTCCCGGTCTTCGCCGTGAAGTCGATCGCCTTCGGCGCCATCACCGTCGGCATGCTCATGCTCTTCTCGGGCCTGTTCACGATCAACGCGATATGGAACCTCGGGCCATACAACCCGTCGCACATCTCGGCGGGCTCGCAGCCGGACTGGTACATGCTGTGGACAGAGGGCGGCGCGCGAGTGATGCCGGCCTGGGAGCTCTACCTCGGCCCGTACACCGTGACCGCCACGACCTGGGTGGCCGTCATGCTGGGCGCCATGGTCGCGCTGATGTTCGCGTACCCGTGGATCGAGTCGAAGCTCACCGGCGAGAAGGGGCATCACAACCTGCTGCAGCGTCCGCGCGACGTGCCGGTCCGCACCGCGGCGGGCATGATGGCGATCACGTTCTACGTAATCCTGGTGCTCATGGGTGCCAACGACCTCATCGCGTACCACTTCTCGATCTCGCTCAACGCGACGACGTGGGCGGGTCGAATCGGCCTGATCATCCTGCCGCCGCTGGTGTACTTCGCCACCTACCGCCTGTGCCTGGGTCTCCAGCGCGCGGACCGCGAGGTGTTGGAGCACGGCATCGAGACCGGCATCATCATGCGGATGCCGCAGGGCGAGTTCATCGAGGTGCACCAGCCGCTCGGCGAGATGGACGAGCACGGCCACGCCGTTCCGCTCGCCTACGCCGGCGCGAAGGTCCCCACCAAGATGAACCAGCTCGGTGTGGCCGGCCGTCCCCCGCGGGGCGCACTCAAGGCCGACCCGGTCGAGGAGGCCCGTCTGCTCGAGGACGCCGACCACGACAAGCACCACCGCGAGCACTCGATGCTCACCACGTTGCAGGAGGAGAACCGGACTCGTCGCCACGACGGGCACTGATTCCCCGACAGCACCCGACCGCGGGCCGGATCTCCACCTGGAGGTCCGGCCCGCGGTCGTCGGAAGCCAGCCGTCGCGGCCGAGGGGAGGCACAGATGAGCGACGATCGGATGCCGGTGGGCCCCGGACGCGGAGGACTCGTGCTCACCGACGAGGTCGACCGCGCACTCGACCTTCTGCACTCGGGACACGATCTCTTTCTCACCGGTAGGGCCGGAACCGGAAAGTCGACCCTGATCCGCCGGTTCCTCGCCGAGACCGACCACCCCGCCCTCGTCGCCGCGCCCACCGGGATCGCAGCCCTCACCGTGGGCGGCTACACCATCCACCGGCTGTTCGGCTTCCACCCCGACCACACGGTCGACCACGTGCGCAGCAGCGCCTACCGTCCCGGGCGATTCACCCAGGCCCTCGCCGGCGCCCACACGCTCGTCATCGACGAGGTGTCGATGTTGCGGGCCGACGTCTTCGACATGGTCGCCATCGCGCTCGAGAGGTTCGGCCCGGACCCGACGATGCCGTTCGGGGGCGTCCGGCTCGTCCTCGTCGGCGACCTCTTCCAGCTACCGCCGGTGGTGACCGCGTCCGAGAGATCGTCCTTCGAGGCCGTCTACCCGACGCCGTACTTCTTCTCCGCCGAGCGCTACCACCCCGAGCACTTCCCCACCGTTGACCTCACCCATGTCTTCCGGCAGTCCGGTGACCCGGAGCTCACCGCGATCCTCAACTCGATCCGCGAGGGCGCTCTCGTCGGCCCGGCGCGCGAACGGCTCAACTCCCGCACCGACCCGGACTTCGATCCGCCGGACGACGAGTTCTGGCTGACGCTCACCACCACCAATCGCAGGGCCGCGAGCCACAACCAACGCCGCCTCGATCGGCTGTCCGGGTCGGAACTGGCGATGGAGGCGACGCTCACCGGCGATCTCACCGGGTTCGAGCTCCCCACCCGGGAGGTGCTGGGGTTCAAGGTCGGCGCGCAGGTCATGATGCTCACCAATGACCCGGCGGACCGTTGGGTGAACGGATCCATCGGACGGGTGCTCGATGTGACCCTCGGGCGACGGGGCGACCGCGGAGAGCGAGGGCCCGTCGTCGTCGTCGCGTTCACCGGCGGCGAGGTCGCCGAGGTCGCGCTCCACACCTGGGACGTCACCCGACCGGTGACGGACAGCGGCGGTATGCGACACGAGGTGGTCGGGTCCTTCACCCAGTTCCCGTTCACCCTCGCCTGGGCGGTGACCATCCACAAGAGCCAGGGACAGACCCTGGACAGGGTCGTCGTGGACCTCGGCGGCGGCACGTTCGTGGCGGGGCAGCTCTACGTGGCGTTGAGCCGCTGTCGGTCGCTGGGAGGCCTCGTCCTCACCCGGCCGGTGCTGCCCGGGGACCTCAAGACCGACCGGCGGATCATCCGGTTCCTGCGGGCGCCGGACGGTGGGCCCTCGGCCCGCCGCTGCTGTGCTGTCGCGGTGGTGTCCGTCGGCGAGGACGGGCCCCGGTCCCGGCCCCGGCCGGTGGAGCTCGCCATCGCCTTCCCCGACGGCACCGCGGTGACGACGCTGGTCAATCCCCAGCGCGACCTGGCCCGGGCGCGGACGGACTACGGCATCACCGTCTCCGATGTCCTTCTCGCCCCCACGCTCCTCGAGGCGTGGTCGATGGTCGCCCCACTGGTGGACGGGCACACCCCGGTCGGCGTGGACCTCGACGTCACTCTCGGTCGACTGGACGCCGAGTTCGCGCGCCTGGGAGGCACGGTGCCGTTGCCGGTCGGGGTCGACATCCCCACCGACGCCCTCACCCCGGGTGAGCGGGCACGTGGCCGCTCCGGATCGGCCCTCGCGCGTGCGCGGGTGGCGCTCGAGGCCCACGGGCGGCTGCACCTCGATGACGCGGCGGCCGGCACGTTCGACGCCGACCTCGTCGACGAGGCCGCGGTCGGCTACCTGCTCAGCCGCGACGCCGACGTCCGCCCACCGACCTCCGAGGTACTCCCCCAACTGTCGGCGATGCTCGGTATCAGCGCCGAGGTCGGGGCCGCTCTGTTGGGGCGCCCCCGCCGCGGTGGGCGCCCGGGGGCCGAGGTCGACGACGACGACGACGACGAGATCGTCACCCCGGGCGACCGCGATCTCCGGGCAGGCGCGCGCGGACTCGTCGCCGGGCAGATCCGACGCGCCGCGCAGCGGGTGCCGATGACCGCCGACGTGCTGGAGCGGCTCCGGCTGGCCTCCGAGATCGTGGGCTCGGACCTGACGCCGGGGCTGGAGGCTCCGCCGGAGGCTGGCGCGGCGGACGTCCTGCGGCCCGGGACGCGGGTGTGTTTCTCCGGCAGCGCCCTGGACCGCAGCGGCGTCCTCGTGTCCCGGGACGAGATGGAGGCCCTCGCCCTCGGCCGTGGCCTGGTGCCCGTCGGTGCGGTCACCAAGAGTCGCTGCGACGCCCTGGTGGTCGCGGAGCCGGGCAGCCAGTCGACCAAGGCGAGGGCGGCCCACAAGTGGAGCACGCCGGTCATCGCGGCCGCGGACTTCCTCGCATGGGCCGGCCGCTGACCGGGGTGGTTCGTCGCCGTCGCCGTCGCCGTGCTCAGGGAGCGATCGGCAGGGCCTGTCCGGCCATGTCGGCCACCGCCCGGTACGCCATGGTCATCCCGGACCCCAGGGGCACACCCGGCCCCGGGTAGGCCTCACCGGAGACCGACGCGGACGAGTTGCCTGCGGCGTAGAGACCCGGGATGGGACGTCCGTCCGCGTCGAGCGCGGCGCCGTTCGCGTCGATCACCGCACCGCCCTTGGTGCCGAGGTCGCCGAGGACGAGTCGGACGGCGTGGAATCGCTCGCCGCCGACCGGTCGCAGGCACTGATCGGCCGTGGAGGCACCGAGGAAGAACCGCCCGTACGGGTCCTCTCCGCGGGCGAAGTCGGCGTCGCGGCCCTGTTCTGCGAAGCCGTTGAACCGGTCCACGCTCTCGCGCAACGCGGCGGGATCGAGCCCGGTGGCCTCGGCCAGTTCCTCCACGGATCCCGCGGTGTGCCACAGGCCGGCACCGCGCAACGCGTCGGGCTCGGGTGCGGGGATACAGATGGCCGGGTAGCCGCCGGCCTCCGCGTCGTCGAACACCAGCCAGAAGTCGTCACCGGCCCCGTCGGACATGCGGGCGTGCATCCAGCGCCCCATCTGGTCGTACGGCAGCAGTTCGTTGGCGAAGCGCCGGCCGGTGCCGTCGACGATGATCCCGGAGCGGAAGCCCAGGGTGAACGCGGCGTGCCCGTTGGGGAACAGCGTGGCGGGGCACCACCAGGACTGATCGAGCAGGTCCAGCTCCGCGCCGACCTGCTCGAACATGCGGACGGCGTCGCCCGAGCCCGTGGCGGGGTGGGACGAGGACCAGTCGGCGGTGGGCATGTCCTGCCAGCGGCGGCGGAGGTCCGCCGACCGTTCGAAACCGCCGGCGGCGACCAGTACCCCACGGCGTGCGCCCAGCACCTGCCGGCCGGAGAGACCGTTCACGACCACCCCGACGACACGTCCGTCGTCGTCACGGACCAGTTCCTCGGCGGCGGTGTTCAGTCGGGTCTCCGCGGTGTCCATCGCGTCGAGTGCGAGCACGAGTCGCGCCACCCAGGCCCTGCCGCCCTCGAGCTTCGTTGTGTCCTCGTCCGCGCCGAACTGGTCAGCCGGAACCGGCGGACGGATGTCGGTCGCCCGGTCGCCGACCTCCTCGCCCTTGATGGGCTTGGGGTAGATGCTCCGGCCGAGTTCCTGGCGCCCCGGGGCGTCGAAGTAGTCGGGGAAGGCCTGGAAGCGGGTCGGGATGCCCAGCTCGTCCTGCAGGAACTCGACGACCTGCGGCCCGGTGTTGAGGAACGCGTCCTGGACGTCGGCGGCGGTGCGGTCCCCCACCACGGCGCGGAAGTAGGTGCGCCCCCGCTCGACGGAGTCCTCGACCCCGTCCCGGGCGAGGACGGAGTTGCCAGGGAGCCACACGGCGCCGCCGGAGTACGCGGAGGTCCCCCCGAAGCGGTCGGTCTTCTCGATCAGGCAGGTCGACAGACCCCGGGCGGCGGCGGCCGCGGCACCGAAGAGGGCTGCCACCCCCGACCCCACGACCACCACGTCGAATTCCGCGTCGAATGTGTTGTCCTGCGCCGTCACGGCAGCCCCTCATCGTCATCCAGCTCTGGTGGAACACGTTCCAGTTCCTGTCGTGACCCTAACACCGGCCCGGTGTGCGACACCCTCGATCGGCGATCGGTGGGGAACGAGGGGGAGGCGGGGCAGGATCTGGGTGTGACCGATCGAGACGACAGCACCGGCGCCGGCGTGGAGCACACCGAGGACGGTCGCCACATCGTGGTCGGGGGCCGGCGGTGGCGCGCGACGGATCCGTCCATCCCCGAGAAGCTCCGCTCGGAGCTCGTCCGGGCACTGATGACCGGTCGCCGGCTGGTCAAGACCGAAGGCGATGCCGCCCGGGTGATGGTGCACGACGCCAAGGTCGCGCTCGGAGAGCGCGGCGACCCGTGGTGGGAACCCACCCGGGAGGGGACACGCGGCCGCCTGGCCGCGACGATCAGGACGCTCCTGCGCTCGCGCGGCCAGGGGTCGATCTGCCCGTCGGACGCGGCCCGGGTGGCGGGTGGGGACCATTGGCGCGACCTCATGCCCGTCGCCCGGGAGGTCGCGTTCGAACTGCGCGACGAGGGCGTGGTGGCGGTGACCCAGCGTGGCGAACGGGTCACCGGACGTGAGGTGACCGGGCCGATCAGGCTGATCGCCGACGACGGCCTGGAGTTCACTCCGCCGACGGGGTGACGTCACGGCCTCGGACGGGTCGGCGGGCGGGTGAGAGAGTTCGAATTCTTGTAGGCTACTCACCAGTAGGAGTACACCAACCTGACGCTCCGCTCCCCTCCACGGTGGCCTGCCACCGGAGCAGACCGTCCAACGGAAAGGCACGCACTTGCGCCGCACTGTGTTCAACGAAGACCACGAGGCCTTCCGCCAGACCCTCCGTGACTTCATCGAGTCCGAGGTGACCCCCCACTTCCAGGAGTGGTTCGAGGCCGGCATCGTCCCGCGGGAGTTCTACTACAAGCTCGCCGACCTCGGCTTGTTCGGCATCAACGTCGACGAGGAGTACGGCGGCGCGGGGATCAATTCCCACAAGTTCGAGGCCATCCAGTCCGAGGAGACCGCCCGCGCCGGCGTGAACTTCGGCGGCTCGGGTGTCCACGTACTGCTCGGGCTCCCCTACATCAAGGCCCTGGCGACCGAGGAGCAGAAGCAGCGCTACCTGCCCAAGTTCGTCTCCGGCGAGGAGATGTGGGCGCTGGCGATGACCGAGCCCGGCACCGGGTCCGACCTGGCCGGCATGAAGAGCACCGCCAAACTCTCGGCTGACGGCACCCACTACGTCCTCAACGGTGCCAAGACGTTCATCACCGGCGGCGTCCACGCCGACCGCGTGATCGTGGCCTGCCGTACCGCTCCCCCGCGTGAGGACGACCGCCGCTTCGGCATCTCGCTGCTCGCCGTCGACACCAAGCTCGAGGGCTACGCGGTGGGCCGCAAGCTCGACAAGGTCGGACTCAAGACCTCCGACACGGCCGAGCTGTCCTTCACCGACGTCAAGGTCCCGGTCGAGGACCTGCTCGGCGAAGAGAACCGCGGCTTCTACTACCTCGGGCAGAACCTGCCGTCCGAGCGCTGGGGCATCGCCTACGGTGCGTATGCCCAGGCCGCGGCCGCCGTGCGGTTCGCCAAGGAGTACACGCAGCAGCGCACGGTCTTCGGCAAGGAGGTGGCCTCGTTCCAGAACACCAAGTTCGAGCTGGCCGCGTGCCAGGCCAAGGTCGACGCCGCGCAGGCCGTCGCGGACCGCGCCCTCGAGGCGCTGGACGAGGGCGAGCTCACCGCCGCCGAGGCGGCCTCGGCCAAGCTGTTCTGCACCGAGGTCGCCGCCGAGGTCATCGACCGTTGCCTCCAGCTGCACGGCGGCTACGGCTTCATGAACGAGTATCCGATCGCCCGCCTGTACTCGGACAACCGCGTCAACCGCATCTACGGTGGCACCAACGAGGTCATGAAGTCCATCATCGCCAAGGACATGGGCCTGTAGGTCCCACGACCCCCCTGGCTCCGTCGGGCCCCGTCCGCTCCCCGCGGACGGGGCCCGAGGCGTCCGACGGGTTGCGCCACGCCCGTCAGCCCTCGGGTGCGGCCTCGTAGTCGGCGTGCCCCTCGACCCCGTATCTGTATGTGATGGGGTCGATGAAGACGTCGGGCTCGGCGGGGGGCCTCAGGGTGAACGCCACGTAGGCGGCGACGATGCCCGCCAGGTAGAAGACCGAGAGGACGACGACGAGGACGTCCGCCTCCAGTCCGTTGAGCAGACTCACGAAGATCGCCTGGGCGAGCGCGATACACAGGCCGAACACGGCGATGTCCACCCACAGCACATTGCGACCTGCGACGGCCTTGTAGACGAAGACCACCCCGATCATCGTCACCGGGATCGAATAGAGGGCGACAGTGGCCGCGGGCACGAAGGACGGCTGCGAGGCGCCGCCGAGCACGAAGAGGGCCGCGTACAGCACCATGGTCGGCCAGGCGGCGATCTTGATGTGCTCCCAGTAACTCTCGTTGACCGCGGCGAACACGGCCACGACCCGGTTGTGCCCGCTCCAGTCGTAGGCGAAGTGGAGCACCGAGCCGACGACGATGAGCGGGATGATCGCCCACCAACTCACCGAGACGACGGCACCCGTGTCCAACACGGTCTCATCCTCCCACCGACCGGCGCAGTCCGCCGGTCTTCCCAGGTCAGAGCCGTGTGTCGGACCTGCTTGCTAGTGTTTCCCCAATCGAACACACAGGCGAATCAGGGTCGTGCGGTCAACCGCCGGAAAGGGGGTGCACATGCGGGAGACGACCACCGGGGATGATGCCGGAGCGGTGGCCGGCAGTCCCGCCGTCACCGCCGCCAGCTCCGCAGCCCTGGCGGCGTTGAACGCCGAGAACCGCGCGGCCGCCGCCCGACTGCGCGCCTGCCACGACCTGTGGG
>NZ_LSSV01000022.1:0-97783 GCF_001658045.1 Dietzia sp. 111N12-1 | reverse complement strand
CCCCGCGACTCCCGCGACCCCCGCGGCGACCGCGCCGACCGCGCCAACCGCGCCAACCGCGTGGTCGGCGAGGGCTTCGTTGGCGACACCACCACCAGCGACGCCGCGGCCACCGAGCTCGGCCGGATCGTCGACCGGTTCCTGACCTCCATGCGCGCCTCGATCGGGCAGGTCGCCGACGCCCTCCCCATCGACGCCGAGGTCCTGGCCCCCGTGCGGGGCCTCGCCCGCAGCGTGGACACCATGCTCGCGACCGGTGACGTCAGCGCGTTGACCGGCCTGGCCGACGCCGTCAACTCCGCCGGCGAGCTGCTGGCCACCCGCCTCACCGGCGGGTACGAGGTCGATGAGTTCGGCTTTGACGAGCACTTCTACACCCACGTGTGGCTGCCCCTGTGGCGGCCGCTGTTCGAGCACTGGTTCCGGGCCGAGGTGATCGGCGCCGAGAACATCCCCGCCGAGGGCGCCGGGCTGATCGTGTCCAACCACGCCGGCGTCCTCCCGCTGGACGCGATGATGACCACCGTAGCCGTCCACGACCACGCCGGCCGAGCCCTGCGCCTGCTGGCCGCCGACATCGTCATGACGCTGCCGGTATCCGCGCCGCTCGCCCGCCGGGCCGGTGCCACCCTGGCCTGCGCCGCCGACGCCGAGCGACTGCTGGACAGCGGTCACCTGGCGGCAGTGTGGCCGGAGGGCTTCAAGGGGATCGGCAAGCCGTTCGCCGACCGCTACCGGCTGCAACGCTTCGGCCGCGGCGGGTTCGTGGCCACCGCCCTGGCCGCCGGTGCCCCGATCATCCCGTGCTCCGTGGTCGGATCGGAGGAGATCTACCCCAAGATCGGCGAGATCCCGGCCCTCGCGCGGCTGCTCGGCCTGCCCTACGTGCCCGTCACGCCCACCTTCCCGCTGCTCGGTGCCCTCGGCGGCGTCCCGCTGCCCACCAAGTGGACGATCGAGTTCGGCGAGCCGATCGAGACCTCACACCTGGGCCCCGACGCAGCAGACGACCCGATGGTGGTCTTCGAGATCACCGACCACGTCCGCGAGACCATCCAGAACACGCTGTTCCGCAACCTCGCCCGCCGCGGCAGCGTCTTCTTCGGCTGAGCCGCCGCGCCGCCGCGCCCCCGCCCCCGCGGCCCCGCCCCCGCGGCCCCCGCCCCCGCGGCCCCCGCGCCGGCGTCAGAAGATGCGGCGCAGCGAGCCGATCGTGCGCACCCCGTGGGACGACCGCGCAGCCGCCCGCGCGCCTGCCAGACCGCCCACCGCGAGCACACCCGGCATCGCCTTCTTCGCCGCCTTGCGCACGGTGCGGAAGTCCTTGACGTCCCAGCCGTTCTCCGAGGCGTACTTGCGCAGCTTCGAATCCGGATTGATGGCCACCGGGTTGCCGACCGTCGTCAGCATCGGCATGTCGTTGAAGCTGTCCGAGTACGCGTAGCACTTGGACAGGTCGAAACCCTCGGCCTCGGCGAGCCTGGAGATCGCATGCGCCTTGCCGGGCCCGTGAAGGATATCGCCGACCAGGCGGCCCGTGTAGACGCCGTCGTGCTCCTCGGCGACCGTCCCCAACGCCCCCGTCAGCCCCAGCCGGGTGGCGATCACGCGGGCCAGCATCACGGGCGTGGCGGTGACCAGCCAGACCGGCTGCCTGGCGTCGAGGTGCATCTGCACCAGCGAGTGCGTCCCCGGCCATACCCGGTCGAGCATCGAGGCGTCTACGACCTCCTCGCTCAGCGCGGTCAGCTCGGCGACGGTGCGGCCCTTGACGAAGCTCAGGGCCTTGTTCCGGCCCGTGGCGACGTCGTCGGCGTTCTCCTCCCCGGAGATCCGAAACTTGGCCTGCGACCACGCCAGGCCGGCGACGTCCCGCGCGGTGAAGAAGCGGTGCTTGGCCAGCCCGCGCGCCAACAGGATGATCGACGCACCCTGGATGAGGGTGTTGTCCACGTCGAAGAACGCCGCGACCTGCGGGTCCGGCTCGAACGGCTCGTCGGTGCGGTCGGTGCGGTCGACGACCACTGTGCCGGAGTCGGCGTCGGCCAGCGGGGGACCGGGCTCGGCGCCGGGCTCGAGTTTGACGGCGTGCTGGGCGGAGGCCTCACCGGCGCGCCGCTGGATCCGCGCGTCGCGGCGCCGCCACAGCAGCCGACCCAGAGCCGAGCCGAGATCGGCACGACCGGGAAGCCGCGGGCCGGACCGGGAGCGGTGGGACTCCACCGGTTCGGCGGCGTCCTCGGAGGCCTCGCCGCCGGGGGTGGGCGCGTTGTCGTCGTCGTTGTCGTCGGCGTCGTCGTTCACCGGGCGGGAGTCGTTCACCGGGCGGGACCTCCTCAAGGGGCGCGGGGACCCCATCCTAGGGCAGCCCCGAGGGGGTGGTGCACTATCGAGCCATGGTGCACACGGTGACCCTGTTGACCCGCGAGGGCTGCGGCAGCTGCGTCCGCGTCCACGGCCAGTTGATCCCACTGTGCGAGGGTGCGGGCGCCCGGCTCGAGGTGACCGACGTCGACCACGCCGCGGACCGCGAACTCGCCGCCGAATACGGCGACCGCCTGCCGGTGGTGTTGGTCGACGGCGCGGAGCATTCGTGTTGGGAGGTCGACGACGACGAGCTGCTGGCCACCCTCGCCGGGGCCGGCCCGTTCCCGGGATGGGACTGAACCGGCCGACGGGCGCGGGCGGTGCCGGGGGGTGCGCGCGGCGGCGGCCGCGACGGTGGGCGGTCACTCCTCCCGCGGCGCGTCGCGCAGGTCCCGCAGGATGGTCGCGTGCCGGAGCAGGAACGCGCCCTCGTCGAGCTTCTTGCGCCGCAGCCACCCGGTGACCTCGCTGTTGTGCTTGCTCGCGTTGCACGACGCGCAGGCCGGGACCACGTTCTCCAGGGTGTAGCGCCCGCCGC
The DNA here is from genome assembly GCF_001658045.1 of Dietzia sp. 111N12-1. Classification (NCBI taxonomy): domain Bacteria; kingdom Bacillati; phylum Actinomycetota; class Actinomycetes; order Mycobacteriales; family Dietziaceae; genus Dietzia; species Dietzia sp. 111N12-1. Next base: position 94,878 of record NZ_LSSV01000022.1, on the reverse strand, counting down.
GTGAGATGGGCTGGACGCAGTCCTTCTGCAGCGCGGGCCCAGTCGCGGAGCAGTAGGCGCAGGCTTTCCACGCGTCGAGGATCCGGGCCCACTGCGGGTCGGTGAGGTCGTTGTCGACGTGGGACAGACGCCGCTGACGACGCTTCGCGTATCGGGCGCGGGTCGCGGCGGACATGGTCGACGAGGACCTGCGGCGAGGGGGCACGGATGCCACCGTACTGCGGTCCGTGCTGTTCACGGTGCCCGCGGGAGGGCGGCCGGATATAGCATCCGCCCCTGTCACGGTTTTGTCCCGGGGTGTCAGGCGGGTTACGGTGGAGCCCGTTACGGGTCGTACGCAGGCTTGAGGCCACGGCCGTCCCGGCAGGGTGTTTCCGCCATGGGAGCGCCTTGTACGCAGCCGTGCACACCGACGGGAGACGACCGACTGTGGACCAGCGTTCCGCGAGTTCGTCCTGCGGGGCCCCGTCTGTTCTCCGACCGTCTCCTCGCCGAGTTGACGAGTTGGCATCCATTCTGGCATGGGCCCCCGAGGCCCTGGCGTCCGGGGGTCGGCTGTGAGCATTCTCCTGGTGGGGCTGTCCCACCACAGCGCGCCGGTGTCCCTGCTCGAGGCGGTCGCCGTCTCCGAGTCCGAGCGCGACGGGCTCACCGAGGAGCTCATCGCCGGCGAGAACGTCGACGAGGCGATGATCGTCACCACCTGCAACCGCGTCGAGGTCTACTCCGCCGTGGACGCGTTCCACCCGGCGCTCGACGACGTCGTGACCCTGCTCTCGCGCCACTCCGGCCTGGGCGCCGACGAACTGAGCCGCCACCTGTACGTGCGCTACTCCGAGTCCGCCGCCGAGCACCTGTTCTCCGTGGCCTCGGGGCTGGACTCGATGGTCGTGGGCGAGCAGCAGATCATCGGCCAGATCCGCACCGCCTACCAGTCGGCGTCCGAGATCGGCGCGGCCGGCACCACCCTGCACCGGCTCGCCCAGCAGGCGCTGCACGTGGGCAAGCGCGTGCACACCGAGACCGGCATCGACTCGGCCGGCGCGTCGGTCGTGTCCGTGGCGCTGGACCGCGCGGCCGAGATCCTCTCGGACGGCGCCAGCCGCACTCTCGACGGACGCCGCGCGGTCGTGCTCGGGGCCGGCGCGATGGGCGGCCTGGCCGTCGCCCACCTCGGCCGCGGCGGGATCTCCCACATCGAGATCACCAACCGCACCCCGGAGCGCGCCGACCGGTTGGCCGAGATCGCCGGCGACTCCGGCACCCCGGCCACGGCCTTCCCCCTCGACGGGCTCGCCGAGGCCGTCGCCCGCGCCGACATCCTCTTCACCTGCACCGGGGCCGTCGGCACCGTCGTCACCCTGGGCGACGTGCACACCGCGCTGGCCCGCCGCGGCGACCGCGGCCCGCTCGTCATCTGCGACCTCGGCATGCCGCGCGACGTCGACCCCGCCGTCGCCGGCCTGCCCGGCGTGACCGTCCTGGGAATCGAGGCGCTCAAGGCCGACCCCGCCACCTCCGCCGCCGCCGCGGACGCCGACGCCGCCCGCACGATCGTCGACGCCGAGCTCACCGCGTACACGCAGGCCGAGCGCATGGCCGGCGTCGGGCCGCTCATCGGGCAGCTGCGCGGGCGCGGCGGGCAGGTCGTCGCGGCCGAGATGCGCCGGCTCGAGTCCCGACTGCCCGACATGGACGAGAAGGTTCGCGAGGAGGTCGCCAACACCGTCCGCCGGGTCGTCGACAAGCTTCTGCACCCGCCCACGGTGCGGTTCCGGGAACTCGCCGCCCAACCGGACGGCGAGAACTACGCGGCGGTCGTACGCACACTGTTCGACCTGGACAACACCGTGGACGGTAGAAGCGAGGAGGCGTCATGAGCAGGACCCTGAAGGTGGGCACGCGGGGCAGCACCCTGGCCACCACCCAGGCCGGGCACGTCCGCGACGCCCTCATCGCCGCCGGGTACCCGGCCGAACTGGTGATCGTGCGGACCCGCGGCGACGTGGTGATGGCCCCGGTCGAGCGCATCGGCGTGGGCGTGTTCACCCTCGAACTGCGCGCCGCCCTCGAGCGCGGGGACTGCGACATCGCCGTCCACTCGTACAAGGACCTGCCGACCGCGCCCGACGACCGGTTCGCCCCCATCGCCGTGCCGCCGCGCGTCGACCCGTCCGACGTGCTCATCGCCCGCGACGGGCTCACCATGGCCACGCTGCCCGAGGGCGCCCGGGTCGGGACCTCCGCCCCGCGCCGGCGCTCCCAGCTCGCGGCCCTGCGCCCCGACCTCGACCTGCACCCCCTGCGCGGGAACATCGACACGCGGATGGGATACGTCACCAGTGGCGACCTCGACGCGGTCGTCCTGGCGGCGGCCGGCCTCGACCGCACCGGTGCGGGAGAGCGTGCCACCCACCGGTTCGGCATCGACGAGATGCTCCCCGCCCCCGCGCAGGGCGCCCTCGCCGTCGAATGTCGCGCCGACGACACCGAGGCCGCCGAGGCCCTCACCGTCGTCGACCACCTGCCCTCGCGGGTCCGGATCACCGCCGAGCGCAGGCTCCTGCGCGACCTCGAGGCCGGTTGCACCGCCCCGGTCGGCGCGCGCGCCGAACTCGACGGCGCCGGACTCGACAGCGGTGGCGAACTGACGCTGCACGCGGTGGCGGCCGCCCACGACGGCTCCACCGTCCTGCGCACCCACGGCACCACCGCCACCGCAGACCACCCGGACGGACCGATCGCCGCCGCCGACGAGCTGGGCCGCCGACTCGCGGCCGAACTGCTCGACCGCGGCGCCCGTGACCTCATGGCCGGGGAATCGCCCGAGCAACGCGCCCCACTCGTACCGAGGGAATCCACGACGGCGCCACCCACCGTCACCGACCCCTGATCCCCGAACTCCCATCTCGCGCGCAGCCAGCGCGCGGCACCCACCCCACGGAGAGACGAACAATGACTCGAGCACGCACCACCCGCCCCGGAACCGTCCGCTTCGTCGGCGGCGGTCCAGGCAACGCGGGGATGCTCACCTGCCGGGCCCAAGAGGTCCTCACCGGCAACCCGCTGGTGTTCGCCGACGCCGACGTCTCGGCCGACGTGCTGGCGTTGGTCGCCACCGAGGTCCCGGTGCCGCAGGAACTGCTCGACGCGCGCCGGGCCGAGATGGACGCCGCCGTGGCCGCCGAGGACAAGGCCGAGATCAAGCGTCTCAAGGCCCTGCCCGCGCCCACCGCCGCCGACGTCCGCCCCGTTCTCGGTGAGCCCGCCGCCGTGGCCAAGCAGCTCGTCGCCGAGGCCAAGAAGGGTCGCGACGTCGTCCGTCTCGTCACCGGCGACCCCATGACCACCGACGCCACCGTCACCGAGATCGCCGCCGTCGGCCGCACCGTCGTGCCGTTCGAGGTCGTCCCCGGCGTCGCCGAGGCCACCGCCGTGCCCGCCTTCGCCGGCATCGCGCTCGGCTCCGGCTACGTGTTCGCCGACGGCCGCGGCGAGGTCGACTGGGCCGCCCTCGTCGGCTCGCCCGGCCCGATCGTCCTGCGCACCACCGGCCGGCACCTCGCCGAGGCCGCCTCCAGCCTCGCCGAGCAGGGACTCGCCGCCGGCACCCCGGTGACCGTCACCTGCTCCGGTTCGCTCTGCGCCCAGAAGTCCGCCGACGGTACCCTGGCCACCATGGCCGAGGTCGGTCGCGACATGGACGGGGACCTGGTGGTCACCATCGGCAAGTCCGCCGGTGAGCGTCACCGCCACCAGTGGTGGGAGTCGCGCGCCATGTTCGGTTGGAACGTGCTCGTGCCCCGCACCAAGGCGCAGTCCGCCGAGATGAGCGAGCGCATCGCCGAGCATGGCGCCGTGCCCGTCGAGGTGCCCACCATCGCCGTCGAGCCGCCCCGCAGCCCCGCCCAGATGGAGCGCGCCGTCAAGGGCCTCGTCGACGGCCGCTACCAGTGGGTCGTGTTCACCTCCTCCAACGCCGTTCGCGCCGTGTGGGAGAAGTTCGTCGAGTTCGGCCTCGACGCCCGCGCCTTCTCCGGCGTGAAGATCGCCTGCGTCGGCGAGGGCACCGCCGCCCGCGTCCGCGAACTGGGCATCCAGCCCGAGCTGCTGCCCAGCGGCGAGCAGTCCAGCCTCGGCCTGCTCGAGGTGTTCCCGCCCTACGACGACGTGCTCGACCCCGTCAACCGGGTCCTGCTGCCGCGCGCCGACATCGCCACCGAGACCCTCGCCGAGGGCCTCACGGGCCGCGGCTGGGAGATCGAGGACGTCACCGCGTACCGCACCGTCCGCGCCGCCCCGCCGGCCGCCGAGATCCGCGAGATGATCAAGACCGGCGGGTTCGACGCCGTGTGCTTCACCAGCTCCTCGACCGTCCGCAACCTGGTCGGCATCGCCGGCAAGCCGCACGCGCGCACGCTCATCGCCTGCATCGGGCCGCGCACCGCGGAGACCGCCGCCGAGTTCGGCCTGCGAGTGGACGTCCAGCCCGAGAACGCGTCCGTCCTCGACCTGGTCGACGCCCTCGCCGCGCACGCCGACCACCTTCGCGCGGCCGGCGAACTGCCGCCCCCGCGCCGCCGCGCCCGGCGCCGCTGAGCCGCAGCCCCGCCGCCCGCACCGCCAGCACCGCCTGCCCCGCCCGGCCGACCAGCCGCGCGGGGCAGGCGCGTGTTCAGGGGTCGACGAGCCCGCGTCCCGGCGCAGCGCGGGTGCGCGCCGCGCCCGACCACCGGCGACTTTCGTACAGTGGGGGTCGTGACGACACCGCCAGACGAGACCACGTCCGTTCCCGCGCCGCTGGTGCGCCCGCGTCGACTCCGCTCGACGCCGGCCATGCGCAGGCTCGTCGCCGAGACCACGCTCGCCCCGCGACAGCTGGTGCTCCCCGCGTTCGTGGCCGACGGGATCGAGGCCCCGCGCGACATCTCGTCGCTGCCCGGGGTCGTCCAGCACACCGTCGACTCGCTGAGGCGCGAGGCCGTCGCCGCCGCCGAGGCGGGACTGGGCGGCATCATGCTGTTCGGCGTGCCCCTCGACGCGGACAAGGACGCCACCGGCAGCTGCGGCGCCGACCCCGGCGGCATCCTCAACCGCGCGCTGTCCGCCGTCCGCGCCGAGGTCGGCGACGACCTCGTGATCATGGCCGACACCTGCCTCGACGAGTTCACCGACCACGGCCACTGCGGTGTGCTCGGCATCGACCCGCGCGGCGAGCAGATCGTCGACAACGACGCCACGCTCGCCGCCTACAACGACCTCGCCGTCGCCCAGGCCGCCGCCGGAGCCCACGTCGTGGGGCCCAGCGGGATGATGGACGGCCAGATCGCCGCCATCCGCGAAGCCCTCGACCGCGAGGGGTACCAGGACGTCGCGGTGTTGGCCTACAGCGCCAAGTACGCCAGCGCCTTCTACGGCCCGTTCCGCGAGGCCGTCGGCTCGTCCCTGCGCGGCGACCGGCGCACCTACCAGCAGGACCCGGCCAACCTGCGCGAGTCCCTGCGTGAGGTGCAGCTCGACCTGGAGGAGGGCGCCGACATGGTGATGGTCAAGCCCGCCATGTCCTACCTCGACGTCCTGCGCCAGACCGCCGAGATCTCTGACGTGCCGGTGGCCGCCTACCAGGTCTCCGGCGAGTACGCGATGATCTCCGCCGCCGCCGAGCGAGGCTGGATCGACCACGACCCGGCCGTCATGGAATCGCTGACCTCCATCCGCCGCGCGGGCGCGGACATCGTCCTGACCTACTGGGCCCTGCACGCCGCGCGCCTCCTCGCCGACGGGTGGGGGTCCCGGTGACCCGCGGCAGCGGGCCGTGGCGCCCGCCCGCCCGGACCGGACCCGGCCCCGATGCGGAAGGCGCCACGGGGGGGAGCCCCGCGCCCGGCGAGCCGCCCACCGACCCCGGCATCGCCCCGCCCGCCGAGCCGGCCGGTCCGCCGCCGGAGGAGATCCACACCGCGTGGGTGCTGTGGCTGGCCGCCGCCGCGTTCGGACTGCTCGGCATGCTGATCAACTCCGCGACCGCCAGCTTCGGGGACCTGCCCACCGCCACGCGGGACGCCTTCCGCGACGCGGTCGCCAACACCGGGTCCGCTGACGTCTCCGTCGAGAGCATGTTCTCCATCGCTCTGGCGGCCGGGGCGGTGCTGGCGCTCATCGTCGCCGCCGTCACCGTGTGGCTGGCCTTCCGGCTGCGAGCGGGCAAGGGGTGGGCCCGCACGATGCTCGACATCGTCGCCATCTTCCTCGTCGTCGACGCCGTGTCCGTGGTGATCGGTGTGTTCGGCGGAGTCGCGACCGCGGGGGAGCGGGGAGACGTCATCAGCTTCGTCGTCATCGCCCTCCAGATCCTCGCCGGACTGTGCGCCGCAGCCGCCGTGTGGCGCCAGCACAAGGCCGAGGCCATCCAGTACACGACCCCGGGAGGCGGCGCGCGTGCCGGCAAGTGAACCCACCGCCGCCCGGCCGGGAATCGAACCCGAGGGGCCGATCCTGTACGCCGAGGACGGCTGGAGCTGGGCCTGGATCCTCGCGGCGCCCGCGTTCTGCGCCGCTGCCGCAGGGTTCGAGCTCGCCACCGGCGCCCCGGTGCACTGGCTGATGCTCACCGTCTGCGCGATCGCGACCGCCCTCTGCCACGGCGTGATGATCGCCGCCACCCGCGTCCACGGTCGTGTCCGCCTGACCCCCGACGTGTACCTCCAGGGCACCGAGGAGCTCGAACTGCGCCGGATCGAGGAGGTGCTGCCCCTCCCCGCCGCCGACGACTCCGTAGCTTCGTGGGAGACGGCCCGACTCCTCGGCGAGCTGCGGGAGATGCCCCGCCGGCGGGCGGCTGTGGGTCTGCGACTCGACACCGGGGGCGAGGTCCGCGCCTGGTCCCGCGACCCCGCGGCCCTGCACGCCGCCCTGGCCGGCGCTGTCGACGGTCTCCCGCGCGAGCCGGGACCCGAGTGAACTCGCGTCGCCTCGGCGTGGCCGCGGTCGCCTGCGCTGTACTCGCCGTGGTGCTGTGGTGGTTCGCCAGGGACATCGTGACGGGCGCGCCGCCGGTCATCGACCCGCCCGTCGAGGACAGCATCGAACGCATCCACACCGATCCCCGGCTGCTCCTGGCCGCGACCGTCCTGGCGGGGCTGACGATGGTCCTGACCACCCTCGCAGTCCTCCGACGCGCCCCCCGGGTCGAATCCTGACAGATCTACTTCTGCCAGGGCTTTTGCGGGCGCAGCGAACGCCGCGGTAACGATCGGATGACGGTTTTCTGAGTGTGCCCGGGGCGGTGCGTCGTGGCGTCGGCCACAGGCTACATTTGGGGCGGTTCGGACGTATGTGACGCTCGTAAAAATGAGTGGTCGATGCGTCCGATTCGCCGGAGTGACGCCTACAGCACAGGGAAACGGGGATCGGTGCAGCCTTCCAGCACTTTCGTTGGCACCACCGCGGTCGTGGGAGCGATCGCACTTCTGGGATCGGGAGTGGCCTCGGCCGCCCAGGTCGAATGGCAGGACTGTACCGAGATGCTCGGCATCGAGGCCGAGTACGTCCCCGCCGGTCTCGAGTGCGGAACCGTCGAGGTCCCCGTGGACTACACTGCGCCCGACGCCGCCAAGACCCAGATCGCGCTCACCCGCATCAAGGCCTCGTCCGGCCAGGCGCGCTCCACCGTGTTCGGCAACCCCGGCGGGCCCGGCAACTACGCCCTGAACTTCTGGAGCCCGGCCCTCGACGGCGCCAACCCGGCCGGCCTGTACGAGAACCACGACCTCGTGGCCGTCCAGCCCCGCGGGCTGTACGGCTCCAATCCCATGGTCTGCAACGTGGACTATGTGGGCCCGAACACGGTCAACCCGCTCCACGACGCGTGCTACGGGACCGACCCCGAGTACATGAAGTCCATGACCACCGAGAACGCCGCCCGCGACATGAACGCGGTCCGCGAGGCGCTCGAGCTGGCAGAGGTCGACTACGTGGGCGTGTCCTACGGCACCGCGATCGGCACCGACTTCGCCACCCTGTTCCCCGAGGCCACCGGCCGTATGGTGCTGGACTCCAACACCCACCCCGACTGGCGTTGGAACACACAGGCAGAGCAGGGCGCGCTCGCCCAGGAGCAGCGGGTCAACGACATCTTCGCCTGGATCGCCGAGCGCGACGACTACTACGGCCTCGGGGACACCCCGCTGAAGGTCTTCCACTCCTGGAAGTGGGTCACCGACCAGGAGGTGGGCGGCCCCGCCAACCTCACCCCGCCGCCGGCGCAGACCGGCGACCTGCCCGTGGAGCTCCGCGGCAGCGCCGTCGAGAAGCCCGCGCTCGACGTGATCAACGGGACCGCCCCCGCCCGCGCACGCGTCGAGGGGTTCGCCCGCGCCGCGGCGCTGCAGGGGCTGACGAACAACGCCACCACTGGGCTCTACGACGCCACGGTCGGCGCCACCTACTCCGAGCAGGCCTGGCCGATGCTCGCCCACGTCCTCAAGTACTACAACGACGGCGGCACCATCGCGCGTGCCGACTACGAGACCGTGGCCCTGATGCTGGCCGCGCAGGAGAACCGCTCGCCGGTGTACCGCACCGACATCGAGATGAACTCGATCATCACCTGCAACGAGACCGCTGCCCCGGCCGACCAGCTGGGAGTCATCGCGGCCAAGGCCGACAAGTACACCGGCGGCAACCGCCTCACCGCCCGCGCCGCCGTCGAGGCCGCCGGCGACGACTGCGTGGGCTGGCAGCCGGTCGCCAAGACCATCAGCCCCAACGGTGACGCCCTCGACGAGAAGCCGCTGGTGCTGCACTCCGAGGACGACGCCATCACCCCCATCGCCGGCGCGCACCGCGTGGCCGAGGCCATGGGTGGCGCACTGGTCACCGTCGGTGGCGGCGACCACGGCACCTTCCGCATGGGCAACGAGGCCATCGACAAGCTCGTGATGGAGTTCCTGGAGACCGGGATCGCCGAGCCGGGCCACGTCGCGGGCAAGCCGTCGCCGGAGCCCCTGCCGAAGTGGGGCCAGGCCGAGCGCACTGCCGCCGCCCAGCAGGGCATGTCCGCTCCCGTCGACGGTGCTGACGACTGGTACGGCACCCACCGCGACGCCGGCACCGGCGACGTGAACGCCGCCGGCACCGGTTCCGTCGGGGCCCCGGCGGTCGGCTCCGTCGCCGCGCCGACGCCCGCCTCGGGGTCCGTCGCTGCGCCGGCGCCCGCACCCGTACCGCTGCCCACGCCGCAGGAGCTGCAGCAGCAGGCGGAGACTGCAGTCGCCGACGCGGAGAAGGCGGTACACGAGTTCGCCGGACAGGTCGACGCCGCCGCGAAGTCGCTGTTCGCCCCCCTCGCCCCGCCGGCTCCGCCGCAGGGCTGAGACCGCGAGGGGGTGCTCGCGGCCGGACTTTGAGACACTGGTCCGGTGACCTCTTCGAGTGATGCCTTCAAGACCCCGTCCGGCATGTCCGGCACCACCCGATCGGCCGAGCTCTTCGCCGAGGCCTGCGAGCTGATCCCCGGCGGAGTCAACTCCCCGGTCCGCGCCTTCAACTCCGTCGGCGGAACCCCGCGTTTCATGCGTGAAGCGCGGGGTTCCCGCATGACGGACGTCGACGGCAACACCTACATCGACCTCGTCTGCTCGTGGGGCCCCATGATCCACGGGCACGCCCACCCCGAGATCGTCGACGCCGTCCGCGACGCCGCCACCCGCGGACTGAGCTTCGGCACCCCGACCGAGGGTGAGGTCGACCTCGCCCGCGAGATCGTCGCCCGCACCTCCGTCGACGAGGTGCGCCTGGTCAACTCTGGCACCGAGGCCACCATGAGCGCCGTGCGCCTGGCCCGCGGATTCACCGGCCGCTCCAAGATCGTCAAGTTCTCCGGGTGCTACCACGGACACGTCGACGCACTGCTCGCCGACGCCGGGTCGGGCCTGGCCACGTTCGCGCTGCCGGACTCGCCCGGCGTCACCGGCGCGACCGCCCACGACACGATCGTGCTGCCGTACAACGACGTCGACGCCGTCAGGGTGGCCTTCGCCAACCACGGCGACGAGATCGCCTGCGTGATCACTGAGGCCGCCGCCGGCAACATGGGCACCGTCCCGCCGCTGCCCGGCTTCAACGAAGAACTGCGCACCCTGTGCTCCGACAACGGGGCACTGCTCGTGATGGACGAGGTCATGACCGGATTCCGCGCCGGGGACCGCGGCTGGTGGGGGATCGACGGTGTCGCCGGCGACCTGACCACCTTCGGCAAGGTCATGTCCGGAGGACTGCCCGCCGCCGCGTTCGGAGGTCGCGCCGACGTCATGGCCGCCCTCGCCCCCGCCGGCCCCGTCTACCAGGCCGGCACCCTGTCCGGGAACCCCGTCGCCGTGGCAGCGGGCCTGACCTCCCTGCGGCTGGCCGACCACTCCTGCTACTACACGCTGCAGACCAACGCCGACCGGCTCGAGGCGCTGATCAGCAACGCTCTGCAGGCCGCGGGTGTCGCGCACACCATCCAGCGGGCGGGCACCATGCTCAGCGTGTTCTTCTCCGAGGATCAGGTCACCGACTACGCCGGGGCCAAGGCCGCCGAGACCTTCCGCTACGCGCCGTTCTTCAACACGCTGCTCGACCGCGGCATCTACGCTCCGCCCAGCGCGTTCGAGACCTGGTTCGTCTCCACCGCGCTCACCGACGACGACTTCCAGCACATCTCCGACGCGCTGCCGGTGGCCGCGGAAGCTGCCGCCGCGGCGTCCGCCCCGGAGACGGGCCGATGAGCAGCAGCGGACGAGGACTGCGCGGGCGGCTCGCCGTCCCGTCGACGGGACCCACCTCATTGCCGATCCCCCTTCGGGGAGACCATCCCGACCCCGCCGTGGCGCCGCCGTCGCTGGGCGGATCCGGGGCCACCGCGACCCCGGCTGAGCCTCCCCTCGAGTCGCAGCCGGAGGGGTCCGCGGCCTACGGGGCCGAGCCGGGGACGATCGCCGCTCCGGGAGAGCCGGTCTCGTCGTCGTCGACCCCTCGTGACACCTCGGCTCGCGCCGGCGAGACGCAGACGATCGTGCACCTGGTGCGTCACGGTGAGGTCCACAATCCCGAGGGCATCCTCTACGGGCGGCTGCCCGAGTTCCGACTGTCCGAGCTGGGGCGGAGCCAGGCCGAGACCGTCGGCCGGGTGCTGGGGCAGGGGCACGACATCGTGTCGATCGTCGCCTCGCCGCTGCAGCGTGCCCAGGAGACCGCGGCCCCCCTCGCCGAGTCGCTGGGCCTTCCGGTGGGGATCGACGCCGACATCATCGAAGCCGACAACCGCTTCGAGGGGCGCAAGGTGGGCGGCCCCGGCGGCGCCCTGCGCGACCCGCAGTACTGGCCGATCCTGCTCAACCCGATGCGGCCGTCGTGGGGTGAGCCCTACCTGCAGATCGCGCACCGCATGATCGGCGCCGTGTACTCCACCCTCGACACCGCCCGCGGGCACGAAGCCGTGCTGGTGAGCCACCAGCTGCCGGTCTACACCACACGCCGCTTCCTCGAGGGGCGGCGCCTGTGGCACGACCCGCGCAAGCGGCAGTGCTCGCTGGCCTCGATCACCTCGCTGGTGTTCGAGGGCACGACACTGCGCGACATCGTCTATTCGGAACCGGCGGGGGCATCCGACCCGTCGCAGACTGGAGCCTGAATCATGCGCAAGCCCAAGGCCGCCCTCGGCGCGCTGCTGGTGACCGGCGCCCTCGTCGGCGGCTGTGCGACCGGCGACGACGCCGTGGTGGTGGGCCCGGAGACGTTCGAGTTCGTCAGCCCCGACGGGCAGATCGAGATCCACTACGACCCCCCGGCCGAGCGCAAGCCCGTCGCCACGCTCACTGGCCCCGACCTGCTCGACCCGGACCGCACCCTCACCGTGCAGGAGGACTTCGCCGGCGAGGTGGTGATCCTCAACTTGTGGGGCCAGTGGTGTGGACCGTGCCGGGCCGAGTCCGACGACCTGCAGCGCCTGCAGGAGGAATTCGAGCCCCAGGGTGCCACCGTGTTCGGCATCAACCTGCGCGACCCCAACCGGCAGAAGCCGGTGGACTTCGTCAAGGACAACGGCATCACGTTCCCCTCGATCTGGGATCCCAGTAACGCCGCGGTCGCCGCGCTGCGAGGCTTCCCGACGTCCGTGGTGCCGGCGACGATCATCCTCGACAAGCAGCACCGGGTGGCCGCCGTGTATCTGGCCGAGATCACCGACGACGAGCTGCGCGAGACCGTCATCGAGCTCCTCGCCGAGGAGGTCGACCAGACGTGAACCCGGAGACGATCCTGCTCGCACAGAGTGTGGGGGAGACGTTCCAGCAGACCGTGGCCAGCGGCCCGATCCTGCTCGCATTGGGCGCGTGCATCCTGGCAGGCCTCGTGTCGTTCGCCTCGCCGTGCGTCATCCCGCTGGTGCCCGGTTATCTGGCGTACCTCGCCAGCGTCGTGGGCGCCGAACGTCCGCCGGCTACCGCTGCCGCCGCCGAACGCCAGCGGGCCGCCACCGCCACGTTGACGATGGAGGAGCGCCGCACCCGACGGTCCTCGCGCGCCCGTGTGGTGGGCGCGTCGCTGTTGTTCGTTGGCGGATTCACCGTGGTCTTCGTGATGCTCAGCGCCATGGTGCTGGGCACCGTGCAGTACCTGGCACCCCAGCAAGAGCTGCTGCAGCGTCTCGGGGGCGTGGTGACGATCCTCATGGGGCTCGTCTTCATCGGCCTCGTCCCCACCCTGCAGCGGGACACCCGCATGCAGCCCAAGTCGCTGTCCACCTGGATCGGCGCCCCGATGCTCGGCGCCGTGTTCGCCCTGGGCTGGACCCCGTGCCTGGGGCCGACCCTGGCTGCCGCGCTCTCGGTCGCCGCGGGCACCGGGGTCGACGCGGCGCGTGGAGTGCTGCTGATCGTGGCTTACTGCCTCGGTCTGGGTCTGCCTTTCGTCGTCGTGGCGTTCGGTTCCACCTGGGCGATGCGGACCGTCGGCTGGCTGCAGAAGCACACCCGGGCCATTCAGGTGTTCGGCGGCGTCATGCTCATCATCGTGGGCCTGCTGCTGCTGTCCGGCGGGTGGGCGCTGTTCATCGACTGGCTGCGCGACTTCGCCATCTCGGACACCACGCTGCCCATCTGACCCACCCACGCCGGGCGGCATCACGCCGCCTCCCGGACTGCGTCATGGCGTCGCGTGATCGCGGCGTCGAGGTCGTGGAGGAGCGCGAACGGAAGTATCGGCGCTTCGAGTGGTGACGGTGGTGGTGGTCCGGGTTTGGGCCGTGGCGGGTCGGCCGCGCGGGGGGTTCCGGCGGGTGGGATCCACCTGACGCCCTGGGGCGCGCGCGGGTCGGGGATGGTGGACCAGCCGGTGTCGTGGATCATCGCGTGGCAGTCGCCGCTGGCCAGGGCGAGTTCGTCGATATTGGTGAGGCCTCCGGCGGCCCAGGGTCTGCCCGCGTGGTGGGCTTCGCAGTGTCGGGCGTCCTGGTCGCAGTCGGGGTGTGTGCAGCCTCCGTAGGCAGCGAACAGGGCCAGGCGTTGGTAGCGGGACGCGGTGCGGCGACTGCGGAACAGTCGCAGGTCGATCTCCTTGTCGCACAGGGCCAGGAACCAGTGGTTGCCGCGGGCCATGGCCAGCGCCTGCGGCACGGGCACGCGGATTCCACCATCGGTCTCGCCGCAGCCGGTGAGCGTGGCGAGCTGGTCGAGGTCCACGCGGACCACGATCGCCGCCGGTGCGCCGGTCTTGGCGGCGTCCGCGGACAGGGCCAGTTGTAGGGCGTGGACCATCGCGTCGTGCATGCGTTGACCGTCGGTGCGGGTGTCCTTCTCCTCGGGGTCGGGCCACAGGCGGCCGGGCTGGCCCCAGCGGGCGTGGACTTCGCGCATCAGCGCGGCCAGTTGTGGGTCCATGGTCATCGTCGCGCGGGCCATCAGGTCCAGTCCCTGGCCGCCGCACGTGACCGAGCGGCGGCGGGCCCGCTCTGCTGCGCCGCGCTCGGTGCGCCCCGGATCGACAGCGTCCAGGAGTAGGTGCGCGTGTTCCTGGAGGCGGCGGGTCGTGCACTGGTCGGCGGCCAGGGCGATCAGCTGCGCTTCCAGGTGTGCGCGCGCCTCGTCGTCGTAGTCGTCGGGCAGGGCTGCCAGGGCGGCGTTGATGATCCTGAGGTGCCCGGCGGACAGGGTGCCCTCGGCAGTGGCGCGCATGCGGGCGGAGTCGGCGATGGCGGAGTCGTCGAGTCGGCCGCGCGCCTCCCCGGGGGCCAGGCCCAGGCCGCCGGTGAGCATCTGTCGCTCGTTGACGAATCCCATCTGCCGCGCGGTACCCGAGGTGCGGGCGGTGGCCAAAACGCGGGCCTGGGAGGCGCGGATGCGGCGTTGGGCCTGTTCGAGGGCGACCAGTTCGGCATGCAGTTCCGCCGGCGACACCTCTGCCCAGTCGCGCTCAAGGTGGGCATCGAGCGCGGACAGCACGACGGCCAGCTCACTGCTGGCCGTGGCTCCCATCCCGATGTCGCTCATGTGTTCGATTAGATCACCTGGGTACGACACGAACGCGTCGTCCCAGTTCGCGTCAGTGAAAGAGGAACGCCGATGCCATCACCGCCGAGTGCTCGCGGACTACTCGCCCGATTGCGCCCGGACTCAGCTGGCCTTGCGGGGGACGGCGCGAACTGGTTTCTGCAAGAGGCCTCCGACCATGATGACGGTGTCAATACTGATCACATCAACGTAGCCGCGGAGCGAGTGAGAGTGATCGGTGTGCTGGCGACAGTGCTCGTCGTTGTGTCCGGGTGCGGCGAGCCCGGAGGAGACGCTGACCGGGCGCCGGGGCCGGCTCCCATATCCGCCACTTCGTCGTCGCCGGTTGCGACCACGGCCGAATTGACCGTTTCGGAGGAGATCGCAACACCGACCTCCACACCGCTCTACGAGACACCCCACAGTCCTGCTGCGCCGACTCCGGCGATCGTGACCGAGGGTGCTGAGTGCGGGCCCCGCGGTGCGTTGGCCGTCTTCGCTGACGGCGTGACCGCCTACTGCGCCCGTTTGCAGTACACCGACGGTGCCGCGTGGTCGCATGACCCGCAGTTGGCGCCGAATCCGGCAGTCGAGGAGGCGATGCGGCAGGCGGGGCCACGCCTCGGTGCGCAGTGCATGGGAGCAGATATCGGCCGCAGGGCGGTCGACGCCAGTGGCGTTGCGATCCTGTGCGACAACTACGTGTGGCGTCAGGATGTCGGACAGGAACCGCGGCATCCCTGGGTTGACGACCAGGTTCGGTGGATGGAGTGCCTCGAGCAATCGACCGAAGAGGATTGCAGGGATTTTGTCGACGAGTGATCCGAGCCTGCGCCGCTGACCTCCAATCAGGCAATGAACTCTCCCCAGATGATCACTCCGCCGATAACCGCCAGACTTCCGAAAATTCGAACGAGGACCGAGGGGTCGTTATCTACTATTAGGCGGATGTTGTGTGTGAATGCAGCCCAGGTTGGCGGTCTTAGCCAGATCCAGCGAATTTTGTGGTCATCGGCAGGTTTGTCGTCGTCCATTCGGTTCCTCCTAGTCACGGGGTGAAGTAACGGTCGAACACCGCACTTCCCCCCTTCTTTCCCAAGTAGCTGCCGACAGCTGCGCCGACGCCAGCGCCGAGGATCGCGCCAAGTGGGCCGACAGCACCGCCCGTCATGGCCCCGAGCGCCGCACCGCTTGTGGCGCCACCGGCGAGAGCGCTTACTGTCTCCAGTGACGCTTCAGTAGCCGAGGTTTCGCCCCTTGCGTATCCCTCGACGCCGTCGTAGATGGTGACGGCTGCGCCGGCAGGGCCGGCCGCTCTGCCGAGGCCGCGTAGGACGCCAGCCCACGCCTTTCCGGGGGCGTCCGCAACAGGGTTGAGCTTGTGTTTTCCACGAGTTTCGGGGTCCAGCTCGTCGGCCGCTATGGGGAACCCGTAGCCGGCCGCGCCGGTCACGGCGTCGACTGCGCCAAACCAACCGTTTCGTGACCCTCCCGGTATCGGTCGCCGGTCGACTTCTGGCGGGATCGCATCGTGGATCCGGGTGGCCACGAGGTCGATCTCGCGACCGTAGTGCTCGTCGAGCGACCGCACGGTGTCCAGGGCCATGCGGATCGTTTCGGCATGGGTGTTGACGGTGTCCTGGGTGATGTCGTCGCGGCCTGGTGCGGGGCCGACGGAGTCTTGGCCGACGACCAGTCCGGCACTGACGGCGTCCCGGACTCGGTCGCGTACCGATTGGACTGCGGGTTGCAGGGCTGCTTCGGCTCGGGACAGGGCGTCGGTGAGGTCTTCGAGTCCGTCTACGAGTTTGGTGACGTGCGACTTCTCGGTTTCGGCGGCGTCGATGACCGCGTCTGCGGCGACGCCGGACCAGCCCTCGGAAAGCGTGTCCCGCCCGTCGGCCAAGGATGTCCGTAACCCTTCTGCAGTGGCACGACGGGTGGCAATGGCGTCCCCGGCGGCGGTCAGCGCGGTGGTGTCCCAACGACTGATCAGCCCGATCGTGCAACTCACGCCTCGCCCTTTCTGCAGCTTGTCCGTCACCAGGTACGACGTCGCGAGCCCACCGTCCGGTTCCGCACCCGGCACAGAAATCTCTGGGCCCGGCACTGTGATGACCCACCCGTCGGCTGGCGACGACTGCGATGATCTCTGATCGTGAGCGCCTACCGACCTGACGACGCCCCTTCCGACCTGCGGCGACGCGATTTGGCGCCGCGAACCTCAGGTCGGGGGAACCGTTCGGCGGCTCGGCCCGTCGTACAGGTTGTGGGGAAAAGTAGAGCGTTCGTAGCCGCGTTGGTGGCCGCCGGTGTGGTGCTGTCCGGGTGCGCGTCGGCTGACGGGGGAGAAGAGACGTCGACGACGACGAGCCCGGCCGCTGCCGGGGAGCCGGGCAATCCCTGGGATCTGCCGATCGAACAGCGGCCCGCCTTATTCGACCCGTGTGCGGAGATTCCCGTGGAAGCCATCGAAGAAGGGGTTGGAAAAGCCGTCGAGCCCAGTGAGAGCCTTACCCGGCACCGTCCGGGTCGCCTTATGGGCTGCGGGTGGATAAACGAGGAAGTGCACGTGACCGCGGCATCTTCTTGGAAGTCTCGTTCAGACTATTTGGCCGATCAGAGCTTAGTGAGGGTGGCCGATAGCGGAGCTGTGCAGGACGACCGAGGCCTCCGGATGGTGGAATTCGGAGACCGGACTGACAGTACTTGCCTGCAACTCTTCTTTACAGGGAGCGGGGCCGTTTGGGTCAAGTTGGACATAGTTACCGGACTAGGCAGATTTCGCGGAGCACAATTTGTCAAGGCTTGTGATGCGCTTGAAGAGGCGATGGTGCCGATCATGCCTTATATCCCGGAGGGAAATTTTTGATGCTTGTTCACCTTGAGTCCGATATCGCCCAGCATTGCATGGTTAAATGCGACAATTTTGCCAATTCGATTAGGGCCACTTTCAACTTCGACTTCATGGATTCGGCAGATAGTCAATCTGGGGCGTTTGATACTGCCCGCCAGATCGGAACGGTGTACTCGCTCTTTGTAGACGAGGATCTGCGGACTCTCTTGAACGGCTTTGTAGACCAAGCCCGAGCAATGTCGCTTTTGTTCGCCGCCGCCGGGGGGCTCATCGAAGCGCAGGATGAAGCGTTGGCGGGGGCCTTGTCGAAGGCGGCTGAGGAACCTGCCGGGCTGCAGAGCCTGGGGCTGATCCACGCAAGCGAATCGGATGTGTTCGCCCTCGAGGGAATGTGCGTCATGGGCGCCTACGGGCGGGTGGGGCCGGAGGATGTGTCGGATTCGCCGCTGGAGCGCATCGCACAATGTGCCGAAGAGCTGCAGCCGAGCCAGTTCAGCGACATCGATGAGCGGGCCACCAGAGTCTCGGAGGCGCTGAACTCAGCGGCGGAACAGCTCAACAGCGACCTCAACAACATCCTCGGTAGCAGCTGGCAGGGGGAGTTCGCGTCGAGTGCGCAGGACTCGGTGACGGGCCTGGTGAACTCGGCGTTCGCCCTGTCGGGGGAGTTGGAGCAGGTCGCAGCCAAGGCCAGGCGCGCGCACGACGGGTTCGTCACCACCCGCACCAACGTCGCCGAGCAGGCAGCGCAGGCCAAAATCGCGCAGCTCTCCGGCCAGGAGCACGGACCTGCGGGGCTGACTGCCGCTGCGGAGTCGCGGGCCCGAATGGCGGCGGCGGAGGAGCAGGCCAAGGCGATCGTCAACACCGAGTACAGCCCCGCAGTCATGGACGCCAACCTCGACGACCTCGACTTCACCGCCGCCTACCGAGTCGTGTCGACCTCTGCGCTCGGCGGCCCGAACGGCATCGACATGGCGCGCGTCTGGAACACCGAGGGCATCCCACGGCCCGCCCAGCCGGCGGCGCCGGACGCTGCCGCGATTGCCGCCCTCACGGGTGGCGCGAGCGGCGCGGGTGACGAGGCGCCGGTGTCCGCCGGGACCGTGGGCGGCGAAGTGCCGGGGATGACGACGACGAGCACTCCCACCGCAGCCATGGATGCCGCCACTGAGCAAGCTCTCCTGGCCGCGAGGGCAAGCGCGGTCGACGGGGGAGGATCGACACCGACGTCAGCGGGACAGGCAGGGGCGGGAGGCGGTGTCAACGCCACGACGACCGCTGCCGGGGCGCCGTTCGCGCCGATACCGGGAGCACACGGTCAGCAGGCCGGCGGCGGGGCCGGTGGCGCGGCCGGTGGCGCGGCCGGGATCCGTGGGATCCGAGGCGGAACCGTCGGAGACAGCAACCGCAATCGGGATCGCGGGTTCGGCTCGACAGCCGGGCTGGTCGGAGGTGGCGGGGCCGCCGTCGCAGGTGCAGGAGCCTCACGCATGGGCGGCGCCGGCACCCTGGCCGGGTTCGGTGCGGGCGGCCCGGCCGCAGGAGCTCCCGGGGCCGGTTCGGCAGGCGCAGGTGCCGCGGGACCGGGTGCCGGGGCGTTCTCGTCGTCGTCACCAAGTGCGGCACACGCCGGGCGAGCTGGGGCAATGCCGATGGGTGGAGTGATGGGAGCGGCAGGGGCCGGGCAGAACAACGACCGCCGCGGCCACACCCCCGCGAGCTACCTGACCAACGCCACCAACACCACGGCGATCATCGGCGAACCGGTCAAGGTCGCGCCCGCTGTGCTCGGCCGCCGACCCGTGGAAGACCCCACCGCTGCCGGTCAGTCCGACCAGCCCGAGCCGTTCCGAGGCCGCGTGATCGGCCGCGACTACACCAGCGGAGGCGCGGACCGGCACTAGGCGACGCGAGCGCAGACGAGAAGCCTTCACGGTGTGCCGACCCGGGAACATCGGCGCTGCCGGCCTGCGTCATCGGCCGGGCGGCGCCGGCCTCACGGGAGATCCCCCGCGCGGTGAGCAAAGGGTAACCAGCCCACACAGCGAGGTCACCAACCAGACACACAGACCTCCCAGACTTGGCGCGGTACGACCACCACCGCCGCACAGCTGGAGGCACCCGTGTCCTACGTCCAACCCCAGGACTTCACCCGCGCGATGATCGACGCCGGGGCGAAGAAGGTCCACATGTCCACCCGCGACACACTCATCCGCGGATTCATGGCCGGCGCGATCCTCGCGCTCGCGGCGGCATTCGCCGTCACCGTCACCGTCCAGACCGGCAGTGCACTCCTCGGAGCAGTGCTGTTCCCGGTCGGCTTCATCCTCCTGTACCTGCTGGGCTTCGACCTGCTCACAGGCGTGTTCACCCTCGTGCCACTGGCCCTGCTCGACAAGCGCCGCGGCGTCACGGTCGGGGGCATGCTGCGCAACTGGGGACTGGTCTTCGTCGGCAACTTCGCCGGCGCGCTGACCGTGGCGTTCCTCATCGCGTTCATCACCACCTACGGATTCAACGTCGCCCCGGACGAGGTGGGCCAGCGGCTCGGCGAGATCGGTGAATCCCGCACGCTGGGCTACGCCGAGCACGGTGCAGCCGGGATGTTGACACTGTTTTTCCGCGGCGTGCTGTGCAACTGGATGGTCTCCACCGGCGTGGTCGCCGCCATGATGTCCACCAGCGTCAGCGGCAAGGCACTGACTATGTGGATGCCCGTGATGCTGTTCTTCTACATGGGCTTCGAGCACTCCGTGGTCAACATGTTCCTGTTCCCGACCGGCCTGATGCTGGGCGGCGACTTCTCCCTCGGCGACTACGTCGTGTGGAACGAGATCCCGACCGTTGCCGGCAACCTCGTGGGCGGGCTGCTGTTCGTGGGACTGACCCTCTACGTCACCCACGCGCGCACCAAGGCCCGGCGGACGTCGTCCCCCGACACGGACACGGACGCGGTCGGTGCTCCGGATACCGACAGCGAGCCCGCCACCACCGAGCGAGCCGCCACCGAGCGCGCGACGACCGAGCGAGCCGCCACCGAGCGCCCGACCACAGAGCCGGCCGCAGTCTGACCCCCGCGAGCCCGCCCGCCAGCCCCCGCGAGCCCGCCAGCCCACCCGCCAGCCCACCCGCCCACCGAGAGGATCCGTTCGATGACCCCCATCATGTCCAGGCACGAGGCCGCGGCGCTCGTGGACTCCGCCCGCATCCGCCAGGGCCGCACCTGGGCCAACCTGGCCGAGCATCTGGGGACCCCGCTGGTGTGGACCGCCGCGGCGCTACTCGGCCAGCACCCGCTGTCGACCGAGCAGGCACGGTCGGTGTGCGACCTCCTCGGCCTCGACGACGCCGTGGCGGAGAGCCTCGCCCTGCAGCCGAGCCGCGGCACACCGGCGGAGGTGATGGCCGATCCGACGATCTATCGGTTGACCGAGGCGGTGTCGGTGTACGGGCCGGCGCTCAAGGCGCTGATCCACGAGGAGTTCGGAGACGGGATCATGAGCGCGATCAACTTCACGGTCGACATCAACCGTCGCCCTGACCCCGACGGCGACCGCGTCGTGATCACGCTGGACGGGAAGTTCCTCGACTATCGGTGGTGACGGCCCCGACCGACCAGGAACCCCCCGACCGGCCAGGAACCCCCGCGGCGGGGGAGACTCCGGCGGCCGGCCGGAGACCCCCGCCACACCCGACGCGACCTCCTCGTGGTTGGCCGCACCCTGCCAGGATCCGCTCAGGTTCGTCCCACTAGCCTGGGTGCGACCGGCGCCGAGTCAGGCCCCGAGCCGCCTCGGCGCGCCGCGACCCGCAGATGGACCCCATGCCCAGAACCGCTGCCGTCACCGCGTTCCTCCGCAACGCGTGGCGCACCCTCACCGCCATGCGCACGGCGCTGATCTTGCTGTTCCTGTTGGCCGTCGCCGCCATCCCGGGCGCGCTCCTGCCACAGCGCAGCCTCAACGAGGGCAACGTCAACGAATACATCGCCGAGAACGGGTGGCTGGGCGAGACCTACGACAAGCTCCAACTGTTCGACGTCTTCAGCAGCTGGTGGTTCACCGCCATCTACGTCCTGCTGTTCGTCTCGCTGGTTGGCTGCCTCACCCCGCGTTGCTTCGAACTGGTCCGCCAGCTGCGCACGCCCCCGCCGCTGACCCCGCGCAACCTGTCCCGCCTGCCGCACCACGCCGCATACCGGACCACGGCCACGCCGGAGCAGGCCGCGGACCAGATCCGCCGCGAGCTCAAGGGCCGGGTCCGCCGCAACGACGGCGACGGCCGCGTCCCCGGCACCATCGAACTGTCCACCGAGCGCGGCTACTCGCGCGAGGTCGGCAACATCGTCTTCCACTTCGGCCTGCTCGCGCTGCTCGTCATGTTCGCGGCTGGCAAGTTCGTCTACGCCGAGGGCATGCGCGTCATCGTCGCCAATGAGGAGTCGCCGGCGTTCTGCAACACCACGCCCAGCGCGTACGACTCGTTCCGCGCTGGACTGCTGGTGGACGGCACGGACCTCGAACAGTTCTGCATCAAAGTGGAGGACTTCCGCGCCGACTACCTGCCCAACGGCCAGGCCGAGATGTTCACCTCCAACGTGCGCTACACGGAGGAGGTCGCCACGACCGACCCCGACACGTGGAAGCCGTTCGAGATGCGGGTCAACCACCCGCTGCGCATCGGCTCCACGCGCGTCTACCTGCAGGGTCACGGCTTCGCGCCGACGTTCACGGTGACGTTCCCGAACGGCGAGACCCGCACGGACACCCAGCACTGGTCACCGACCGAGCTGCAGACGTTCCTGTCCTCGGGCATCATGCGCTTCGACCCGCCGGCCGGCATGTACCCCGATCTGGCCGAGCGGCGCACGCAGCAGATCGCCATCCAGGGCCTGTTCGCGCCGACCGCCCAGTTCGACGGCACCCTGCTGAGCTCGCGGTTCCCGCGCATGGACGACCCGGCGGTGGCGATCGACGTCTACCGCGGCGACGCCGGCCTGGACACGGGCCGCCCGCAGTCGGTCTTCTCGCTCGAGCCGGACCTCATCGAGTCCGGCGCGCTCAACCGCGAGGCGCGCGTCAACCTCAAGCCCGGCGAATCCACGACCCTGCCCGACGGCACGGAGGTCCGCTTCGACGGCGCCGAGGAGTTCGTCAACATCCAGGTCTCCTCCGACCCCACGCAGATTTGGGTGGGGGTGTCGGCCGCCGTGATGATGGCGGGGTTGGTGCTCAGCCTGATGGTGCGGCGCCGGAGGATCTGGGCGCGGGTGAGTGTCGACGACGACGAGGTCACCCGTGTCGATCTGGGTGGCCTGGCCAAGACGGACCGATCGGGCTGGGGGAGCGAGTTCGACGAGCTCCGGGACCGGCTGGTCTCGGCGGCGGCTGCCACACCCGTGTTGCCGGGTGAGGCCGACACGGGCCACACTTCAACTAGTCGCGGTACCGCCGCCGACGCTGCGCGGAAGGACGACACCCGGTGATCACTTCGACCCTCGCACAGGGCCTGCCCATCGACGAGACGCTGGCCACCTACTCGGACCTGGCGTTCCGGACGGCGTTCGGGATCTACGTACTGGCGCTGATCGCGTCGCTGATCTACTACGCGGGTTTCCGCGTGGCCAAGGTCTCGGAGAAGGAGCTGGTCACGGCCGGTGGGACCGGGCTGACGGAGTCGCGGTCCCTCACCGACACCGGCGACGAGGAGCGGGCCTCGGCCGGCAACGTGCGCTGGGCGCGGATCGCGCAGCTGTTCGTGGTGCTCGGGTTCGTGTTCCACGCCGCGTCCCTCGTCCTGCGGGGGCTGTCCACGGAGCGGTTCCCGTGGGGCAACATGTACGAGTTCATCCTGGGCAGCACGCTGTTGGCGGTGGCGGCGGGGCTGATCTGGCTGCGCAAGCCCGCACTGCAGGTGGTGTGGCCGTATCTGCTGGTGCCGATCCTGGTGCTGCTGTTCTTCGGCGGGACGCACCTGTACTCGGATGCCGCTCCCGTGGTGCCGGCGCTGCGCTCGTACTGGCTGCCGATCCACGTGTCGATCATCGCGCTGGGCTCGGGCATCCTGCTCATCCCCGGTGTCGTGTCGATCATGTACCTCATCCGCGTGTGGCAGCCGCAGGGGCAGGAGCACGGGTGGGGCGCCCGCCTGGCCCGTCCACTGCCGGCAGCCGAGACCCTGGACCGCCTGGCGTACCGCACCACGGTCATCGGCTTCCCGGTCTTCGGCGTGGGCATCCTGCTCGGCGCCGTGTGGGCCGAGAGCGCGTGGGGCCGCTTCTGGGGCTGGGACCCCAAGGAGACGGTGTCGTTCATCTCGTGGGTGCTCTACGCGGGCTACCTGCACGCCCGTGCGACCAGCGGCTGGGGCCCCAAGAAGGCGGCGTGGATCAACATCGCCGGCTTCGCCGTGCTGGTGTTCAACCTGTTCTTCATCAACATCGTGGTCTCGGGCCTGCACTCCTACGCCGGGCTGAACTAGCTCCCGGCGGCGTCGCCCATCGTGTGGACGACGTCGGCCCAGTCGGCCGCGAGCCGCTGATCATGGGTGATCGCGAGGACGCCGAGCCCCCCGTCGGCGCGGGCCCGCAGGACGCCCGCGATCGCGTTCGTGCTCTCGGGGTCCAGATGCGCGGTGGCCTCGTCGGCGATCAGGTAACGCGGCCGCTGGGCCAGCGCCCGGGCGAGGCAGGCGCGGTGGAGTTGTCCGCCGGAGACCTGTTCGGGCCGTCGGTCGAGTAAGCCGGGGTCCAGTCCGACCTCCCCGGCGAGCGCGTCCACGTCCACCGGGCTCCCGCGCAGCCGTCCGGGGAGCGCGATCATCCGGCGGAGCGTCATCCGGGGGTCCGCCGACGCCATCGGATCCTGATCCAGCAGCGCCGTGTGCCCGGGCAGTCGGCCGCGCCGGCGCCGCACCTCCCGCACACCCGGGCCGTCGGTCGGCGCGCCGGGTTCGTCCGTCACCGTCACCGTCCCGGCGGTGGGGGCCAGCAGCCCGGCGAGCAGGTGCGCGAGGGTGGTCTTGCCGCTTCCGGAGGGCCCCACGAGCGCGGTGACCCGGCCCCCGCGCACGGTCAGGTCGGTCGGCGGCAACGCGAATCCGTCGGGTCCGGCGTGCCGGAAGGCGACCCCGCGTGCGGACAGCGTCATGACGACACCAATTCCGCGACCGGCCGGAGCCGCCCGCCACGCATCTCGAGTACCTCGTCGGCGACGCCACTCTCCGCGATCGCGGCGTGGTCGTGGGTCACGAGTAGCACTGCGAGCCCGGTGTCGTCGGCCAGTCGGCGCAGCGTCGTCAGGACGGCAAGGGCCAGGTCGGCGTCCAGGCCGGTGGTGGGTTCGTCGGCGAGCAGGACGGTGGGGTTCGTGCTCAGCGCGGCCGCGATCGCCATCCGGCGCAGCTGGCCGCCGGAGAGTTGGTGCGGGTACCGGTCGGCCAGGGCGGGATTGACCCTCACGAGCCGGCACAGGGCGTCGACGTCAGGGGCGCGGCGGTCGCCGCGGCCCCGGCGCCCAACGGCGAGTCCTTCCTCGAGCTGCCCCCGCAGGTGCCGGGTCGGGGTGAACGCGGCCGCGGCGGACTGGGGGACGTGACCGGTCGACCCGCCGGAGCCCAGCGCCACCCGGCCTGCGGTGATCGCGCCCGCAGGGGTCATCCCGGCGCAGGCGTCGAGCAGGCTGGACTTGCCGGCGCCCGACGGCCCGATGATCGCCACGACCCGGCCCGTCTCGATCCGCAGGGATGCCCCGTCGATCGCCCGCACCGAGCCCGGGCCCCGGTGCGCCACCACGAGATCGTCCACCGTCAGGCTCGCCCGGCTGGAGCCCACCTCGTCGTCGTCGTCGTCGCGGTGGTGGTCGCCGGGGTTGTGGTCACCCACGGGGGCCCCGCGCCGCACCCACCCGCGCCCCGGCGTCCCGGGCCCAAGCAGCGCGACCGCCACGGTCACCGCGATGAGCGCGGCGGTGGGGAAGGCCAGCGGCCACCACCGGCCGAGCAGGAGGCCGGACTGGGACAGCGCGACCAGTGTGCCGAGGCTGGGCCGTTCGGGCGGCATCCCGATGCCGAGGAACGACAGGGTCGACTCGTGCCACACGGCGTGCGGGATCATGAGCACCATCGCGAGGCCGGCCTGTCCGACCACGGCCGGCAGGACGTGCCACCGCGCGAGCTGCAGCGGGGACGCCCCGGCGACGCGGGAGGCGGCGACGTACTGCGACGCCATGATCTGCTGCGCCTCGGCCCGCACCACCCGCGCGACGGCCGGCCAGTGCGTCAGCGCCAGGGCCACCACGATGGCGGCGAGCGAGCCCCGGAACAGCGCCACAACCACGACCGTGGCGAGCAGGTGCGGCACGGCGGCGACGGCGTCGGTGCACCGCATGAGTGCCGCGTCGACCCGGCCACCGCACGCCGCCGCTCCGGCGCCCACCGCCACCCCGAGCACTCCGGCGAGCACCGCGGCGCCCGCGGCGACCGCGAGCGACACCCGCAGCGCCTGCGCCACCCGGACGGACAGGTCGTGCCCCAGCCCGTCGGTGCCCATCGGGTGCGCCCACGTCGGCGGCAGGTCGGCTGACAGGTACCCGGACGACGCCATATCGGCGGGCGCGATCGCGGGCCACACCAGGGCGAACGCCACCACGGCCACGAGCATCACCCCGCCCGCCGCCCGCAGGCCAGCCACCCGCCCCACCGCCCGATCACGCATCGATCCGCACCCTCGGGTCGGCGACGAGCAGCAGGCAGTCGGCGAGCCACGTGCCGACCAGGACGGTGAGCGACGCCGCCACCGTCACCGCGGCGAGCAGCGCGAAGTCGGCCCCGAGCGCGGCGTCGACGGTCGCAGCCGCCACCCCGGGCCACGCGAAGACGGTCTCCACGACCAGCGATCCGACCATCACCTCGGGCACCCGCGAGCCCAGCAGCGCGATCAGCGGCGCACACGCGACGGGCGCGACGTGCCTGGTCAGAACGGTCCATCCGCTCAGTCCACGGGCCCGCGACTCGGCGACGGCCGGCGATGCCTCCGCGTCGAGCACCGCCCGCCGGAAAGCGAGCAGCATCCACGGCACCTGTCCGGCGGCCAGCACGAGCGCGGGCAGCATGCCGTACCGCACCACGCCTCCCACCGTGGCCGCCTGTCCGGGCGGGGCCGCGCCGGAGACGGGCAGCCACCCCAGCGCCACCGAGAACACCGCCACCGAGCCCAGGGCCAGCGCGAACGTCGGGATCGAACTCAGCGTGACCGCCGCCCCGGCGAGCGCCCGGTCGACCGCGCCGTGGGGGCGCGCTGCCGCGATGAGGCCGGAGAGGACGACGACGACGAGGGCGATCCCCAGCCCCACCGCAGACAGTCCCACGGTCCACGGAAGTCGCTCGGTGAGTACGTCGAGCACCGGTTGGCGGTAGGTGGGGGAGTAGCCGGCGTCGCCTGTCGCCAGTCCCGCGATCCACTGTGTCCAGGCCTGCCACCAGGGCCGATCGGTGCCGAGGGCGGTGGCGGCGGCCGAGCGTTCGGCGTCGGTCAGGCGTTCGTAGCCGTCGCCGAGGTGGGCGGCCAGCGGGTCGAGTGGTGAGGCGTCGGCCATGACGAACGCCGCCAGCGTCACGGCGAGCACGACGATCGGCGCGGCGAGCGCCCGGCGGACCGTGACGCGGGCGAGTTCGGCCCGCCGTTCACGCAGTCGCCGGATCACGGGCGGGCCGTCCAGTGCGCGATCGCCCACCACGGTCCCCAGGTCGCGCCGTGGGAGTGCGGCTCGAGGATCGGGGCGGGCCCGGTGTGGCCGGTGTCGCGGACGAGATAGGTGTGGTCGAGAGTCACGAGGAACAGGTGCCCGGGGTTCTGGAGGTACGCCCGCTGGGCCTGCCGGTAGAGGCGGGTCCGTTCGGCCGGGTCGGCGGCGCGGCGGGCGGCGTCGAGGGCGCGGTCGACGTCCGCGTCGCCGTAGCCGCCGGGGTTGTCCAGCGGTCCGGACAGCGGGGTCGGCGAGTGCAGGGTCCGGTAGGCCTGGGTGTCGACGGTGTACGGGTTGTCGCCGCCGCCGAGCAGGACCGCCACCTCCCCGGCGCGGGCCTCGATCTCGTCCCACGTCCCGCCCCACAGTTCCACGGCCATGCCCACCTCGCGCAGCTGGTCGGCCACCGCCGAGGCGAGTTCGCGGCGCAGCGAGTCGGCGACGGGATAGGCCAGCACGAACTCGGCCCTGTCGGCGGAGCCCTCGCGGACCAGCACCCCGTCCGGCCCGGGCCGCCACCCGGCCTCCGCGAGCTGGCCCCGCGCGTCGGCCCGGCGCGCGGCCGGGTCCGCATCGGGCTGCTCGCCGGCTACGCCCACCGGTTCGAACTCCGGGTAGGCGTCGGTGATCGGCGAGGTGGCGGGCCGACCGTGCCCGGCCAGGACGTGCTCGACCAGCGACTCGCGGTCCACGGCCAGCGACAACGCGCGCCGGACCGCCGGGTCGCCGGTGAACGGGTGCGCGGTGGGCAAAGCCACGGCCCGCCAGTCCGCGCTGTTGACCGACACCAGCTCCAGCCCGTCGCGGTCGGCCAGCCCGGCAGCCAGTGCGGGTGGCAGGACGGTGCCGTCGACCTCGCCGGTGACGATCATCTGGGCGCGGGCGTTCTCGTCGGGCACCGATCGCAAGACGAGGGTGTCGACGTCGGGGGCGCCGTCGCGGTGGTCGGGATCGCCCACCAGCACGGCCTCGCCGGGGGAGAGGCGCTGGAGCCGGTAGGGGCCGGTGCCGACGGGCGCGGTGTTGAGCGGGGACTCCGCGGCCGGCCCCGGCGCGAGCAGTTCGGACGGGGCGATGCCGAGCAGCAGTCGCGCGGGCATCCCCGGGTCCGGTGCGTCGAGTCCGAACTCCACGGTGAGCGGGTCCGGCGTGCCGATCCGGGCGATCGACGTGTAGTCCGACGCGATCGGCGAGCCCGACACCGGATCGGCCACCGCCCGGTAGGTCGCCGCGACGTCCCCGGAATCGAGCGCGGTGCCGTCGTGGAACCGCACGCCCTCGCGCAGCCGGACGGTCCACGTGAGCCCGTCGTCGCTGACCTCCGGTTCGGCCACGGCCAGCGCGGGCACGAGGTCGGGCAGCGTCTTGTCGTCCGCGGCCGCCGGGCGCAGCAGCCCCTCGTACAGCAGCGAGACGCCGGTGGAGCCGTAGCCGGCGACCGGGTTGAACTCGTCCATCGGCGCCGAGTCGGCCAGCACGACCCGGTCGCCGCCGCTCCCGCCGCCGCTGCCACCACCCTCCCCGCCGTCACCAGCGGCGGACGGCATCGCGCATCCCGACGCGGCCAGGGCCACTGCGAGGCACACACCGGTGACGGCGTAGAACGGTCTCAAGTGCGTCTCCTACCCACGGGAGATACGTGTCCGGTCGGACACCTAGTGCGCCCGAGCGTAGAGGCGGAATGTGTCGCGGCTGTTACGGAGGAACCGATGGACGTGAACCGATGGACGTGAACGACTGGGCCGCGCGCTTCGACCTCCTCGCCGACCCCACCCGCCTCGGTCTCCTGGCCCACATTCACCACGCCGGGCCGGGGGTCGCGACGGTCTCCGACCTGGCCGACGCCGTCGGCATCACCCGCAACGCCGCCTCGCAGGCCCTGCGGATCCTGCGTGAACAGGGCTGGGTCGGCGCGACCCGCGACGACGCCGACGGCCGCATCGTGCACTACACCCTCGTCGACGACACGGTGCACCGGATCCTGCACCTCATGGGCGCGCGCCACGACTGAATCCCGGCGGTAACACCTCGGCAATGTGACCTCGCCATCCTGAGCGCATGGACATCCCCGTCGCCGAGACCCTGGCCCGCTGGCGCGCCGCCGGCGTCGCGTGTGCGCTGGCCCGGGTCGTCGCGACGGGCGGGTCGGCGCCGCTGGCCCCGGGCACGGCGATGGCGGTCGCCGCGACCGGAGAGCTGGTCGGTGGCGTCTCCGGCGGCTGCGTGGACGCGGCGGTGTACACGCTGTGCGAGCAGGTCATCGCCGACGGCTACCCCGCCCTCGCGCGCTTCGGCCCCGACGGCGACGAACTCCCCGACCACCTCCTCGACGTGGGCCCGACCTGCGGCGGATCGCTCGAGGTGTTCGTCGAACCCCTCGCCCCCGCGCCACCGCCGGGCCCCGCGCCACCGCCGGGCCCCGCGCCACCGCCGGGCCCCGCGCACCCCGTTGACCGACTGCTCGCCGCCGCGCGCGAGGGCCACGCCGTGGTCGCGGCCACCGTTCTGGACGGCCCGTGCGCCGGGCAGTGGATGGTGGCGGGGGGAGACGGCGGCACAGGGGTCGACGACGACGAGGCCCCGCCCTGGGCCGGCGGGCCGGTGGCCGCGGCGATCGCCGAGGGGCGCGGAACCGGCGTCGTCTTCGCCGCCCCTGCCGCCGCCCCTGCCGCCGACAGCGCTGCAGACGGCGCCGCCCTGCCGGCCCGCGTCTTCCTGCACCGGCTCGACCCGCCGCGGTTGCTGGTGTTCGGCGCGACCGCGTTCGCCGAGGCCCTCGTACCGATGGGTGCGCAGCTCGGGTACCGGGTGACGGTGTGCGATGCCCGACCGGTGTTCGCCGCCGCCGAGCGCTTCCCGGCGGCCGCCGAGGTGGTGCGGCGGTGGCCGCACCAGTACCTCGCCGGGACCCGCGTCGACGCCTCCACCGCGATCTGCGTCCTCACCCACGATCCCAGGTTCGACATCCCGCTGCTGGTCGAGGCGCTGCGGACCCGCGCCGGGTACATCGGCGCGATGGGCAGCCGACGCACCCACACCCAGCGGATGACGGACCTGCGCGCGGAGGGGGTCCCCGAGGCGGGGCTGCAGCGCGTGCACTCGCCGATCGGGCTGGACCTGGGCGCGCGAACTGCCGCGGAGACCGCGCTGTCGATCGCGGCCGAGCTCGTCGCCCATCGCCGGGGCGGGACCGGGGCACCGCTGGTGGGGATGGATGCCGCGATCCACCGGTGAGCGCCGTCGGGCGCATCCATTCGCGGCGTAACACGGGGGACACGCGTGGGTGACCATGGCGGAACCGTGCGTCGATAGACAGGTGTAGCGGGCGGGTCGCGCCCACCCCCTCGTTCCCAGGAGTACGCGTGAACCCACTCCCCACACCGGACCCGGTCGTCGGCCCGGACCCGGACGTCGTCCTCGCCGGCGTCGACGCCCGCCTCGCGGCCCACGACGCCGAGCAAGCCGAGCTGTTCCCCGGGCCGCCCACCGGTCGCCAACCCGTCCACACCCTGTACCTGCCCGCGGATCGCGTGCACGCCGGGATTGTCAGCGAAGTGGGCGCGGTCGCTCTCGCCGCGTTCGACGAACACCTGCCGGACCCCGCTGCCCTGCAGAGGGTGTTCAGGGCAGCCCAGGTCAGCGGCGATTCAGGCGGCGGCGATCTGGTGGCCCCGGCGGACGCCCCCGCGATTCACGCGCTGGTCCGGGCCAAGCTGGAGGTCGAACCGGTCGAGGACCTGCGCATCGACTTCGAGGACGGCTTCACCCAGCGGGATGTGCCCGCCGGGAGGCGTGACCGCGACGAGGACGGGCACGTGGACCGGGTGCTGGCCGAGGTGATCACCCGCTGGTCAGGGCGGTCGTCGTCGCCGCCGTTCTGGGGCGTGCGGTTCGGGTCCCTCGACCCGGCCACCCGCCGCCGGGGTGTCCTCACGTTCACCCGCGTGGTCGCCGGGCTGGCCGCCGCACCGGATCGCGACGCGCTGTTGGCGGGGTTCCGGCCCACCCTGCCCAAGGTCACGTCCGTCGATCAGGTGCGCGCGATGGTCGAGATGTGCCGCGACCTCGAGGCGGCCTGCGGGCTGCCCGGCCGCGCGCTGCGGTTCGAGATCCAGATCGAGACGCCGCAGTCGATCTGCGCGCCCGACGGATCGGCGCTGGTCGCCCGACTGGTCCACGCCGCCGACGGGCGCTGCATCGGCCTGCACTACGGCACCTACGACTACTCGGCCGCCTGCGGGATCGCCGCCGAGTACCAGGCCATGGACCACCCGGCCGCCGACCACGCCAAAGCCGTCATGCAGGTCGCCGCCGCCGGCACCGGGGTGGCGCTGTCCGACGGCTCCACCAACCGGCTGCCCGTCGGCGACGCGGAGGCGGTGCGCGCGGGGTGGCGTCTGCACGCGCGGCTGATCGACCGGTCACTGCGCCGCGGCTTCTACCAGGGCTGGGACCTGCATCCCGCGCAGCTGGTGTCCCGGTACGTGGCCACCTACGCCTTCTACCGGCGTTCGGTGCCGGCCGCGTGCGCGAGGATCGCCGCCTACCTCGGCACGGGCCCGGACGCCGGATACCTCGACGAACCCGCCACCGCCCGCGCCCTGGCCGACTTCTGCGTCCGCGCACTGGACTGCGGGGCCGTCACCGCGGACGAGATCACCACCCGCGCCGGCGTCGATCGCGCCGACCTGGCCGCGCTGACACGCCCGGGAACCGACCATGAGGAGAGCAGATGACCCACCCCGACCTGGTGATCCGGGCCCACCGGGCGATCGTCGACGGTGCCGAGCGGGAGGCCCTCGTCGTCGTCGCCGACGGCACCATCACCACCGTCGACGTGGCCCCGGGCGCACTCGACCGGGCACCCACCGGCGCCCACACGGTGACCCTGGCCCGCGACGTGGTCCTGCTGCCCGGCCTGGTCGACACCCACGTGCACGTCAACGAACCCGGACGCACCGACTGGGAGGGCTTCGCCAGCGCCACCCGCGCCGCGGCCCGCGGCGGCGTGACGACCCTGCTCGACATGCCCCTCAACTCCAGTCCCGTCACCACCAGCCCCGCTGCGCTCGACGCCAAACTCGGCAGCACGGTGGGCAAACTGCACGTCGACACCGGCTTCTGGGGCGGCGCGGTGCCGGAGAACCTCGGCCGGCTGCGCGAACTGTGGGACGGCGGCGTGTTCGGGTTCAAGTGCTTCCTGCTGCACTCCGGGATCGACGAGTTCCCGCCGCTGGACCCGGCGCAGATGCTCGCGGCGATGGCGGAGATCGCGTCGTTCGACGGCCTGTTGATCGTCCACGCCGAGGACGCCGGGACCATCGACGCCCAGACCCCGCCCGACGGGCCGGCATACGCCGGGTTCCTCGACTCGCGGCCCGTGTCGGCGGAGGTCCGCGCGGTGGCGCAGGTGATCGACGGCGTCCGGCGCACCGGGTGCCGCGCGCACATCCTGCACCTGTCCGCCGCCGACGCACTGCCGCTGATCCGCGCCGCCAAGGCCGAGGGGTTGCCGATCACCGTGGAGACGTGCCCGCACTACCTGTCGCTCTTCGCCGAGGAGATCCAACCCGGTGCCACCCACTACAAGTGTTGCCCGCCGATCCGGGAGGCCGGCAACCGCGAGGGACTGTGGGAGGGGCTGCGCGACGGGACCATCGATCTGGTGGTCTCCGACCACTCCCCGTGCGTGCCCGAGCTCAAGCGATTCGACACCGGCGACTTCGGCGAGGCGTGGGGCGGGATCGCCTCCGTCCAACTGGGCCTGCCGATCATGTGGTCCGAGGCCCGGCGCCGGGGGATGGGGCTGCCCGACGTGGTGCGGTGGATGGCCTCCGGGCCCGCCGCGTTCGTCGGCCTTCCCGACCGGGGGGCTATCCGTCCCGGCGCCCGCGCGGACCTGGTGGTCCTGGCCCCCGACGACGCCTTCGTGGTCCTGCCCGAGCGGCTGGAGCACAAGAACCCCGTGACCGCCTACGCCGAACGGGCCCTGGCCGGCGTCGTGCGCGAGGTCTACCTCGCCGGCCACCGCGTGGACCTGGACCGCCCCGCCGCGGGCCACCCGGTGTTCCGCCCCATCCCGTCCCGAACGGAGACCCACGCATGACCGAGCCCAGTCCGCCCGCCACGCCCGCCCGGCCCGACTTCCTCACGCTGCCGGACCTGGCCTCCCGCACCCTCGCGGGCGCGGTCGTCCACGCCGACGACGAGTTCTTCGCCGAGAAGGAGAACCTGCTCCTGCCCGGCGAGCCGGTCTTCGACCCGACCCTGTTCGGGCACAAGGGCAAGGTCTACGACGGTTGGGAGAGCCGTCGCCGTCGAACGCCGGGCGAGGACGCGGCGATCATCCGGCTCGGGGTGCCGGGCGTGGTCCGCGGCGTCGTGGTGGACACCGCCTTCTTCCGCGGCAACTACCCGCCGCAGGTCGCCCTCGACGGTGCGTGGGTCGAGGGCTACCCGGACGCCGAGCAGCTCGCCGCGGCATCGTGGCGGCCGCTGGTCCCGCCGTCCCCCGCGCAGGGCGACACCCGCAACGCCTACGCGGTGGCCGACGAGACGCCCGTGACCCACGTGCGGCTGCGGATGATCCCCGACGGGGGCATCGCCAGGCTGCGGGTGCACGGCGAACCCGCGCCGGACCCCCGGTTCCTGGCGGGCACAGTCGACCTGGCGGCGGCGGAGAACGGCGGGCGGATCGTCGACTGCTCCGACCTGTTCTACTCGTCACCGGCCAACATCATCGCCCCCGGCCGCTCCCGCCACATGGGCGAGGGCTGGGAGAACGCCCGCCGCCGCGACGACGGCAACGACCACGTCACCATTGCCCTGGCCGGCCAGGGCACGGTCGATCACGTGGAGATCGACACCTCCTATTACGTCGGCAACGCCCCCGGATCGGCGTCCCTGCACGGCATCCGCAGGGCCGAGGACCTCGACCGCCCCGAGACCTGGGTCGAGTTGGTGCCCCGCACCCCGCTGCAGCCCGATTGCCGCCACCGGTTCCTCGTCGGGGCCCCCGCCGGCCCCGACACTCCCGGCACAGACCCCGACCCCGTCCGGTTCGTCCGCATCGACGTCTTCCCCGACGGCGGCATCGCGCGACTCCGGGTGCACGGGCGGCTCACGGCGGACGCGCTCGAGGCGATGGCCGCCCGGCTCCCGCGGAGCTGACCGTTAATGCGGTGGTCACACGCGGGTGACGGCGACGGAACCCGCCCTCGGTAGACATGGTCGTGCACCGGCCCCCACCCCGCGTGGTGGGCGCCGCGGCCCGGCACACCGGCCCCCGTCACCTCGGCCGGCCACTCCGCCACAGGAGAAGCTCATGACCACTGATCACCCCGGTTTCCACGTCCCCACGGTGGACCTGTCTCCCTACGTCGTCGGCGGGTCCGCGGACGACCGCGCCCGGGTCGCCCGCGAGATCGACGAGGCCTGCTCGACCGTCGGGTTCATACAGATCGTCGGCCACGGTGTGGCCCCCGCGGTGATCGACGGTCTGGCGGGCGCGATCGATGACTTCTTCGCCCTGCCCCTCGAGGCCAAGAAGGCCTACCGCGTGGCCGATGCGAACCGCGGGTACAGCCCGCCCAGGAGCGAGTCGCTCAGTCTGAGCCTCGGGGTGGAGTCCGCGGGGCGGATGAACGACTTCTTCGAGGCGTTCAACGTGGGGGTCGAGGCACGCTCGTTCGTCGGTCTGGACCTGTCGGAGGACGACTACGGGATCAACGTGTGGCCCGATCTCCCCGGTGGCCGGCGGCCCGGTTTCCGCGAGCGGGTCGATGCCTACTTCGCCGAGGCCTCCCGTGTCGCGCGCACGCTCACCCGCGTCTTCGCCGACGCCCTCGGCCAGCCCGCGGGGTATTTCGAGCAGCTCACCGACCACTCGATCGACGTTCTCCGCATGGTCAACTACGCCCTCGACGAGGGGCCCGTCTCGCTCGACGGCGAACTCAAGGGAATGGGCGAGCACACCGACTTCGGTCTGGTCACGGTCCTGTGGGCCGACCGGGTTGCCGGTCTCCAGGTCCTCGGCACCGACGGCGTCTGGCACGACGTCCAGCCCGTGGAGGACGGCCTGCTGGTCAACCTCGGCGACCTCACCGCGCGGCTGACCAACGACCGGTGGATGTCGACCCTGCACCGCGTGGCGCCACCGATCGTCGACGGCCGCATCGTCCGCCGCCGCTCGGCCGCGTTCTTTCACGACGGCAACGTCGACGCCGTGGTGGCCACCCTGCCCGAGTTCGTGGGCACCGACGGCGACGCCTACGAGCCCGTCACCGTCCGCGAACACATCGCAGCCAAGCTCGCCGGGTCCCGGCACGGCAAGGCCAATACCGCGGCGGTTCGCGAGGCGGCCCGGGTCCTGGCGGCGTCGGCCCGGTAATGGAGGTCGACACCGTGACGGACGTGGTGTTGGTCCACGGCGCGTGGGCCGGCGGCTGGGTGTGGGACACCGTCACCGGTCCGCTCCGTGCGGCCGGCCTCCGCCCCCATGTGGTCGACCTACCGGGCGTTGGCGGCGACGACGACGAGGTGGTCGACCTCGACACCCTGGCCGACCATGTCTCGGCACTCGTGCGGCTTCTCGAACGACCTGCCGTTCTCGTGGGGCACTCCGGCGGCGGGGTCGTGGTGACCCGGGTCGCCGAACTGATTCCGGACCGGGTCGCCGGGGTCGCCTTCGTCGCCGGGATGATGTTGCCCTCGGGGGTGGACTTCGCCCAGCTCTGTGCGGGGATCGGCCTGCCTCCGGATGTGGGGATCTCCCGGTGGCTCGAGTCGAGCGCCGACGGCCGCATGACCTCGGTCCCGCCCGAGGCCGCGGCGGCGGTGTTCTTCCACGACGCCCTGGAGGGGGAGGCGATCGCTGCCGCGCGACGGTTGCGTCCGCAGCGGGAGAGCGCCCGGCTGATCTCCGCCGCCTGGACCCCTGCGCGCTTCGGCGCCCTGCCGCGGTTGTACGTCGAAGCCACCGGGGATCGCACCGTGCCGATCATCGCGCAGCGACGCATGCAGCAGCTCACCCCCGGTGCCCGGGTGGTCACGCTCCACACGGGCCACGTCCCGCAGCTGTCCGCACCGGGCCCACTGTGCGCGGCGCTGGCGAGCTTCACGCGGGACGTCGCCGCCGGCGACGCGGATCGGCCGGCGCGCCACACCGCCCTCACGTCGGCGTAACACGGCGGAAAAGCGCTGGTGTCAGACTCGGAGGCGACACCGCGGCGGTGCGGTCGGCCCAGCCGACCCGGCCGCCGGGCGACCGACGCCCCGGCGGCCGAGTCATCAGTCAGGCAGCGGCGCGGTGTCCGCCCGGGCACAGGACCCGGGTCCCGATGCCGCAGGAGACGTCCATGACCTCCGTGATGCCCGACGCGCCCACGCTGCCCACTCCGGGCGACACCAGCCCCGCCACCGCGGGCCGCAGCCCCCGTCGTCTCGCAGACGCCGACGCCAGGCTGGCCGCGCTGACCGCGCGCGTCCGCGAGGACATCGCCACCACGAGCCATGCTCGCGACTGGATCCCGCGCGAACCCGGATGCGCGCAACTCGATGTGCTCGTCATCGGAGGCGGTCAGGCCGGACTCGGCGCCGCCTTCGCCCTCGGACGTCAACGGATCGACCGGGTCCTGGTGGTGGATGACGGGCCCGCCGACCGGGTGGGCTGCTGGGACCGCTACGCACGCATGCACACCCTGCGCAGCCCCAAACACATGCGCGGCATCGAGTTCGACGTCCCGTCGCTGCACGTTCGCCGCTGGTTCGAGGCGGTCTACGGCGAGCAGGCGTGGCAGGAGATCGACCTCGTTCCGCGCCTGGACTGGAACGACTACCTGCGCTGGTATCGCGAGGCAGCGGGGATCGAGGTCCGCCACGAGACGCGGGTGACCGCCGTGCACCGACCCGCCACGGCGGATGGCCCGTTCGTCGTGGAGGTGGCCGCCGCCGACGGGGCCACCACCCAGACCGTGACCGCCCGGCGGATCGTGTTCGCCCTCGGCCTCAGCGGCGGCGGCGGACAGCGAGTGCCGGAGATGGTCCGTGCGCTGCCGCGCGAGCGCTGGTTCCACACCGAGGACCCGATCGACTTCGAGGCCCTGCGCGGCCGGCGGGTCGCCGTCCTGGGCGGCGGAGCCTCCGGGTTCGACAACGCCGCCACCGCGCTCGACCACGGCGCCGCGCGAGCGGAGGTGTTCATGCGGCGGGACACCGTCCCGGACTCCAACCCGCTGCGGTGGATGGAGTTCCCCGGCATGCAGGAACGCTTCTACGACCTCGACGATCGCGCGAAGTGGGACTTCACCCTCCTCAGCGGGGGCTTGCCGCAGCCGCCGACCCAGCACACGGTGTGGCGGTGCTTCGCCCATCCCGACTTCGCGCTGCGCACAGGCTGTGCCTGGGACTCGGTCGCGGTGGTCGACGACGGCGCGGGCGGGACCGAGCTCGCCATCGTCACCCCCGCCGGCCGGTTCCACGCCGATGTGGTGATCGCCGCGACCGGGTACGAGGTCGACCTGCGACTGCGCCCGGAGCTCGCGGAGTTCGTCGACGACATCGCCCTGTGGGCCGACGTGCACGACTTCGCCGCCGGCCACCCGGCAGGACGCAACCCCTACCTCGGACCGGGTTTCGAGTTCACCGAACGCCGACCGGGCTCCGCGCCCTGGGTGACCAGGCTGCACCACTTCTCGACCGGCGCGCGCACGTCCATGGGCGTCACCGGAAACCAGCTGTCCGGCATCTACGGAGGTGTCGGTCGCATCGCGGGGGCGGTCACCACCGCGATCACTCGCGAGAACTGGGACCGCCTCGCGGACGACTTCGCGGGCTTCGAGTTCCGCGAGGTCCGGTCGATCGGCCCGCACCGCCCCGACGACGGCTGGTACCCGACGAGACCCCGCTACTGACGGCCCCGCCATCAGAACGGCGACTCATCATCGAACGCCGAGGACCGCGGCTGGTCCTGCTGGGGCCGGTCATCCTGCGGGGGAGCCGAGCGCGGCGGGCGCCCTGACCGGGGTTCCTGTTGACGATGGTGCGCCTGGGCCCGCAGTCTGCTGCGCTCCGCCGCGCGGCGGTGACGCAGGTGGGGGCGCCTCCTCGACGCCGGTGAGCCGCTGCCGGTCCTGCCGGCTTCGGCCGCGTTCTGCTGCCGTCGGCTGGACTCCGGATGCCGCGGCGGGGCGAGCGCGGCCAGCGGTCCACCGGGGGCCGTCGTGATGCGCGTTCCCGGATCCGCCTCCGGGTGATTGGGGCCGTGGAGCCAGACGTAGGTTCCGTCGATGTCCCGGTAGTAAGCCCAGATTCCCTCGGTCTTGAGTCGGTGGTGGAAGCGGCAGAGGGAGCCGAGATCATCGGACGTGGTGTGCCCGCCGCACTCCGGGTTGTCATGGTCGAACGGGATGATGTGGTCGAGGTCGGTCTTCTCGGCCGGCGTGTGGCACCCGGGGAAGACACAGGTGCCGTCGCGGCCCTTGCAGAAGCGTGCCAACGCCTCGGAGGGCGTGTACCGCCGGGCCGCGTAGCAGTCGGGGTCCGCGAGATCTGCCAGTGAGTCGATCCGGCGACGAGCGCTGCGCTCCAGCTGGTCGGCGGTGTGACCGGTGATCGGCCCGTAGCCGGCCAGCGTGAGGCCACGGTTGTCCGGACTGCCGTCGTCGTAGGCGTAGATGGTCACCCGCCGAGCGGTCGCCTGTCCGTCCGGGTCACCGGGGTGTTCGCCGTCGACGTCGGGCAGGCAGGCCCACCCGCGACTCAGCGCCAGTAGGCCCGCGGCACGCAACTCACCGAGAGAACGCGGGTCGTCCTCGGAGGCGGTGTGCGCGAGGGCCTCGATACGGTCGGCGATCTCCACGGCGGTCTCTGCGGTGAGGTGCGCTGTGATGAGGGCCCTGTCGTCGGCCAGCGGCACCATCTCGACGTCCTGGTCCCGCCGCGCCTCCCTCGCCCTGGCGTCGGCCCCGACCGGGTCGCACGCCGAGACGGTCTTGGTGAGCATCTTTCGTAGCGGGCCGAGTCTCGGCGGGTGTGTGCGGCGCCTGGTGGGAGCCAGTGCCTCACTGATCCGCCTGTCGAGTTCGGGCATGAGCTCATCGGAGACCATCGCGGTCTCCTCGGCGATCGTGTGGGCGGCGAGGATGCCGATCCATCCGGTCGCGAGCAGGGCCGCGGTACGGGGGAGCCGCTCGGTCAACTCGACCGCGGTGGTGACCAGACGCGAGGCGCCGTGCCGGGACAACGCCATCGAGGCGCTGACGATCGAGGCGGCGGTCTCCCACGGGTCCCGGTGGCGGTCGCGCTGTCCCGCGACCCGGACGCAATCGTAGGCGAAGGCGACGGTGCGTCCTTCGGCCGCGTTGATCAGGCGTT
This sequence comes from Dietzia sp. 111N12-1, assembly GCF_001658045.1. Taxonomy (NCBI): domain Bacteria; kingdom Bacillati; phylum Actinomycetota; class Actinomycetes; order Mycobacteriales; family Dietziaceae; genus Dietzia; species Dietzia sp. 111N12-1. The sequence continues at coordinate 55,375 of NZ_LSSV01000022.1, read as the reverse complement.
GGGCGAGATATCCGCGCTGTTGATGTGGATCCCACCGGGCGTAGGCCTCCGGGACGATCACGTCGACGGCGGGACCCGTCGCTGTGGTGAACCCCTTAGGCGGCACGAACGGGTCGGGGGCATCGGGGACGATCGCAGCATGGGAGGCGGAATCATGGGCGTCGGACTTGGAGGTGCTCGTCATGGTTCGACCATATGTTCTAGGTCTGACATTGCGGGCAGGGAGACTGGATCGAACACGCGAGCGAGTGTCATCTCATTACGGAGGAGATGCCCGGCCTCGTCGTCGTCGCTAATCACCGCGGCGCCCGCTGACCTGCGGTGCCCTGCGCACCCTCCGCAGGGCACCGCAGGTAGAGGGCATGCGTGGTGCGGGCGGTCTCGGGGGAGTGGTGGGTCCGGGTCCGGGTTTTGGTTCGGTGAAGGGTGTGGCGCCGTGGGCGGCGCACGGTCTTGGGTGCTCTGACCTGGGGTGCCCTGCTCGGCCCCCGCAGGGCGCCCCAGGTCGGCGCGCGAGGGAGGGCGCCGGGGCGGGGATGTCCCAGGGCAGCTGAGGCGGGTGGTCGTGGTGGTCGTGCTGGTCAGGCGCAGGTCGGGCGGCCCGGTCGCGGTCAACCCGGTCGGGCGACGATGAGGCACGCCTCGCCGCCGTCGGGGACGTACCACCGGTGGGGGAGGGTGCCGTTGTACCTCGCGACGTCGCCCGCCTCGAGTCGGGTGAGCGAATCGCCGACCTCGAGCAGGACGGTGCCCCGGGTGATGTAGAGCCATTCCTGGCCGGGGTGTTCGAAGAACCGGCCCGGGACGTGGTTGGTCTCCACGAACTCGAGGAACTGCGTGCCCCCCGGGCCTCCGGGCAGGAGTCGGGTGTGACCGCCGACCGTGCCCTCCGCACGGGTCAGGGTGGCGCCCTCGGTGGAGCGCTGGACGTCGACCCGGTCGGAATGGGCCGGGTCCCGGCCGGAGTCTCCGGGTCCGCCGGTGTCGGAGGCCCCGCCGGCGGTGACCGCGTCGAGGAGGTGGGCCTGGGTGGTGCCGAGGGCGTGGGCGAGACCCTCGAGCGTGGACATGCTGGGCGCCGCCTTACCGCGCTCGATCTGACTGAGGAAGGGCTGCGAGATCCCGGCCTGGTCGGCCACCTCGACGAGCGTCAGTCCGAGTTGGCGGCGGTGGTGCCGGATGCGCGCGCCGAGACGGTCCAGCGAGTCGCCTCGTGCGGTGGTCATGGGGCCTCCCTTGCGGTCGGGGCGGGTCGGGGCGGGTTGGGGCGGGTTGGGGTCTGGCGGGGCGGGATCTGGTGGGACGCGGTCTGCCGGGGTCGGTATTCGTGCAGGTAGTCGCGTTGGCGCGGAATCGGCGGACACCGGAACCGCGCCGGAACAGCGGGGTAATGCCGCCGAAACACGGGGCCACCACACTCATCATTATTGATCCGATCAATACCCGGGGTCACTATCCCGCTCCGGGGTCGGATGCACAAGTGCCGCACCCGATCAGAAAGCCCGGGCTGCCGAGAGGGGCCGAGTCGGAGGGTCGGCGGGGAACGCACGAGTCGGCAGAGGAGGGGAACGATGGAACCACGACGAGCGGCACAGCGCGATGCACAGCGCGGAGCCGGGGCCGAGCGAGTCGCGCCGCGGCACGTGGACCGGATCGCGGGGGCCCGGCTGCAGGGCGGCCGGGTGGTCGACGTGGACATCGTCGACGGGGTGGTCGTGGCCGTGACGGATGCGGGGACCACCCCGACGCGCGGTGGTCCTACCGGGGGCGAATCGGTGATCGACGCCCGCGGCTACATGGTGCTCACCGCGCCCGCGGAGCCGCACGCCCACCTCGACAAGGCCCTGAGCTGGGGCGCCACGCGGCCGCCGGGCTGCGACCTGGGGGCGGCGATCGACGCGTGGCGGGCCTACGCCGCGACGGTCGACGAGGACGAGATCCACGCCCGCGCCCTCGCCGCAGCGCGCAAGCTCGTGGCCAACGGGACGACCGCGGTGCGCAGCCACGTGGACCTGCACGACGACCACGACCCGCTGCGCGGCGTCCGCGCTCTCGTCCGCGTCCGCGACGAGCTCGCCGGCGTGATGGACCTGCAGATCTCGGTGATGGTCAACGAGGTCGACCCGTCGGACCGGGCCCGCGCCGCGATCGCGGCCGGTGCCGACCTCATCGGCGGGGCCCCACACATCTCGACCGACCCGGTCGCCGAGACAAACCGACTGGTGGACCTCGCCGAAGAGCTGGGCACCGGCATAGACCTGCACGTGGACGAGTTCCTCGACGGCGACCACGCCATGCTCGAGGTGTTCACCGACCGCGTCGCGACCTGGCCGGCGGGGCAGATCCGCACTGCCGGGCACTGCTGCCGCATCGGCTCGCTCGACGGGGCGGGCCAATCCCGCGCCGCCGGCGCGCTGAGCAGGGCGGACGTCGGGGTGGTGACCCTGCCGATCACCAACCTGTACCTGCAGGGCCGAGCCGGCTGCACCTCGGTCCCGCGCGGCCTGCCCCCGGTGCGGGCCCTGCTCGAGACCGACGTGACAGTCGCCGCCGGCGCCGACAACGTGCGCGACCCGTTCAACCCGGTCGGCCGCTCCGACGCCACCGAGACGGCGATGCTGCTGATCGTGGCCGCCCACCTCGACATGGACACCGCGTGGCAGCTCGTCACGGGCGGTGCCCGCGAGGTCATGGGTCTGCCGCCCGCCGGCCCCTCGCCCGGCCTCCGGGCCGATCTGCTGCTGGTCCGAGCGGGCGGGCTCGACGACGTGATCGCCGACGCGCCACCCGACCGGATCGTGCTGCGGGCGGGCTGCGTGGTGGCGGCGAGGGAGGTCCTCGTCGTCGTCGACCCCGGGGGCACGCCGCCCTCCGACACGCCGCCCGACGACCCGCTGGCCCGCGCCGCTCCGTGCGATGCCCACCAACCCACCCCAACCTTCGAGGAGTCCCGATGACCACACCCACCGACACCCGGGCGGCGGAGACCGCCCGACCCGGCGCAGAGATCCTGGGATTCTCGGGCGTCGGCGTGACCTACCCCAACGGTACGCGCGCGCTCGACGGCGTGGACCTGCGGATCCGCGCGGGCGAGTTCGTCAGCGTGGTGGGGCCGTCCGGCTGCGGTAAGTCCACGCTGCTCAGCCTCGCGTCCGGGCTCGCCACCCACACCGACGGTTACATGCAGACCGGCACCGACCGCATCGGCTACGTCTTCCAGGACGCCACCCTGCTGCCGTGGCGGACGGTCGCGCAGAACGTGGAGATGCTAGCCGAGCTCGACGGGGTCGGCCGCACCGAACGTCGTGACCGTGCGGCCGCCGCGATCGAGCTGGTGGGCCTGGCCGGGTTCGAGAAGTCCCTGCCCCAGGAGCTCTCCGGGGGTATGAAGATGCGCGTCTCGCTGGCCCGCTCGCTGACCCTGGACCCGGAGTTGTTCCTGTTCGACGAGCCGTTCGGCGCGCTCGACGAGATCACCCGGCAACGACTCGGCGACGAGTTGCTGGGGCTGTTCGCGGCCAAGCGGTTCGCCGGACTGTTCGTCACCCACTCGGTCGCGGAGGCGGTGTACCTGTCCACCCGCGTGGTGGTGATGTCCGGTCGGCCGGGGCGCATCGTCCACTCGGTGGACGTGCCGTTCGGCCCGGAGCGCGACCCCGACATCCGCTACACGGCGGACTACATGAACCTCGTCGGCGAGGTTTCCCAGGCACTCGAGGAGGCACACTGATGAACGGAACCACCGCCCGCTCGACCGTGAAGAGCGACGACGACGACAAGGTCACCACCGCGGACGTGGGCCCGGGCCCCGTGGCCGAACCGGCCGGGTCGGCCCCCGCCGGCGATCCCGCCGGGTCCGGCGCTGCCGCTCCGCCGAGCGCGCCGACCCGCAGTCGGTTCCGACTGTCCGCGGACGGTCCCGTGGTCCGCTACGGCGGCCCGTTGGCAGTCCTGGCCGCAGTGCTGGGCCTGTGGTACTTCGTGAGCTACGGGGTGCTCGAGCCGTCGCGGCGGTTCCTGCTTCCGGCGCCGCACGTGGTGGTCACCGACGGGCTGTTCGGGCCCAGCGTCTCGGGCATGCTCGAGGCGCTCGGCCGGACCGCGACCGTCGCGCTGACGGGGTTGGCGATCGCGTTCGTGATCGGCGTCGTGTGGGCGATCATCATGAGCCAGGAGAAGTGGGCCGAGCGCTCGCTGTTCCCCTACGCGGTGGTGCTGCAGTGCATCCCGATCCTCGCGCTGGTGCCGCTGATCGGCTTCTGGTTCGGCTTCGGGTTCACCGCCCGCGTGTTCGTGTGCGTGCTGATCGCACTGTTCCCGATCGTGTCCAACACGCTGTTCGGCCTCAAATCCGTGGACCCGGGCCTGCGCCGGCTGTTCACGCTCCATCACGCCGGGCGCCTGACGGTGCTGCGCAAACTCGAGGCCCCGGCGGCGCTGCCCGCCCTGTTCGAGGGCCTGCGCGTGGCCGCCGGACTGTCGGTGGTCGGTGCGATCGTCGGCGACTTCTTCTTCAAGCAGGGCGACCCGGGCATCGGCATCCTCATCGACACCTTCCGCGCTCGCCTGCAGTCGCCGGAACTGTTCGCCTCGATCATCCTGGCCTCCCTGCTCGGCGTGGCCGTGTTCCTGTTCTTCGGCTTGCTGTCCCGTCGGGTCGTGGGGCGCTGGTACAACCCGGACGCCGACCGCTAGTCGTAACCCCCGGCGACCAGCCGTAACGACTCCCGACCGAACCCGCAACACCACTGAAACACGGCAGCGGTTCACTCTTCTTTATTGATCACATCAATACCGCACTCGCTTCCATCTCGTCGTTCCGTCACCCACACCCAGGAGTTCCCATGCGACGCACCACCGCCCCCCGTACCGCCGTCTCCGTGGCCGCGCTCTGCACGCTCGGCGCCGTCACGCTCACCGCCTGCGGCGGCTCCGAGTCCGCGGAGGCCTCCTCCGGGTACACCGGCGAGATCGGCGCGGTCGACCTCAGCGAGGTGTGCCCCGAGAAGGTCGTGGTCCAGACGGACTGGAACCCCGAGGCCGAACACGGTCACGTCTACGAACTCCTCGGACCGGAGCCGACCATCGACGCCGGCGCCAAGTCGGTCTCCGGGCCGCTGTTCGCCTCCGGTGAGTACACCGGTGTGGACGTCGAGATCCGGGCCGGCGGCCCCGCGATCGGGTTCCAGCAGGTCACCGCGCAGATGTACCAGGACACCGACATCATGCTCGGCTACGTGGACGCCGACCAGGCGGTCCAGAACTCGCTGAACAACCCCACCATCGGCGTCTTCGCACCGCTGGACATCAACCCGCAGATGATCATGTGGGACCCCGAGACCTACCCCGACGTCGAGACCGTCAGCGACCTCAAGGACGAGAACACGCGGGTCCTGTACTTTGAGGGCAACGCCTACATGGACTACCTCCTCGGCGAGGGCATCCTCGACCCCGCCCAGGTCGACGGCAGCTACGACGGTTCGCCCTCGAACTTCGTCGCCTCCGGCGGTGCGGTCGCCCAGCAGGGCTTCGCCAGCGCCGAGCCGTTCATCTACGAGAACGAGGTCGCCGAATGGGGCAAGCCGGTGAAGTACCAGCTGCTCCACGACCTGGGCTACCCGATCTACAAGTCGATGATGGCCGTGCGCAGCGCCGAGCTCGAGGACAGTGCGGCGTGCCTGGAGAAGCTGGTGCCCGTACTGCAGCAGGCCGAGGTCGAGTACTTCGAGGACCCGGCCCGCACCAACGCCGTGATCGTGGACGCCGTCGAGCAGTTCAACACCGGCTGGGTCTACAGCGCTGAGCTGGCCGACTTCGCCGTCGAGGCCATGCTCGAGCGCGAACTGGTGGGCAACGGACCCAACGCCACGATCGGTGACTTCGACGACGAGCGCCTCGCCGACATGGTGGCCAAGGTCAAGGGCGTCTACGAGGCCGCCGACGTCGCGATCGCCGAAGACGTCTCGCCCGAGACCGTCGCCACCAACCAGTTCATCGACCCGGCCATCGGGTTGAACTGATCCGGCTCCGCTGCCCGGTTCACCCGTTCAGTTCCCGCCGCCCCCGTCCCGCACCCGATCGGAGCCCCTCGTGACCGCGACCTCCACCGCGCCCGCCACACCCACCCCGCCCACCGGATCGCCCGGATCAACCGCAGACGTCGCCGGCCTGGTCGACGACCTGCTCGACCTGCTCGGTCCCGATGCCGTGCACACCGACGACCGCTCCCTGGACAAGGCATCGGTGGACGGGTCCTACCTCAGCCCGATCCTGCGGGCGCAGTGGCCGATCGGCCGGCCCGAGGTGGTGTGCCGGCCGACGGACGTGGAGCAGGTGCCCGCCGTGGTCCGCGCGGCCGTCCGCCGACGGGTGCCCATCACCTCCCGGGGCAAGGGCACCGGTAACTACGGCCAGGTGGTCCCGCTGCACGGCGGGCTGGTCCTGGACCTGACCGCGCTGCGAGGCGTCGACCACGTGGACACGGAGGCGGGCGTGGTCACCGCCGAGGCCGGGGTCCGCATGCTGACCCTCGAGAAGCGGCTGGCCTCCCACCACGGCAGTCAGCTGTGGATGTACCCGTCCACCGTGCAGTCGACCCTCGGCGGGTTCCTCGCCGGCGGGTCGGCGGGCACCGGCACGATCGTGCACGGCCGCAACCACCAGGGGTTCGTCGAGGCGCTCGACGTGGTCTTCGCCCACGAGGACGCCGAGATCGTGCACCTGGAGGGTGCCGACGCCCAGCCGTTCGTCCACACCTACGGGGTCGCCGGGATCATCGTGCGCGCCACGGTGCGGATCGAACCGCTGCAGGACTGGCGGTGCGTGTACGCCAGTTTCGACGACCACCACGACGCGTTCGCCGCGGTACGGCGGGTCCACCTCGTCGAGCCCGCGCCGCGCCTGTGCTCGGCGGACGGCGCCCACGTCTCCTCGTGCCTGCCCGCCGACGAGGCCATCCCCGCCGGCCGGGCGAGCCTGCGGGCGATCGTCGACGCCGCCGCGGTGGACGAGGTCCGGGCGATCATCGACGCCGCAGGGGGAGTGGTCGAGGCGGTCCGCACGGGCGTCAACGAGACGATCAAGGTCTCGACCCTGTCCTACAACCACCCCACCCACTGGCTGCAGAAGGCCGAGCCGGACACCTGGTTCCACATGGAGTGCCAGGGTGACGCCCTGGTGGAACGCCTCGACGAGGTGGAGGCCGTCTACCCGGGCGGGACCCTGCACCTGGAGGCGGGACACGGGCGCATGTTCGGGATGCTCAACGGTCATTACATCTCGCCGGAGGCCGCGTACGCGGGTGTGCCTGAGCTGGAGGAGCTGGGGGTGCGCGTGCACTCGCCGCACCAGTACCGCGTGGACCACGGCACCGAGGCCGTCCGCGCGCTGGCGGGCCGCACCGACCCGTTCGGCCTGCTCAACCCCGGGCGGTGGGAGGCGTGATCGGGCCGCAGCGGCGCTACGCCGAACTCACGACCGTCGAGGCGGGCCGGGTCGGATCCGGTGACCCCGTCGCCGTCATCCCGGCCGGGGCGATCGAACCCCACGGTCCGCATCTGCCGCTGGCCACCGACCTCCTGGTGGCCGAGCACGTGGCCGCCCACGCGGTGGCCGCCGCGGCGGAGGCGGGCGTCGACGCCTGGCTCATGCCGGCGCTGGGATATACGAAGAGCGACGAACACGCCAACCTCACCGGGGCGCTGTGGATCTCCGGGGAGACGCTGATGCGCGAGGTGGTCGAGCTCGGCTCGGCACTGCGGGCCAGCGGGTTCACCCGGGTGCTGTTCGTCAACTGCCACGGCGGCAACTCGGCGCTGCTCGAGGTGGCGCTGCGCGAACTGCGCCGCCGCTTCGGGCTGCGCACTTTCCTCTACGCCGGGCGTGCGGTCCCGGGTCCCACCGAGCTGGGCATGGGAATCCACGCCGGGTGGGCGGAGACGTCAATGATGCTGCACCTGCACCCCGAGCTCGTCGACATGTCGGCGGCCGAGGCGAGGGTCCCGGCCGGGATCGCGGAGTGTCAGCACATCGGGTTCACCGGCCCCGTGAGGTTCGGCTGGCTGGCCGACGACCTGTCCGACACCGGGGTGATCGGAGACCCCACCGGGGCCGACCCCGAGACCGGGCGGCGGTTGGTGGCCGATCACGTGGACGCCGTGGCCGGGGCGCTGGCCGAGATCGCCGAGTTCGACCCGGCGCGCGGGGTGTCCGCCGCGGCCACCGTCACCGCCGCGGCCACCGTGACGGGAGGTGCACTGTGACCGCCGTCGAGATGCCCGTGGTCACCATGCCCGGCCCCGCCGATGACCCGCTGCAGGCGATGGTCGCGTGGTTGTCGATCGACCCGGCGGACCCGCCGCTGGGGGTCCTGGCCACGGTCGGCCCGGACGGGACCCCGCACTGTCGGCACCTGCTGGTCTCCGGGGCCACCACCGACGGGCCCACGTTCCACACTGATTCGCGGTCCCAGAAGGCCCTGGACCTGGCCACCGACCCGCGCGCGACGCTGGTCGTGGTGTCCGCCGACCGGACGCGGCAACTCACGGTCACCGGGGTGGCCGAGCCGACCGATCGGGACGAGCACCTGGCGAGCTATCACTCCCGCAGCGAGTACCTCAAGCTCCTGGCCTGGACCAACGACCAAGCGACGGCGGAACTCGCCCCGCCGGGCAGACGCCGAGTGTGGGCCGCGGCGGTGGAGCGGTTCGGCACGTCGCCGGCGCAGCCGCCCGAGACGTGGCTGGGCATGCGACTGCGGCCCGGGTCCGTGACCTTCTGGGCCACCGGACGCGACGAGCCCTCCCATCGGCGCCGCTTCGTGACGGACGGGCAGCGGTGGCGGGCCGAGGAACTTCCGGGCTGACACACTAGAGAACGAGAGAACCCATGATCACCTTCACCGACGCGTTGGTCCTGCCCGTGTCCGCGGACCCGGCCGCGCCCGCCTGGTTCCACGGCTGGGTCCACGTGGACGAGGCCGGCATCATCGCCGGACTCGGCCCCGGCGACCCGCCGCTCGGCCTGCCGGGCGAAGTCCACGACCTCGGCGGCGCCATCCTCGCCCCCGGGTTCGTCTCCGCGCACAGCCACCTGTTCACCGCCGGGATGCGCGGCACCGCCCCCGACGACACGCTCTACGGCTGGGTGTCGACGCTGGGCGAGATGATGGTCGGGGCGGAGGCCGAGGACCTGTACTGGTTCACCCTCGCCGGCTGCCTGGACTTCCTGCGCAACGGTGTGACCAGCGCCTACAACTTCACCCAGAGCCGGGTCGTGGCGGTGTTCGACCACGCCTCCTCGACCCTGGTCGCCGAGCGGGTCCACGACATCGACTTCGTCACCCGGCAGATCGACGCCCAGGCCGACTCCGGGCTCCGCTGCGTCACCTCCACCCGCCTCGACGACGAGCAGCTGCCCGAGGCCGAGTGCTTCGACGCGTTCGCCCACGTCACCGAGCACCGACTGCGCACCGTTCCCCGCGAGCTGGACCTGGGCGGGTCGGTGTTCGGGTCGGTGCAGTGGTCGTCGTCGCCGGTCACCGCCGAGCGTGAACGCCACGCCATGGCCACCCACGGCGTGGGCAACCAGGCGCACTTCGTCGAGACCGCCGAGCACCTCGAGGTACAGCGGGCCAAGTTCGACTGGTACGACCGCGCCGGGGTCCTGGGCCCCGACTTCGCGTTCGGCCACTTCGTCCACCCCACCGACCACATGGTCCGCCGGGTCGCGGAGACCGACTCCGCCGTGATCTGGCAGGCCACCTCCAACGGCCGGCTGGGCTCGGGCATCGCCGACATCACCCGGTACCGGGACGCGGGCATCCGCGTGGGGATGGGCCTGGACGACCAGTCCTGCACCGACGTGTCCGACCCGTTCCAGAACATGCGGATCGGCCTGTACACCCAGCGCGCCGTCCACTCCGACGCCGCGGTGCTGGCCGCCCGCGAGGTCCTGCACATGCACACCCTGGGGGCCGCGGAAGCCCTCGGCCTGTCCGACCGGGTGGGCAGCGTGGAGGTGGGAAAGCACGCGGACCTCGTCGTCGTCGACCCCACCAGGCCTGCGACCGGACCGATCTGGGACCCCGTCGCCACGTACGTCCTGGCGTGCTCGCTGCGCAACCTCACCCGCGTCTACGTGGGCGGACGCCTTGTCGCGGAGGGTGCGCGCAGCCTGCACCCGCTCGCCGACGAGGCCGACGCCCAGCTCACCGAGCGCATGATCCGCTCGGCCCGGGCGCGGGGGTTCACCCCGGCGTTCACGCCGGGCCTGGTGCGGGCATGACCTCCGGAGCCGCGGCGGTGCTCATCGAGAACTGCGCGGTCGCGACCATGGGCGGGGCCGGGGCCGGGGCCGGGGGTGGGGACGGGGACTGCGTCGGCGCCGAGTACACCGCCGGCCACGTGCTGCTCGAAGGCGGCCGGATCACCGCGGTGGGGGAGGGGCCGTGCGATCCGGCGCTCGTTCCGGACGGCGCGGAACGTGTCGACGGCACGGGTTGTCTGGCCACCCCGGGCCTGATCAACACCCATCACCACCTGTACCAGTGGCTCACCCGGGGGCTCGCGGCCGACGCGACGCTCTTCGAGTGGCTCACCGCCTCGTACCCGGTGTGGGCGGGCATCGACGCCGACGACGTCCGCACCGCCGCCCTCGGTGGGCTCGCGCACCTGGCCCTGGGCGGCTGCACCACCACCACGGACCACCACTACGTGGTGCCCGCCGACGCCGGGGACGTGTTCGCCGCTGAGATCGACGCGGCCGCGACGGTGGGGCTGCGCTTCCACCCCAGCCGCGGGTCGATGGATCTGGGCCGCAGCTCGGGCGGGCTGCCGCCGGACTCCGTGGTCGAGGGTATCGACGCGATCCTCGCCGGCACCGCCGACGTGATCGACCGCTTCCACGACGCGGGCCCCGACTCGATGTGCCGCATCGCCGTGGCGCCGTGCTCACCGTTCTCCGTGACCGGCGACCTGCTGCGCACCAGCGCCGAGCTCGCCCGCGAGCGGGGCGTGCGCCTGCACACCCATCTGGCCGAGACCGACGACGAAGAGGAATTCTGCCGCGAACGCTTCGGCAGCACGCCGATGGAGTACATGGAGTCGGTGGGCTGGGTGGGCCCGGACGTATGGTTCGCCCACACCGTGCACCTCGACGACCCGGCGATCGCCGCGATGGCCGCCGGCGGGATGGCGGCCGCGCACTGCCCCGTCTCCAACGGCCGCCTGGGCGCCGGCATCGCCCGCGTCCCGGACATGCTCGCCGCGGGGATCCCGGTGGGGCTGGGCGTGGACGGCTCGGCGAGCAACGAGTCGGGCGTGCTGTGGGAAGAGATGCACACCGCGCTCCTGCTCGCCCGCGCCACCCGCGGGCCCCGGGCGATGGACGTGCGGACGGCGCTGCGGATGGCCACCGTGGACGGTGCCCGCGCGCTCGGGCGGGAGGGTGAGATCGGGCGGCTGGCCGTCGGATACCAGGCCGATGTCGCGTTGTGGCGCCTGGACACCCCGGCCCACGCGGGGATCGACGACCCGGTGGCCGCGCTCGTCCTGGGGTCCCGCCCGCCGATGGCCGGGGTGTGGGTGCAGGGCCGCCGGGTGGTGGCAAACGGGCGCGTGCTCACCGTCGACACCGACGCCGTGGCCCGCGACGTGGTGGCCGCCCGCCGGCGGCTGCTGGCCCGGGCGGGGTGAGGGCGGTGGACCTGGTCAGCGTCACCGCACTCCACCGACCGCGCAGCCGGGGCGAGGCGCACGCGGCCCTGCTCGCCGGCGCCACGGCCCTGGCCGGCGGAACCGCCCTGCACGGGGAGGCGCACCTGCACCCGGCCGGCGCCGCGGCCCCGCCGGGGGAGACCACCCCGCTCACCGCGCTCGTGGACCTGCTCGACCTGCGCTGGCCCGACGTCGAACCGCTGCCCGACGGCGGACTGCGGGTCGCCGCTACCGCCACGCTGCGGACCGTGCTCGACCACCCGCTCACCGCGCCCCTGCGCCCGTTCCTCCACGACGCGTTCTCCTGCCTGCTCGCCTCGTGGAAGATCTGGGGCCGCGGCACCTGGGGAGGCAACCTCTGCGCAGCCCTGCCGGCCGGCGCCGGGACGGCCGCGGCCTGCACGCTCGACGCGACCACCGAGATCTGGACCCCCGACGGCGGCACCCGCACCGTCCCCGCCGCCGAGGTGGTGGTGGGTCCGGGTCGCACCTGCCTGGCCCCGGGCGAGATCCTGCGCGCGCTCGTCATCCCCGCGGCGGCGAGCCGGGCGCGCTACGCGGTCCGGCGGCACTCGCTGGTGCCCAGCGGCCGCTCCGGCTCGCTGGTCACCGGGCGACTGGACCCCGGCGGCCGTTGCACGCTCGTCGTGACCGCCGCCGTGCCCGCCCCGGAGGTGCTCACCTGGGACCGGCCCCCCACGCCCGACGAGGCCGAGGCCGCCGTGCGCGACCTGCCCCGCTGGCACGACGACCCCCAGGGCGATCCGGGCTGGCGGCGTCACGTGGCGGGAATCGCGGCCCTCGCCGTCGTCGCCGAACTCACCCACCCCATCTACCGGGAGGCACCATGCTGATCACCGTCGACGGACGCGCGCTGGAGACCGACCCGCGCCCCGGACAGTGCCTGCGGACGCTGCTGCGCGAGTCGGGGGTGCACGCGGTGAAGAAGGGCTGCGACACCGGCGACTGCGGCGCGTGTTCCGTGCTGGTCGACGGCGTGCCCACCCATTCCTGCGTGCTGCCCGCGCACCGCGCCGAGGGCGCCGACGTCCGCACCGCCGCCGGGGTCCCCGACGAGGTGCCGGCCGCGTTCGCCCGCGCCGCCGGGTTCCAGTGCGGGTTCTGCACGGCAGGGATGGTCACCACGGTCACCGGGCTGGAGCACGCGCCGTGCGCCCGGGACGGCGGGCCGGCCCCGAGGACCGCCGCCATGAAGGGCAACCTGTGCCGTTGCACGGGCTACCGGGCGATCTCCGACGCCCTCGACGGCGCCTGGAACTCGTGCGCCGCCGGGGGGATCGGGGCCCCGGTCGCCGCCCCGGCCACCGACCGTGTGGTGCGCGGCGCCGAACCCTTCACCCTGGACACCGACGTGACGGGCTGCGCGCATCTCGCGGTGCTGCGCTCCCCCCACGCGCATGCCCGCATCGTGTCGATCGACGCCTCCCGCGCGCTCGCGATGGACGGCGTGGTCGCGGTGCTCACCCACCACGACGACCCCGACGTCCTGTTCTCCACAGCCCGCCACCAGCGGCGTACCGACGATCCCGACGACACCCGCGTGCTCGACCCGGTCGTGCGCTACCACGGTCAGCGCGTGGCGGCGGTGGTCGCCGAGTCGGAGGCACTAGCCCGGCGTGCCTGCCAGCTGATCGAGGTGCGCTACGAGGTGTTGCCGTCGGTCCTCGACCCGCGGGCGGCGCGTGCTCCCGGAGCGCCGGCGATCCACGGCGACAAGGGTCCGGAGTCCCGGATCGCCGACCCCGCGCGCAACGTGGTGGCCGACTGGTCCGGCGAGGTGGGCGACGTCGACGCCGGGATCGCCCGCGCGGCGCACACGGTGACCGGCACGTGGAGCACCTCGCGGGTCCAGCACACGCACCTGGAGACCCACGCGGTGATCGTGCGGCACGTCGACGGCGGGCCCCGGGTCGGTGGGTCGCTCGACATCCGCTCCTCTACCCAGGTGCCGTTTCTCGTGCGCGACGAGTTGGCGTGGATCTTCGGCCTCGACCGCGATGAGCTGCGCGTCCACGCCGCGCGGGTGGGCGGCGGGTTCGGCGCCAAGCAGGAGATGATCGTCGAGGACCTGGCCGTGCTCGCGGCCCTGCGCACCGGCCGCGACGTGGTGTGGGAGTACTCGCGCGCGGAGCAGTTCACCTCCGCCACCGTGCGCCACCCGTACCGCACCACCGTCACCGTGGCCTGCGACGACGACGGCCGGCTCACCGCTCTCGAGCTGGACGTGCTGTCCGACGCCGGCGCCTACGGGGGCCACTCCGCGGGCGTGATGTTCCACTCCATCACCGAGTCCGTGGAGCTGTACCGCTGCCCGGCCAAGCGGGTGACCGCCGAGGCCGTCTACACGACCACCGTGCCGTCGGGGGCCTTCCGCGGGTACGGGCTGGGGGAGGTGGGGTTCGCCCTGGAGAGCGCGCTGGACGAACTCGCCGATGCCGCCGGGCTGGACCCCGTGGAGCTGCGGCGGCGCAACGTGGTGCGCCCGGGTGACGCGTTGGTGAGCTCCGCGGGCGACGACGACGAGCTGGCCCTGTCCTCCTACGGACTCGACCACTGCCTGGACCTGGTGGCAGGGGCCCTGGCCTCCGGTCGCGGGGAGACCGCGCCGCCCGGGTGGGCGGAGGGGACCGGGATCGCGCTGTGCATGATCGCCACCAATCCGCCCGGGGGCCACCACGGTTCGGCCCGCGTCGAGATCACCGCCGACGGCACCGTGCACGCCTACGTGGGCACGGCCGAATTCGGCAACGGCACAGCGACCGTGCACACCCAGATCGTCGCCGAGGCGCTGGGCGTGCCGTCCGACTCGGTGGTCCTGCACGCGTCCGACACCGCCCTGCTCACCCACGACACGGGTGCGTTCGGCTCCGCCGGCACCGTGGTCGGTGGGCGCGCCCTGCACCGCGCGGCAACCCGGGTCGCCGAGCTGCTCCGCGCCGGAGCCCACCTGCCGGTGTCCGCCGAGGGGTGCGCCGACGGGCTGGGTCGGCAGGCCGCGTTCACCGTGCAGGGCGTGCGGGTGGCCGTGTGCCCCGACACCGGGACGGTGAAGGTCCTGCACAGCGTCCACGCCGTCGACGCCGGGCGGGTCCTCAACCCGCAGCAGCTGAGGGGGCAGGTGGAGGGCGGCGTCGCCCAGGCCCTCGGGGCGGCGCTGTACGAGCAGGTGATGCTCGACGAGACCGGCGCGGTCACCAACGCGACCCTGCGGCACTACCACCCACCCCGCATGGGCGACGTCCCGCGCACCGAGGTGTTCTTCGCCGACACCGTCGAGTCCGAGGGCGTCCTGGGCGCCAAGTCCATGTCCGAGGCCCCGTACTGCCCGGTCGCCGCGGCCGTGGGGATCGCGGTCCGGCGGGCCACCGGAGTCCGGCAGGACCTCATCCCCCTGACCCCGGACCTGGTGTGGATGAGGTCGTTCGCGCCGCGCGACGGCGGGTCTCCCGCGGCGACGGGCCGGACCCCGTCCGCCGCCGTGTCGACCGGCGGCCGCGCGTGAGCGCGCGGGTGTTACGGATGACCGGTGCCTCGGCGGTCTGGTCGCCGGGGCTCGAGTCCGGCGTCGCCGCCACGGTGGAGTGCGTGGACGGGCGGATCGCCGCCGCGCCGGACGGTGCTGTGGTCGAGACCCTCGACGCTGGCGGCGGCGTCGTCACCCCGGGCCTGGTCAACGCCCACCATCACCTGCTGCAGAGCGCGTTCCGCACCCTGCCCGGTACCCGCGGCGTGGAGATGGCCGTGTGGCTGGCCCGGATGCGCGAGGCCTACGTCGCCGCGCGGGTCGACGATGAGCTGGTCGAACTGTCCGCCCGCGTGGCGCTGGCCGAGTCACTGCTGTGCGGCGTCACCACCGTGGCCGACCACCACCTCACCTGGCCGGCGGGCGCGGACCCCGTGCAGATCGCCGGTGCTGCGTACGCCGGCGCGCAGGCGCTGGGATCGCGACTGGCCTTCGTCCGCGGCACCGCCGGAGACGACCCGGATGCCGCAGCGGCGTCGGTCGAGGCGATCCACGCTGCGCACCTGCCCGGCGCGTCCGGCGGGACCACCGCCGACGGGATGCGCCAGCTGGCCGTGGGGCCGTCGGGTGTGCACGCAGACGGGCCCGCGACCTTCGCCGCCATGGGGGAGGTCGCGCGCCGGCTCGGTCTGCGGCGGCGCACCCAGGCCAACGAGCAGGTCGACGTGGCCCGGGCCGCCGAACTGTACGGCCGTCGCCCCCTGGACCTGCTGGAGGAGTGGGGCTGGCTCGCCCCCGACGTCACCCTCGCCCACCTCTGCGACATCACCGACCCCGAGATCGCGTCGATCGCCGGGAGCGGGGTCACCGCGACCCATGCCCCGGCCTGCGATCTTCCGATGGGGTGGGGCGTGGCGCCGGTGGCCCGACTGCGCGACGCCGGGGTGACCGTGGGACTCGGGACCTCGGGCGGTGGCAGCAACGACGCCGGACACCTCCTGGCCGACGCGCGCCTGGCGATGCAGGTCGCCCCGCTCGCCGGGCGACCACTGGACGCGCTCGAGGTGCTGGAGATGATCACCGCCGGCGGCGCCGACGGCCTGGGGCGCCCCGAATTGGGCCGGCTCACCCCGGGGTCGGTGGCGGATCTGGTGGTGTGGGACGTCAGCGGGGTCGCGGACGCCGGCGTCGCGGATCCGATCCGAGGACTGTTGTGGGCCGCACCCGGGCGCCGGCCCCGCCACGTGGTGGTGGGCGGCCAGGTGGTGGTGCGGGACTTCGAGCTCGTCACCGCCGACGAGCGGGCCCTGGCCGCGGATCTGCGCGAGCAGTGCGCCCGGCGGGGCATCGGACGCTGACCGGCGCTGACCTGGGGTGCCCTGCAGGCCCGGTGCAGGGCGCCGCAGGTCAGAGCGTCGGAGAGCCCCGCGCCTCAGGATCCGCGGTAGGTGCTGTACCCGAACGGCGACAGGATCAGCGGCACGTGGTGGTGCGCGGCCGGGTCCGTCACCTCGAAGCACACCACCGCCTCCGGGTAGAAGCCGCTCACTCCGGCGGCCCGGTGATAGCCGCCCGTGTCGAAGGCCAGTCGGTACACCCCGGCCCCGACCTCGACCTGCGCCAGATCGGGGCCCCGGCCGTCGACGTCGGTGACCCCGGAGGCGAGGTCAGTGCCAGCGGAGTCGGTGAGCCGGTAGCCCAGGCCGACCGCCGGGGTGCCGGTGGCGGTGTCCAGGGCGTGGGTGCTCAGCGACATCAGAGGGCTCCGGTCTCGAGCAGTCGGTCCAGCCGCAGGGCGTTGATGGCGGCCAGGTGGTCACGGGTGGTCGCGAGCTCCTCTGCCGGGGTGAGGTCGATCCGCCGGTCGAGTTCGGCCACGATGTCCCGGGCCGACAGCCCGGTCGCGCACACGAGGAACGCGTGGCCGAAGTGCTCGGCGTGCCGACGTTGCCCCTCGGCGAGCCGGCGCGCGAGCTCGGCGTCCGCGGTGGCGGCTGCGCTCTGCTCCCGCGCCGAGGCCTGACCGACCTCCCGGGGCGCGCCCGTGTCTGCGCCGCCGCCCGCGCCGCCCGAGCCCGCGCCGCCCGAACCCGCGCCGATCGGCGGATGCGCGTCGACCGCGGCCAGCACCTCGGCGTCTTTCTGCTCGTCGAGCACCCGCCGGGCCGCCGCATGTAGCGCGTCGCGGGAGCCGTACGGCCGCCCCTCCAACACCGCGCGCGCCCAGGTCTTCGACCCGGAGAGTTCGGTCAGGACCGGCATCAGTTCCTCTGCGCGCGCGGCATCGAATCCGCTCACGGCGGGATCGACGGTCTCGGCAGAATCAGAGGAAACGGGGGGTGTGGTGGTCTCGGGCACGGGCTCATCATCGCAGCGGCGGGGGCCCGGAACACCGCCGACGCGGCAGCCGTAACACGGCGTAACAATCGGCCCCGGCGCCCTGACCTGCGGTACCCTGCACGCCGCCCGCAGGGCACCGCAGGTCAGGGGCTCGCGCGGTGAGGGTGCAGCGAGGGCGCGGCGAGGGCACGGCGGGAGGAAGGGCCGGACCGGAGGCAAGTAACACTGCCGACACACAACGTCGCTAGCGTTCAGAAGCGTCGACGCGCGCAGACGCGCATGCCGGCCCCCGGACGCGCCGTCGCCCGAGCACGAGAGGACCCCAGGATGAAGCTCACCCCCCGCGAGTTGGACAAGCTCACCCTGTTCACCGCGGCCGAGGTCGCGCGCCGCAGGCTCGAGCGCGGGGTGCTGCTCAACGTCCCCGAGGCCACCGCGCTCATCTCGTGGGAGATCGTCGAGCACGCCCGCGACGGCCGCACCGTCGCCGAGTGCATGGACCTCGGTCGGCAGGTGCTCGACGCCGGCCGGGTGATGGACGGCGTGGTCGAGCGGCTGGCGATGATCCAGGTCGAGGCCACGTTCCCCGACGGGACCAAACTCGTCACCGTGCACGACCCCATCGGGCCGGTGGAGCAGAGCGCGTGAGCGGCCACGGGCACGGCGACGCCCACGGGCACGGCCACACCCACGAGCACGGCCACAGCCACACCCACACCGACCCGGCGACCGCCCGGATCGTCCTCGCGTTGGGCCCGGAGTCCGAGCAGATGCCGGACCTGGACATCCCCGCCGCACGGCCGGGCCGCGACCTGGCCGACCTGGTGGAGGAGCAGGCGCGAAGGCCCGGGGGACCGGATCCGGCGGGAGAGGGTGCCGGTGTCGTCGTCGTCGTCCCCATGACGTTCGGCCGCGCGCCCGCGATGGTCGCCGACTGCTCCCGGACGTTGCGCGACGTCCGGGGCAGCACCGACCGCGCACGGCTCGCCCCGGGCTCCGCTGGTTCCATGGGCCCGGTGGCATTGGCGGCGCCGCTCGGCGACGCGACCATGCTCGTCACCCGCCTGCGCGCGGTGATCCGGCGGCACGGCGCGGTGTGCTCGGCGCTTCTGGTGAGCCGCGCGATCGACCCGTTCGCCGACGCCGAGCTGTACCGCCTCGCCCGGCTCGCGCGGCAGTACGGGCAGCCCGGCCTGGTCGAGGTGGCGTTCCACGGTGGCGACGAACCCGACCCCGACCTCCCCGAGGGGCTCGAGCGCGTCCGCGCCCTCGGTGGCCGACGGCCGGTGCTGGTCTCGGCGACCCTCGCCCCCGCGCCGGTCACCGGACTCGAGCTGCCCGGCGAGGGCGAGTACCTGTTCAGCCCGGCCGTGCTGCGCAGCGTGATCGACACCCGCGTCCGCGAGGCCGTGCACCGGCTCGACCACGGCGACGATGGCATCGACGCCGCCCTCGACGCCGAGGACGGCCACGGGTACGCCCACTCGCACGTCGCCGCCGACGGCACCGTCTACACCCACTCCCACTAGCCGCCCCAGCCACTCCACCCCGACTCACCCCACCCCCCGACTCACCCCACCCCGACGACCCCAGGAGCCACACATGTCCGGTTCGGTGCACTACCTCTACGGCGACGGGGACATCGAGCTGGGCGCCGGCCGCGCGACCCTCGAGGTGCGCGTGACCAACACCGGCGACCGCGCCGTCCAGGTGGGTTCGCACTATCACTTCTTCGAGGCCAACCGGGAGCTGCGCTTCGACCGGATCGCGGCGTACGGGCGGCACCTGGCGATCGGCGCGGGCCTGGCGGTGCGCTTCGAACCGGGCCAGACGCGGACGGTGCGACTGGTCGACTTCGCGGGCGAGCGCGTGTGCCACGGGTTCTCCGGGTTGGTCGACGGCCCGCTCGACGACCCGGCCGTGCGCGAGCGCGCGCTGGAGCGGATGGTCGCCGGGGGGTTCCTGCACAGCGGCGGGGGCGGCGACAGCCCTGACAACAACGACGACGAGGTCGCGCCCGCCCCGGACGCTGTGCCCGCAGCCGAGGGCCCGCCGACCGTGCTCTCGCGCGCCACCTATACCGATATCTACGGACCCACGGTCGGCGACCGACTTCAGTTGGCCGACACCGACCTGGTGATCGAGATCGCCACCGACCACAACGCGGTGACCACCGACGGCAGCAGCGGCTACGGCGACGAGGCCGTCTACGGCGGCGGCAAGGCGATCCGCGACGGGATGGCGCAGGACCCGGCGGGCACGCGGGCGTCGGGCGCGTTGGACCTGGTGATCACGGGCGCGATCATCGTCGACGCGGTGCTCGGTGTGGTCAAGGGCGACATCGGTGTGCGCGACGGGCGGATCGTGGCCGTGGGCAAGGCAGGCAACCCGCACCTGCAGGACGGGGTGCATCCGGAGCTGGTGATCGGGCCCGGCACCGAGGTGGTGGCGGGTGAGCACAAGATCGTCACCGCCGGCGGCGTGGACACCCACATCCACTACATCGCGCCACAGCAGGTCGAGGAAGCCTTGAGCAACGGCGTGACCACCCTGTTCGGCGGCGGCACCGGCCCCGCCGAGGGCACCAAGGGCACCACCTGCACGCCGGGCGCGTGGAACATCGGGCGGATGCTGCAGGCCGCCGACGGGCTGCCGGTGAACATCGGGGTGCTGGGCAAGGGCAACACGTCGCAGCCCGAGTCGGCGGTCGAGCAGATCGTGGCCGGCGCGGCGGGGCTGAAGATCCACGAGGACTGGGGGACCACGCCCGCAGCGATCCGCTGCGTGCAGGAGGTCGCGGACTCCTACGACGTGCAGGTTGCGATTCACACCGACACCCTCAACGAGTCGGGCTTCTACGAGGACACCCGCGCCGCGTTCGGCGACTCCACCATCCACACCTTCCACTCCGAGGGCGCCGGCGGCGGCCACGCCCCCGACATCCTGCGGGTGTGCGGAGAGCCCAACGTCCTGCCCGCCTCGACAAACCCGACGCTGCCGTACACCGTGAACTCGGTGGACGAACTGCTGGACATGGTCATGGTGTGCCACCACCTGTCGCACGACATCCCGGAGGACGTGAGCTTCGCCGACTCCCGCGTGCGCGCCGAGACGATCGCCGCCGAGACCGTCCTGCACGACGAGGGGATCATCTCGATCTTCTCGTCGGACTCGCAGGCCATGGGCCGGATCGGGGAGTCGTGGCAGCGCGCGTTCCAGACCGCCCACCACTGCCGCGTCGAGCGGGGCCCGCTGCCGGAGGACAGCGACCGCAACGACAACGAGCGCGTCCTGCGCTACGTCGCCAAGATGACCATCAACCCCGCCATCGCGGCGGGCATCGCCGACCACCTCGGCTCGATCGAGCCAGGCAAGCTCGCCGATCTCGTGTTGTGGCCGGTCGACTCGTTTGCCGCCAAGCCGTCGTTGATCATCAAGGGCGGGATGATCGTGTGGGCGCCGATGGGCGATCCCAACGCGTCGCTGCCCACGCCGCAGCCGGTGATCTACCGCCCGATGTTCGGCGCGTACGGCGGGGCGCTGCAGTCCACGCGGGTGACGTTCCTGTCCGCCGCCGCGATCGAGGCCGGCGTGCCCGAGGAGCTGGGCCTGACCTCGCCGTGCCTGCCCGTGCGTGGCTGCCGGGGGATCGGCAAGAAGGACATGGTCCGCAACGACCGCTGCCCGGTCATCGAGGTGGATCCCGAGACCTACGTGGTGACCGTCGACGGCGAGCCCGCCACCATCGCCCCCGCCACCACGTTGCCGCTGGCCCAGCTCCACTACCTCGCGTGATGTCCGACCACGACGACCACAACGACCACGACGACCACGACGACCACGACGACGAGGGCCGCCGCGTCCCGGATGGTGTGCCGGATGCGGGTCGTGCCGAACTGGCGACTCTGCTGTTAGCGCTGCAGTTCACCGACTCCTCGTTCCCCTCGGGCATGTACACGCTCTCGCACGGGCTCGAGGGGCTCCGGCAGTTGGGCGCTGTGGAGGGAGGCGCTGTCAAGGGCGGCGCCGGGGCCGGGGCGCGGTCCGTGGCCGAGGCCGTGCACGGGATCCTGCGGTATTCCGCTGGCCCGGCCGAGGCGACCGCGCTGGCCCTCGCCTGGGCGGCGACCCACGAGCTCGCCCCGCCGCCGGCCGCCAATCCTGCTTGCACTGACACTGCTGCTCTGCTCGCCGCGCTGACCCGCATCGACCGGCGGCTGCACGCCACCCGCTTGACCCGCGAGTTCCGCGACGGCGCCACCCGGACCGGCAAACAGGTGCTCGACCTGGCCGCCGAGCTACTCGACGACCCGGTGGTGTCCGCATGGAACGACCACGTCCGGGCCCGCCGGTCGCCGGGGTCGCAGTCGGTGGTCATGGGCGTGGTCTACGCCCGCGGCGGGCTGAGCCGGCGGGAGGCCGTGGCCGCAGACCTCACAGCGTTGGTCATCAGCCTGTCCGGCGCCGCGCTGCGACTACGACTGGCCGATCACCGCACCGCGCAGGCGCTGGTGCGCGGGGCGGCTCCGGTGATCGCCGAGGTCGCCGACGCCGCGGTGAGCCGGTCGCTGGAGGAACTCGGCGGGTTCGCGCCAGTGCTGGACCTGGCGTCCTGCCACCACGAACGCGCCGACGCCCGGCTGTTCGCCTCGTGACCCGGCCTCCACCCTCCTGACCGGAGTACCTGCGTACCCGGTAGCGCTCTGACCTGGGGTGCCCTGAACGTGCGCTGCAGGGCACCCCAGGTCAGGGCGGATCCCGCCGAGGGCAGGGCCGCGCTGCGTACGCCGCGCAACACTGCCGAAACACGGCTGCACTAGCGTTCGTTGCATGGCAGAGGCACAGCAGGTGTTGCGGATCGGGATCGGTGGGCCGGTGGGCTCAGGCAAGACCGCTCTCATCGAGGCGCTGGTCCCAGAGTTGATCGCCCGGGGACGCACCCCGGCCGTCATCACCAACGACATCTACACGCAGGAGGACGCCGAGCACGTCCGCCGCACCCTGGCCGGAGTCCTCGATCCCGCCCGGGTGGTGGGCGTGGAGACAGGCTCGTGCCCGCACACCGCCGTGCGCGACGACCCCACCATGAACCTCGCGGTGGGGGCGGAGATGCTCGAGGACCACCCGGACGTCGACACCCTCATCTACGAGTCCGGCGGCGACAATCTCACCCTGACGTTCTCGCCGGCACTGGTCGACCTGTTCGTCTTCGTCCTGGACACCGCCGAAGGCGAGAAGATGCCCCGCAAGCGCGGGCCCGGCATCACCGAGTGCGACCTGCTGGTGATCAACAAGATCGACATCGCCCAGTACGTGCGCTGCGATCTGGGAATCATGTCCTCGGACGCTGACCGCGTCCGCTCGGGCAAGCCCGTCGCGCTCACCGACTGCCTCTCCGGGACCGGCATCGCCGAGGTGCTCGACTATTTCGAGTCCCGCCGGGTGGAACTGCTGCCCGCACGGTGAGCGACCGGCTGACCCGGGCCGCCGACCCGGGGTTCGTGTGGCCCGCCGTCGCCGCCGGACCGCAGTCCGGGCCCGGCGCGCTGCCCGTCGGCTCGCCCGGCAAGGTCGGCGTGCTGGACCTGGCCTTCCGCCGGGACGGCCGCGGCCGCACGGTACTGGCCGAACGGTTCCAGAAGTCGCCGCTGCAGGTGATGCGGTCGCTGTACATCGACCCGGTCCTCCGCGAGATGCCGACGGTGTACGTGATGTCGACCGGCGGCGGGATCGTCGGCGGCGACCGGCTGGACATGGAGGTCCGTCTGGCCGAGGGCGCGCAGGCGCTGGTCACCACGCAGGCCGCGAACCGGGTGCACCGGATGGACGTCGGCTACGCCACGCAGACCGTCTCCCTGACGCTGGGCGAGGGCGCGGTGTGCGAGTGGCTGCCGGACCCGCTCATTCCGTACGGCGGCAGCAGGTTCCAGCAGCGGCTGCGGGCCGAGGTGCACGAGGACGCCGTGCTCATCGCCGGCGACGTCCTCACCGCCGGACGCGTGGCCCGCGGGGAGAGCTGGGACGTGGCCGCCTACGTCTCGGCCGTGGAGATCTCCCGCCCCGACGGCACCCTGCTCGCCGTGGACACCACCCACATCACCCGCGACGAGGCCGGCCACCCGCTGGTCACAGGAGACGCCGACGCGATCGGGACCCTGTTCGTCGTGGCGCCCGGCCCGGCGGAGGAGCTCGCGGCGGTCATGCGCGACGCGGCCGAGGCGATCGGGTCCGCGACCCCGAACTCGGATGGCCTTGATGCGGTGCGGTGCGGGGTGAGCACCCTGCCCGACGGCTGCGGCGCCTGGCTGCGGGTGCTCGGCCGCGGGCAGGAGAACGTGGAGGCAGCGGTGCGCGCGGTCTGGTCCGCCGCGCGAGTCCATCTCCTCGGTGCGCCGGCGCCGGACCTGCGCAAGAGCTGAGAGCCGGGCCGGCCCCGAGAGACGACGGCCGCCGCCCAGCCCGCCGACGCCCAGCCCGCCGACGCCCAGGTATGCGCCCTCTATGGACCGTTCCGCCAGCACATCCCGCGCGTACGCGTACATAGAGGCATCACAAGCCGAAGGGGACGCGTAACCCCGCGCAGGAGCGGCGTGCGGGCTCAGCCGGCCGCGCCCGCGCACTTGTATCGCGGGGTGGACGAGAAACACAGCGTTCACACAACACCGGTAGAGGCAACGGTGGCGAAACACCGGCGACTCAGCTGACTCACATCATGTCCTTACCTTTATCCACATCGCGCTTCGAGCCCCGCAGCCCGCGGGAGCACTCGACAGCCGGTCAGTGAAGGTCAGGTCAACCACGTGAACTCCACCTCCATCTCCTCTGGGAAGACAGCTCGCGCGAGCCAGACGCCGCGCTCGATCCGCACCCGGCGTGCACTGGCCACCGCCGGCCTCGTGATCCTGGGTGCGGGTGCGCTCACCGCCTGCGGAAGCCGGACCGGCGACACCGCCGCGGCCGCCGCCGAGTCCTGCGTGGACACCTCCGGCGACACGATCAAGGTGGGCTCGTTGCATTCGCTGTCGGGCACCATGGCCATCTCCGAGAAGACCGTGCGTGACTCGGTGGCGCTGGCGATCGAGCAGATCAACGCCGAGGGCGGGGTGCTGGGAAAGCAGATCGAACCCGTGGTGGAGGACGGCGCCTCCGACCCGGCCGTGTTCGCGGAGAAGGCGCAGAAGCTCATCACCAGTGACTGCGTGGCCGCGATCTTCGGCGGCTGGACCTCGTCCTCCCGCAAGGCGATGCTGCCCGTGGTCGAGGACGCCAACGCGTTGCTCTACTACCCGGTGCAGTACGAGGGCCTCGAGGCGTCGGAGAACATCTTCTACACCGGCGCCACCACCAACCAGCAGATCGTCCCCGCCCTGGAGTACCTCAAGGAGCAGGGCGTGGAGTCCATGTACCTCGTGGGCTCGGACTACGTCTTCCCGCAGACCGCCAATCGCGTCATCAAGGCGTGGGCCGAGGCCAACGAGGTCGAGATCCTCGGCGAGGACTACACCCCGCTCGGCTCGACCGACTTCTCGACCATCGTCAACAAGGTGCGCACCGCCAACCCGGACGCCGTGTTCAACACGCTCAACGGCGACTCCAACGTGGCGTTCTTCCGCGAGTACTCCAACGCCGGCCTGTCCGCCGAGGACACCCCGGTGGTGAGCGTGTCGATCGCCGAGGAGGAGGTCCAGGGCATCGGCGCCGCGAATATTGACGGCCAGCTGACCTCGTGGAACTACTACCAGACGATCGACTCGCCGGAGAACACCGCGTTCGTCGACGCGTTCAAGGCGAAGTACGGCGCGAACCGCGTCACCTCCGATCCGATGGAAGCCGCGTACACGTCGGTCTACCTGTGGAAGAACACGGTCGAGAAGGCGGACTCCTTCGCCGTCGACGCCATCCAGGACGCCGCCGACGGCGTCAGCTTCGACGCCCCCGAGGGCACCGTCACCATCAACGGCGAGAACAACCACATCTCCAAGACCGCGATCGTCGGCGAGATCCGCCCCGACGGCCTGATCTACGAGGTGTGGAGCTCCGGCGAGGCGATCGAGCCCGACCCGTTCCTCGAGTCCTACGACTGGGCCGGCGACCTGTCCGGGAACTGACGCCCGACCGTCAGCCCGGATCACCCAGCCCCGCCCACCCCGCCCGACCCACCCCGCTCCCGGCCCGTCAGTCGGGAGGGGGGGAGGGGGAGGGCGGGACCCGGAGAAAGGAGCCGATGTGGACATCCTCATCGGACAACTCGCGACCGGATTGAGCATCGGCTCCATCCTCCTGCTCGCCGCCCTCGGCCTGAGCCTGACGTTCGGCCAGATGGGCGTCATCAACATGGCCCACGGCGAGTTCATCATGGCCGGCTGCTACACCGCCTACGTCGTCCAGCAGATCACCGCCGCCTCTGGGATGAGCCTGCTGTTGTCCCTGGCCCTGGGTTTCGTCGTCGGCGGCCTGCTCGGCGTGCTGCTCGAGGTGACGCTCATCCGGCGCCTCTACGCCCGTCCACTGGACACCCTGCTCGTCACGTTCGGTGTGGGCCTGGTCCTGCAGCAGATCGCCCGAGACATCTGGGGCGCGCCGGCCGTCAACGTGGCGGTGCCGGAGTTCCTGCGCGGCAGCGTCGAACTGCTCGGTGCGTCGGTGCCTCTGACTCGCGTGTTCATCTTCGTCCTGGCGATCACCTGCGTCGCCGCGGTCATGGCCGCGATGAAGTTCACGCCCATGGGCCGCCGCATCCGGGCGGTCACGCTCAACCGTGACCTCGCCGAGTCGTCGGGCATCAGCTCCCGCCGCACCGACATCACCACGTTCTTCATCGGCTCCGGCCTGGCCGGCGTCGCCGGGGTGGCGCTCACGCTCATAGGCTCAACGAGCCCGACGATCGGCCAGTCGTATCTCATCGACGCGTTCCTCGTGGTGGTCGTGGGTGGTCTCGGCCAGCTGCGGGGCGCCGTGATCGCGGCGTTCGCGCTCGGGGTCCTGCACTCGTTCTTCGAGTACTCCACCACCGCGTCGGTGGCCAAGGTGCTCGTCTTTGTCGCCATCATCATCTTCCTGCAGGTGCGCCCGCAGGGCCTGTTCGCCGTCAAGACCAGGAGCCTGGCATGACCAAGACCATCTCCGTCACCCGAGCGGCTGGCGGCGCCGACTCCGCCGACTCCGCTGCCACCACCGCCCCCGATCCCGCAGCCTCGCTGCCCCGGCGCACCCGCGCCCGACGCCTGCTCACCGGCGACGCCGAGCGGCCACGGTGGATGTTCTGGGCCGCGCTCGCGGTGGCCGCGCTGATCATCTTCGCTCTCGCGCCCGCGCTGCTGAGCGACTTCCGGCTGAGCCTGCTGGCCAAATTCTTCTGCTACGCGATCGTCGCCAGTGGCATCGGTCTGGCGTGGGGGCGCGGCGGCATGCTGACCCTCGGCCAGGGCGTGTACTTCGGCGTGGGCGCCTACGCGATGGCGATGTTCCTCAAGATCTCCGACGCCCGCGACCGCGGAGGCGCCGACGCGCTGCCCGACTTCATGCAGATCGCCGGGATGCGCGAGATGCCCGGGTACTGGGTGCCGTTCGCCTCGCCCGGGTTCACGCTCGCGGTGATCCTGCTGGTCCCGCCGCTGCTGGCGTTCGGGTTCGGCTACCTGGTATTCAACCGCAAGGTCAAGGGCGCCTACTTCGCGATCCTCTCGCAGGCCCTGGCGGCGGCCGCCGCGATCTTCCTCGTGAGCCGGCCGGAGCTGGGCGGGTCCAACGGGCTCAACCGCTTCACCGGGTTCTTCGGGTTCGCGCTGTCCGACCCGGCCAACCGGCGGATGCTGTACTTCCTCGCCGGCGGCGCGCTGCTTCTCGTGGTGCTGCTGGTGCGCCAGCTCATGAATTCCCGGTTCGGCGAGTTGCTCGTGGCCGTCCGCGACCAGGAGGAGCGCGTGCGGTTCCTCGGCTACGACCCGGCGATGGTCAAGTCGTTCGCCTACGCCGTGGCCGCCTTCGCCGCGGGGCTCGCCGGGGCGCTGTTCGTGCCGATCGTGGGGATCATCTCGCCGTCGGCGATCGGTATCGCGCCCTCGATCGCGTTCCTCATCGGCGTCGCGATCGGCGGCCGCGCCACCCTGCTCGGCCCGGTGCTCGGCGCGATCGGGGTGGCGTGGGCGCAGACCGCGTTCTCCGAGGCCTACCCGTCGCAGTGGACCTACCTGCAGGGCATCTTGTTCATCGTGGTGGTGGGGTTCCTGCCCGGCGGCCTGGCGTCGCTGTTCGTGATGCGACGTCGGCGCGCCAAGGGCCAGGAGCCGACCACGACGACCACGACGACGACGAACTCCGCCACCTCCGACCGGCCCGCCACCACCGGCACCGCCGAACCTGAACCCGATGCGACGGCGTCAGGCGCCGCTTCCCCCGAGGAGTCCCGATGACCCCGTCCACCGCCTTCGGCATCGGTGCCGCGCTGTCGGCCGGCACCCTGACCGGCGCCGAGATCGGCCTGCCCGGCTCCGCCGCCCGCGCGTCCGCCCGCACTCGCTCCGGTGAAGGAGGCGCAGGCACCTACCTCGAGGTCCGCGACCTGACGGTGAGGTTCGACGGATTCAAGGCCGTGGACGGTGTCGACCTCACCCTGATCCAGGGCGACCTGCGCTTCCTCATCGGCCCGAACGGCGCCGGCAAGACGACCGTCGTCGACGCGATCACCGGGCTCGTGCCCGCCACCGGCACCGTCGACAAGTCCGGCCAGCCGGTGCTGGGGCTCAAGACGCACAAGATCGCCAAGATGGGCATCGGCCGCACGTTCCAGACGGCGTCGGTGTTCGAGGACCTCACCGTCGAGCAGAACCTCGACATCGCCGCCGGCGCCCGCCGCGGCCCGCTCACCCTGCTGCGGCGCCGCCACGGCCGGGAGGACAAGGTGACCGAGGCGCTGGAGACCATCGGGCTCGAGCACCTGGCCGGCACCAAAGCCGGGGTGCTGGCGCACGGGCAGAAGCAGTGGCTGGAGATCGGCATGCTGCTGGTGCAGGACTCCGACGTCATGCTGCTCGACGAGCCCGTCGCCGGGATGGGCGCCGAGGAGCGGCAGGCCACCGGGGAACTGCTGCAGCGGATCGCCGCCGACCGCACCGTCGTGGTGGTGGAGCACGACATGGATTTCATGCGGGCCTTCGCCACCACCGTCACCGTCCTGGCCGCGGGCAAGGTGCTCGCCGAGGGCACCGTCGCCGAGATCCAGGCCGACCCCAAGGTGCAGCAGGTCTACCTGGGCACCGCCGCCGCGACCGAGGAGAGCCCACGATGACCGCACTGCTCAAGATGACCGGCGTCCGCGCGGGCTACGGCGGCTCGGAGGTCGTCCACGGTGTCGACCTCGAGGTTCCGGCCGGGGGAGTGGCCGCGATCCTCGGTCACAACGGCGCCGGCAAGACGACGCTGCTGCGGACCGCGGTGGGGCTGTTGCCATGCAAGGGCGGCACGATCGAGTTCGACGGCGAGGACATCACCTCCCTTCGTCCACACGCTCGGGTGGCCCGCGGGATCGGCTACGTCCCGCAGGGACAGCAGTCGTTCACCCAGCTCACCACGGCCGAGAACCTGCAGCTCGTCGCCGATGGGCGCAAGCGCGGCAAGGCGCTGATCGACGAGTCGCTGGACCTCTTCCCGGCGCTGAAGGAGCTGCTCGACCGCAAAGCCGGACTGCTCTCCGGCGGCCAGCGGCAGCAGTTGGCGATCGCCCGGACGCTCATCACCGAACCGCGGATGCTGGTGCTGGACGAGCCCACCGAGGGCATCCAGCCGAACGTCGTGGCCGAGATCGAGCGCATCATCGTGGACCTGGCCTCCCGCGGCGACCTGTCGGTCCTGCTCGTCGAACAGCACGTGGGTTTCTCGCTGCGGGCCTCGGACGTCTATTACGTCATGGAGTCCGGGCGGATCTCGCACTCAGGCGCCTCTGATGCGACCGCCGCCCACGAGGTGTCGGCGGCGCTGGCGATCTGAGTCCGCGCCGACCGACCGCGCCGCCCGACAGCGCCTCCGCCTGCACCCGGGCCGCCGCCCGCCGAAACCGCCGCTGACCTGGGGTGCCCTGGACGACCCGTGCAGGGCGCCCCAGGTCAGAGGGGTCGGACCGGCCACGCCGCGGGCGCGCGTCCCACACCGAATTGTCGACACCGTTAACCGCTCGGGGCAAAGACTGCTTGTTCTCTTCTCGGCGCCGAGACTCCCTCCCCGGCGCCGCGGGCTGACTGATCGGCCGCAGTGAGAGCGAACCGTTCCCTCCGGCCTGTGCGAAAGGCGCCCCCTCATGGCGATTGCCCAACCCAAGCGTGTCAAGGAGATCACCAAGTCGATCTCCGAAGGCGATATGGAATCGGCGGCCACGTCGACCATCAACTTCATCCTGGATTCGGGAGTGAACGGCTTCGGGCCAGTCAAGGGTGCGGAGACCATCGCCGACGAGGCGCTCAAGCACTCCGGTGGCGACGCCGAGAAGGCCATCAAGCGGATCATCGCCACGCACACACGGGTCGTGGGCGCGTCGGGGTTCGTGTCCGGACTCGGTGGCCTGGCCACGATGGCGGTGGCCATTCCCACGGACGTCACAGTCTTCTACACCCGCGCCACCCGCATGATTGCGGCGGTTGCGCATCTGCGTGGCTATGACGTCCACAGCGAGGAGGTCCGCAGTGTCATCGCGGTGTCGCTGATCGGATCCGCCGGTGTCGAGGCGATGTCCAAGGCCGGAGTCGAGATCGGTACCAAGACGGCGATTGCGGCCCTGAAGAAGGTGCCGGGCACCGTCCTGACCAAGATCAACAAGGCGGTGGGCTTCCGTCTGGTCACCAAGTTCGGCACCACGGGGTTCATCAATCTGGTCAAGGTCGTGCCGGTGGCGGGCGCGGCCGTCGGCGGGACGATCAACATCGCGGGCATCCGATCGATCGCCGGCTACGCGAAGAGCAACTTCCCGGCAGTTGACCCGGTGGTCGTTCCGGGCACTGTGGTCTGAGCCTGCCGTCTGACAGTCGGCCCCCTGTCGCGTTGCGTCGAAACCCCCGCTGAACTGCGATGCCCTGCAGGGCCCGTTCAGGGCATTGCAGGTCAGCGCCTCCGGGAGAGCGGGGCCCGCGTCCCCAATCGGGTCGCTGGTTGTCCACTGGGGGTCGGCGGCGCAGGGCCATGAGGCTACCTCAGCGTGTGTCACTATCCTGATGCCCCGATGCCCCGATGCCTACTCAGAGTGCCGCGTATCTCTCCGCGCACTTCGGACAGAGGGGCAAAGAGTGATGGTCTTGCCGCGGGACGAAAAAAGGGCCGCAGAGTGCGCGTACGGCTTCCCCGTTAATCGTCTTGCCCGCAAGGTGCTCACGATGGGTGTAGTGGCTCATCGACCCCGGCTCAGAGAGAGCCAGGTCGCCCGCTGCCACCAAGGTCGCCAGAGCCTCCCGTCGCTTCGCCCATGCCCCCGGGTCCGCGATGTTGGAGTAGATGTCCCCGTAGCGATCCCAGCCCTGCTCTGGCGGATCAATCGAGATCAAAATTCGAATCGTCAATTGCCATAAGAGATCACTCGCAGCGAAGCGTGGCTCAGGCGTGATCTCCACGGTGATTTCGTCCGCTCGATAGTCATCTTCGCGCACGGCCTCCACGCTGAAGTTCACGTGAGCGAGATCGCCTACTCCGGGGATCGGATGGTGGACTCGGGCTCGGTACTCCCCACCGGAGTGAACACTGCGCAGTGCGTCAAGAACTGTTCGCTGGGCCTCCAGTTCCCACTCGGTACGGAGGCGTGCTGCAGTCTCCTGCTTGAGAAGTCGCACATCAGCGTCGTTCGGAAGCAAGTGATCGACGGACCCGCGCTTGTCAGCCCGCGCGACCTGCTTGTAAAAGTCGTCGCGGTCCTCATGGTTGCCTTTCGCGAGTCCAGCAACCAGAAGCCAGCAGACTCCTGTCTCGCTGTCTATCCAGACCCCGCCCCGCCACTGCGATTGTTTGATCTCCAGGAGCGGCAACCGTGTCGAGCCTCCTATGGGCCCGACGTAGTTGTCGTTGTCGTTGTCGGGGCCGAAGGACTCCATCGCCTTCGCAACGATCGGATGCGGAAGTTCACTGAGTGGATGTAGGTCGGACAACCGCTCATCAGCCAGGGCTCGCCGCGGGAGTGCCGAATCCCAATCTGACGTCAGGTCCTCGCGGAGCACGCGGAGGGTTGGCCGAGCGCGACGATTGTGCACGCCGTCCATATTGCACGACGCCTAAGACACTCAGGGCGAGGTCTTCGTCAGAGCAGGTCGGCGATTTCGTCCTCGACAGAGGCGGTGGTCTTCTGCTGGTGCGCGAAGCGCTCGGCGAGCTCGCGCTGATCGCGGTTATGGCGTGACTGGAATTCGAGAAGGTCGCGCACGCGAATGCGTCGGTCGCGGCCCACTCGATGGAAGAGGATCTCCCCGCGGTCCAGCAGCTTGTAGAGGTGGGAGCGGCTCATCCCGAGTCGCTCGGCCGCCTGGTTCGGGGTGAGCGTGGAATCAGCGTCAATTGTGATGACTTCATCGCCGTCACGCACTCGGCGGGTCAGGTCGAGGAGAAGGTCGCGCAGTTCAGGGCCAGCGTCGGATCGCGCGAAATCTTCGAGGGCGTCGAGTTGATCGACGGGAACGTTCTCGGTCGCGAGAGCATGCATTAGAGGTCACTCCTGCTCGCCGCTGACAAGGCGGGATTTCGTTGAATGCAGATGTTGCACGTGTCGTATATGTCGCAGATGACGCAAGCGTACGGCAGGCGAGCGCCCATGCCAAGACCATCCGTCGCTCGTGAGGGGGCGGGTGCGTGGATCACTGGGAGCCGGCCGCGGCGTTAACACCCCGCGTCTCACGCCCCCCGGCAACTCCGCCAATCGCAGCGCCAGCCGCAGCTCCAGCGCCCGGTCGCCGCGGCGCCAGCCGGTGCCCAGTACGGAATCGAGCCGGTCGAGCCGCTGGTACACCGTGTTGACGTGCACGAACAGTCGCTCGGCGGTGGCGGAGGGGTTGCCGTCGGCGCCGAACCACGCCCCGAGGGTGTCGAGTAGCGCGGTGCCGCGGGTGCGGTCGAAGTCGCGCACCGGGCCGAGGTTGCGCTCGATGAACTGCGTGACGAACTCGCGGTCGACCTCACTGAACAGCAGCGCGTAGCCATCGGGGGAGTACGACGACGACAACGGCCGCCACCGCCACCCCCGCACGCAGTCGCTCGCTCCGGCCGAACCGGCCGGGTGGTCAGCTGAGCTGCCCCAACAGCTCCTTCCACACCGGCCGCCAGTAGTCGATCGCCTCGGCCGAGTCGAGCTTGGTGTGGGTCAACCCGACCGAGGCTTTTCCGCCGGCTTTGTCGCTGATATTCACCGCGACCCGTGTGCCGTCGGCCAGCGGGACGCGCCAGTAGCGCCACTTCTCCGACCGAGTCACCGACGCCTCGCAGTCCACCGGGATCCCGCCGAACTCCTCGCGCCCGGCGACGAGCTCCCCCCACGCCTGCAGCGCCGAGTCCTTGTCCCCCGCGACCGTCCGCGAGGTGGAGAGCTGGAAGTCACCGTCGCAGGACTGACCCGGAACGCGCAGGCCGGCGTGCTGCTCGTAGGCGATGGCGGTGCCCTGCGCCCACCATTCGGCCCGTTCCACCGACTCCGGCATGTGCTCGAGCGTCAGCCGCGCGATCGCGGTGTGGGCCATCTCCCGAGCCCCGGCCTGCTCGAGCAAGTCGACCCATTCGTCCCACGGGCGGCCGGTAGCGGAGGCGATGGCGGCGGTGTTGGACGGCTTGACCATGCGCTCATCGTGCCGCACCACCGGGCCCGCGGTCGTCGATTGCCGTCGCCACCCACTGCCACGCCGCCAGCCGCGACCGACAACCGCGCTGACCTGGGGTGCCCTGCAGACCCCGTTCAGGGCACCCCAGGTCAGCGGCCCGGCCGGGCGAATCGCCGGTTGGACCCCACCGCCGCGGCAACCGGACGATCATCGAGGGCACGCGTAGGAGGGAGGGGAGCGGCATGGACATCGAAGGAGCCGACGAGCCCGGACGGGCCACCGAACACCACGAGGCCTCTGAACGCAACGAGACCGAAGCGCAGCGCATCGACCGCAACTGGATCGAGCTGCTGCAGGAGTTGCGCATCGTCCAGACCGGCGGCCAGGTGCTCACCGGCTTCTTGCTGGTGTTGCCGTTCCAGGATCGTTTCGCTGAGATCGGCGACGGCGCTCGCGCCCTCTACCTGGCGGTGCTCTCGCTGACGCTGGCGTCGACGGTGCTCCTGCTGGCGCCGGTGATGATCCACCGCGCGGTGTTCCGCTCCCACCGCAAGGATCGGGTGCTGCGGCTGTCGGCGAGGCTGGCCCGTACCGGGTTGGCGATCCTGGCCATCGCGCTGGTGGGTCTGGTGGCGTTGGTGTTCCCGTTGGTTCTGGGCACCGCGTGGGGCCTCGTCGCGGCGGCCGTGATGGCCGCGTTCGTCGCGGTCATGTTGTTCGCGGTCCCGGTCCGTGTCGGCCGTCATGCCGCGACGAATCCGTACGTCTCTGACTGACCGCCGAGCCGGACCGCGGCACACGACGCCCCCTGAACACTGCCCTGACCTGCGGTGCCGTGAAGGGCCCGTGCAGGGCGCCGCAGGTCAGCGACTTGTGGGTGACTACTCGTCCGCGAGAGCGGTCCTGGTTCGGGGCTGTGGGTGCGTCGCCGGAGAGTACGACGACGAGGTCAGCTCCGGCCGCCGTTCGCCGCCACCCGGTGTGCGGAACCGGCGGACGGGCTCGGCCCCGACCACGATCCTTCCGTGGCCGGGGCAGCTTTCCGTGCGGGGCTCCTACGCTTCGGTTGTCTCGACCGCGCTCGTCAGCTCGGTGCCGGTGTCGGTACTCGCGCCGGGGGCCTGCTCGGTGGCGGTGGCGGCCGTCGGGCTGGTCGTCACGGCGACAGTGGTCAGCGACGGTAGGTCGAAGATCCACCCGGCGGTGCCGTCGGGCCGGAGCATGGCCTGGTCGGCGGAGTCGTCGAGCTGGAAGGCGATGACGATCTCGTAGTCCCGTCCCGGTGACAGGGAAGTGGTCGTCGAACGCGCG
Source organism: Dietzia sp. 111N12-1 (assembly GCF_001658045.1). Taxonomy (NCBI): domain Bacteria; kingdom Bacillati; phylum Actinomycetota; class Actinomycetes; order Mycobacteriales; family Dietziaceae; genus Dietzia; species Dietzia sp. 111N12-1. Next base: position 20,753 of record NZ_LSSV01000022.1, on the reverse strand, counting down.
GCTCGCTCGCAGTCCGAGCTGATCCGTGAGGCCTCGCGGGTAGACCCGCCGGGGCGAACCTCGGCGAAGTCGTCCGGGGCGACGGACGCCCACCGGTCCGGGCCCGCCTCGGCGGAGGTGGTGATGCTCAGCGTGAGCTCGACTCCGCAGCCGGGCGTCCGCACGATGTCGTCGACCTTCGCGGTGCCCAGTTCGACGCCGTCGCGGTTCACGACTGCGAATTCTCGCCCGACGCGCACTGACTCAGGCTCCTGGGGGCCGGTGGGGGCGGTGAGGGCTGTAGTCGGCTCGCTGGTTGTGGGCGCAGCGTTCTCTGTCGGGACTGCGGTCTCCGCGCCGGCGGACTCGCCTGACTCGGCTCGGGGATCAAGATCCGCGGTCTCGGCGTCGAGCGGACCCGGGGATTCGGCGGATGTGGTCGCACTCGTAGTGGCACCGGTGGCCGAGTCGTTCGCGGCGTCGTCGAGTGACGGGAGGGAGTTCCCGTCGTCAGGGCCTTCGGGCGCATCCTCGTCGACGATATCGATGATCGGCTCGAGCGCAGTGAGTGCCTGAGCGGTGCGGAAGGACGCAACTGACGGTGCCAAAGACTGGAAGTTCGTGGCGGTCGGTTGTGCAAGGTTCTCTTCAATCCCCCGCGAGACACCACACTCGGCGTTGGCCAGGATGAGGTGGAGAGTCCAGGGATCACCCGTAGCACCATCTGCGGTCACGTGGAGTCTGAGCTCAGCTCTGGCGTACCCGAGTCCGCTCACTTCAGTGCGTTGTAGGCGGGCGGTGTAAGTGACGCTCCCGTACGTCCGTTGCTTTCGCGTCTCGCTGTTCCGACCCGGCATTGGCACTTCTACAAGGCTGTTCCCGCGTCCGAGATACACGGACTCATATACGGAACCGTTCTTTGTAAACCCTGTCACTCCCGGCTTTCCCGGCGTACATGCTGCCGTTGCGATGGAAGGCCTGGCGTCGTCCGCGGTGGCGTAGCGAACGAGTGGTAGGCCCACACTCGACACTTCCAGTTTGGACGACTGCGCCTGGGCGAAGGCGGTGGCTGTCGACTGCGGGTCTTCGGAACAGATCAAACCGGTCGTTGTGGAACGCGCACAGACGGTTCCGGCGACCGATGCGGGAATGCTGAGGAGCGCGCCCCGGACACTACGTGTGGTCGGGCCGGTAGAGAGCCCGAGCTCCGCACTATCGGACTTGCCGAGCGCCTCGACCTTGCGAAGGTTTTCCTGGTCAGCGATCCGGTAGGTCATGCTCCCGTACGCCGCAGTCGCGCGAGCACTGTTTCTGCCGACGTCCTTGTGGGTCGTAAATGACGACGTTCCGGTTACGGTGTCCTGCCAGCTGGCCTCTGTCGGACGCACGGAGCCGACGACCAGGGCAACGCTGGCGACGAGGAGGAACACTCCGGCGATCGTTAAGGAGGTCCGCAGTTGCGGGTGAAACTTACGCATCTGCGTTCGTCCTCTCGACCTCGTCATCACTCTCGTCCCTCGGCCAGAAGGCCCACAGCACGCCCAGCGCGGCGAGCAAGGTGATCCCGCCCAGAACAAACGGGTTGCTGAACCAGACGATGACGTTCGCCAACTCGGGCACCGACCACAGCACCTTGCGCACCGTCTCTACCCGGTACATGCCAGGGTCGACGTCGGGGTTGGCATCACCCTTCATCTGCACGAGCGCCTCGCCCGGCGTCTGGGGAAACACCTCGACCACCCGGTGGGTGACCGGGAGCTGGCCCTCTCCGCGATCGACGGTGATGACGTCGCCCACCCGGATCTCGTCGGCGGAGATCTCCTTGACCACAGCCACTGACCCGGTGGGGATCGTCGGGGACATCGACCCGGTCTTGAACATGATCAGGGAGATGTTCATCGTGATCGCGAGGATCACCAGCACCACGCAGAGGACGCCGCCGGCGGCCAGGACATTGCCGATGCCTGCCCCGATGTACGACCACACCGACCGGCCTCGCGGGGCCCGGTGCGAGGTGGCAACGGCGGGGGCCTCAGACGGCGTCGGCGCGGTCGGCGTGCTCATGCGGTCTCCTAACCGGAACGTGAACAAGAGTGTTCAGTCATTGCGGTGGTGGGCTCGATGCGCCCACCACGGCAATGCGAGTGGATCAGACGGGATCCTGGGAGGTCGCGGCGAACTGCCACTGGATCTTCTCGGAAGTCACATTCGCGACATCGAGGGTGGCTCCGGCGTCAAGGGTCGCGGAGAAGCAGAGCCAGCGGTAACCGCCCGCCTCGACGTCGGTTGTCAGCACGGGATCGGTCATCGCTGCGCCGATGGCCGTCGCTGTGCCGAAGGTGGCGTCTGCATCGCATGTGGGCGCAGTGAGCGCGGTGCCGGCGTCGGCGACGGCCACCTTGACGAGGTTCGCGAGCTTGCCGGCGTCGGAGGTCGTGCGGGTCAGCGTGATGTCCGCGCCGAGGTTCTCCTTGGTCTCGCGGAGGCCGACCAGCTGATAGACGGGCACGCCCGGGATGAGGGCGTTGGCGTTCTGGGTGAAGGTCATGGGGCCCGCATCATCAGCGGTCACGAACTCATCCCAGCCTTCCTCGGTGCCGGTGAAGTTGCCCTGGATGTTGAAGTCGCTGCCCGCGGTACCAAAGGTGCCCGCGCCCCAGACGGTGTCCGACCACGCGGCCAGGGTGACGGCGGCGCCGACGCCCAGCACGAGACCGGACGCCATGATGGCGCGGGCCTTCTTGCGGCGGTTCTGGTTCTTGGCGGCGGGCTGGGGGGTCTGGGGCGCAGTGCTCATGGCGAGCCTTTCTGAGAGAGCGACTGGGGCACCAACTCAACTTGTTGATGCATCTCATTTAGTGTTGCTTATCTACCGTCGGGTAGCAACCGTTGCGTGGGGAAGTGTTCAGAAAGTCACATTCCGCCAGAACCTGGGACAACCGTTAATTTGCACCGCATCTGAGGCGGTCCTCGGCTTTCGCGGGGGTGAACAGACCAGTCTGGACGCTCGTCCTGATTGACGGATCTGGAGCGTGCGGAACGAGCGCGACGGAGCGGTAGCGCTCCCCGCCCTTAGGTAGGGCTCAGCGGGAGCCCCCGTCAGTACCGGGCGGCCGGTGAGAGCCGCCGTAGGGTGCGCACCGGTGCCTACAGATCCCCGGGCAGCTTGTCGCGGCGGATATCGCGCCAGGAGGACTGGCGCATGTGGCCGTCGTCTGTGAAGCCCTGGTGGCGCACCTCCACCACGAGCTTGGGCAGGACCCAGATGGCGTCGCGGCGGGCGTCGGCGGGCAGTTGCTCAACGAACGGACTGGTCTTGCGCTTGAGCGGCTCGAGCTCCTCGAGCAGCGCGCGGGCCTGCTTGTCGGTGAAGCCGGTGCCCACGCGGCCGATGTAGGTCAGTCCGGTCTCGGTTGGCAGGCCCAGCAGCAGCGAGCCCAGTGATCCGGAGCGCCCGCCCTTGCCCGGCCGCCAGCCGCCCACCACGGCCTCGGTCGTGGTGAGCAGCTTCTCTTTGAGCCACGCCTTGGATCGCCGGCCCGACTCGTAGCGCGAGTCCCGGCGCTTGGCGACGATGCCCTCCCAGCCGGCGTCCTCCGCCTCGGCCAGCGCGCGGTCGCCGGGGCCGTCGAGCACCTCGGGCACGTGCACCCGGTCCACGCTGGTCAGCGCCGGGGTGAGCAGGTCCAGTACCTCGCGCCGCCGCTCCCAGGCCTGCGTCCGCAGGTCCACGCCGTCCACCTCCAGCACGTCAAAGACAAACAGCTCGACCGCTGGGAGCGACGAATCCTGCCCCTCGGCCGCGGCCTGCTTGGCCAGTGACGCGAAGTCCGGGACGCCGTCGGAGCCCAGGATGACCAGCTCGGCGTCGAGCACCGCGGGCCGCTCGAGCGCATCGGCGAGCCCGGGGAAGCCGTCGGTCAGCCAGTCCATCGAGTTGCCGTTGCGGCTGACCAGGCGCGCCTGCCCGCCGGCGCCACTGGTCGCGATGGTCACCCGGTAGCCGTCCCACTTGCCCTCGAACGCCCACTTGTCGTCGGGCAGCTCGGTCACCGTGGCGGCGGTGGGGATCATCGGCAGCGGGGGAGCGTCGGGGCGGTCGGCGCTGTCCGGGTCGCGGGACGAGCCCCGGGACGCCGCGCCCCCCGAGCCGCCGGACGACGGGCCGCCCGACCGCGCCCGCTTATCGCCCTCGGGATACGACGACTTGGGGTTGTCGCGCCCCCCGTAGAACGAGTCCGGCGACTGGTCCTTCATGTATTGCACGATCCACTGGTTCTTCTCCGCGCTGGTGCGCACGAGCACGAAGCGGCCGGAGACCTTGTCGCCGTGCAGCCACACGATGATCTCGTCCTCGCGCCATTTCTCGCACTCGTACCAGCCGCGATCCCAGATGGTCATGTGGCCGGCGCCGTATTCGCCCTTGGGGATGGTGCCCTCGAACGTCTCGTAACCGAGCGGGTGGTCCTCGGTGTTGACGGCCAGCCGCCGGTCCTTGGGCTCGGTCGGCAGGTTCTTGGGCACGGCCCACGACGCCAGCACCCCGTGGTGCTCGAGCCGCAGGTCGAAGTGCAGTCGGCGGGCGTGGTGCTCCTGAATGACGAAGATCGGCCCGTCGACGTCGTCGCGATCGGTCTCGACCTCACCGTCGAACGGCTCCGGCGTCTTCCGACGGTCCCGCTTACGCCGGTACTCGGCCAGGCTGGTGACCACCGCGTCCTCGCTGGTGGGCTCGGCGTCGCAGCCCTCCACGTCTGTGGAGTGAGCGGCGTCGGTCGAGCCGGTGTCGGAGCGCTCGGGGTCCTCGTCATCGGACGACGACGACGAGCTCTTCTTGCTGCCCCCCGATTTCTTCGCCCGCGATGCCGAACCGGTGGAGGAGGTCGACTTCTTCTTGGTGGGCTTCTTTGTGGCCGGCCCCTCGAGCCCGTCGAGGAGGTCGCCGGCGGAGTCCAGGCTCTTGAGGACCTCATCCCAGTGCAGGTGCGCGAGCCCGCCGTCGCCGAGTTCCTCCCACGAGCGGGGAGCGGCGACCCACGGTTCGGCCCGCCCACGCAGGGAGTACGGCGCGACGGTGGTCTTGGCGCCGCTGTTCTGACTCCAGTCGACAAACACCTTGCCCTCGCGGATGGAGCGCTTCATGGTGGCGGTGACCAGGTCGGGGGTCTGCTTGGCGAGCGACTGCGCGATCTGCTTGGCGACCTTGGAAGCGCTGGCGGCGGTGACGGCCTTGTCCAGCCGGGCGTAGAGGTGGATGCCCTTGGACCCGGAGGTCACCGGGAAGGAATCGAGTCCCGCCTCGGACAGCAGGTCGCGGACGCGGAGGGCCACCTTCGCCGTCGTATCCAGATCCACGTCCTCGCCCGGATCGAGGTCGATCACTATCCGTCGTGTCCGCCCCGGCTCGTCATTTTCCAGGGTCCACTGCGGCACGTGCAGCTCGAGCGCGGCCTGCTGGGCGAACCACGCGAGCGTGGCGGGGGAGTCCAGCACCGGGTAGCGGACGGACCGCGAGGAGTGCTCGATCGCCACGCGCGGCACCCAGTCGGGCGCGTGGGAGGGGAGGTTCTTCTCGAAGAACGAGTCGGCGTTGGTGCCGTCGGGCCACCGCTTGCGCGTCACCGGCCGCCGCCCCGCGTACGTCATGAGCAGCGGGGCGACGGCCAGGTAGTACTCCAGCACATCGGCCTTGGTGGTGCCGGTGGCCTCGTAGAGCACCTTGTCGGCGTGGGTGAACCGGATGGTCCGCCCGTCGACCTCGACCGACTCTTTGGTCCCCTTGCTCGCCATGGGTCCACTCTGGCACTCGGGTCGGACATCAGCGACCGGCCCGCCCGCTGCTAGAGGCTCAGTTCACATTGTCGGGGCTCGGTGTCATTGCCGCTTGTAGCGACTCGTCAGGTAGTCCTCGACCCACTTGGCACTGGAACGCCATTGTCCGTCGGCCCCTCTGGTCGCCTGCAAAGTTCCTCGGTTGGCGGCGGTTCGTAGGGCGCTGGCCGACACCTCGGGTGTCGCGAGTGCAGCGAGCGGGACGATCCGCGCGGGCCCGGCGATCGCTGGAACGATGAACTTGTAGAGGTTGTCCAGAATTGCTCTGGCGATGAATTCCCCCAAAGCCCCACCATCGCCGCCGTCGGCTCGTTGCAACGCCCGCAGGTAACGCGACCTGTCGTTCTTGTAGATAATCGCGGGCGGGTAGCCCAGCCGAACAAGCATCAGGTTGAGGACCAGGCGGCCCGTCCGCCCGTTTCCGTCCAGGAAGGGGTGGATGTATTCGAAATCGCGATGGAGTGAGGCGATATCCTCAGCGAACGTGGGGGTGCGGGGTTTGAGTGCGCTTACCCGCTCGAGCCAGCTGTCGATCTCGGCGGGCACCATAGGCCAGCTCGGTGGCTTCATCCCGCCCGGAAAAGTGGCGATTTCGTGCTGCCGGAACGAGCCGGGCCCCTCTGCCGGGGTCGCCTCGGGGTGCGGCTCGACATCCCACACTGGCTGCATGACCCGGTGGTGGATGTTGCGGATTTCCGTCAGTGTTATGGCCCGCTCGGGGTCGAAGCTCTCTGGTTGAATTCCCTGCTTGTACACCCATTCCGAGGCATCGGCGTACCCGCGGACCTCCATGTACTCCCGCAATTGCTTCCCTCCGACGGCTCGTCCCTCTTTCAGCAGTTGCTCGACCTCGCGGCCAATGAGCGTGTTGCCTTCGATCGCCGTCGAATGATGGGCCTCCTCTGTCCAGATGTCGGTCCAGATGTCCGCTGCCTCGGCGGGACTCGGTAGTCCCCCGAGACGCTGCCAGAGTTCGGCGATCTGGGTGTCGAGGCGGGTGTAGATGTCTGAACGCGATGGTCGGCCTCGTGCCATGTCGCTCCAATGTGTACGCGTGGGAAGAAGTAATCGAACCGTTCGACTTGGTGGTGAAATTGCTGGTGGGCGTTCGCAAAGTGTACGGTACGAATTTTTTCCGGGGAGCGTACAGCTATGGTGAGGCAAGCAGGCTTCGCACTCCGCTGAGGGGCTCGGCGGTGTTGCTGACCGATCGGAGCTGTTGGCGCTGCCGGCGAGAGGTCGGCGGGAGAACGGTACGACTGACGACGCCGGCCCGCGACCGAAACCGGCTCGCGACGGGCCCACGCTGCGCCCCCACCATCACCGCGTGAAGTCGATGACCAACCGCCCCCGCGTCCCGCCGGCTTCAAGCCGCTCGTGGGCGCGCCACGCGTCCTCGGGCGCGTAGCTGTCGGCAACGCGGAGAGTGGCGACGCCGTCTTCCGCCAGCTGCCGTAGCTCGTCAAGCTTGCCCTGCTCCTCGGCCATATCCGCAACGCTCACGGCATGGACCTTGAGGTCGCGGCTGCCGTCGCCCTGGTACCAGCGCACCGTCGCGACCGCGCCGCCGGTCTTGACCGCGGGGAGCACGGCGGCGTCCTGCACGGCTCCGTCGAAGAGTCCGTCCACACCGTCGGGGTAGAGCTCGAGGATGCGGTCGGCGACGCCCTCGCCCCGCCGCACGATCTGGTCGGCGCCGAGCGACCGCACCAGCTCCTCGTCAGACTCGGACGCATCGGCCACCACCACGAGGCCGGCATGCTTGGCCAGCTGCACCACGTACCCACCGGTCGATCCGGCCGCTCCGGTGACCGCGAGCACCTCACCGGGCTTCAACCCCAGCAGGTCGAGAGCGCGCCGGGCGGTGAGCCCGTTCATCGGAAGCGTCGACGCGGCGACGTCGTCGGCATCGCGGGGCGCGGCGGCGATCGACTGTGAGGGCAGGACGATGTCCTCGCGGTACGCACCGTGCTCGTCGCGGGGCACCACGATCCCCATGACCCGGTCGCCGACCGAGAGGGAGGTCTGCGCGTTCTCGCCGATCTCGACGAGCGTTCCCGCGATGTCCATGCCCGGGACGTCTGCTGTCCCGCGCGGGGTTCCGGTCTTCGAACGGGAACCGTTGCGCGTGTAGGTGTCGGTGGGGTTCACGGTGGCGGCCGTGACGCGGACGCGAACCTCGGTCGGCCCGAGTTCCTGGGCGGGGACGTCGACGACCTGCAGGGCGTCGGGGCCCCCGTAGGTCGTCACTCCGACGGCGCGGACGGTGCTGGTTGAGACGGTCATTGTTCCTCTTTCCCGCGGGCCCCGTGAGTCCGGACGGCTCCGCTGGATTGGTGGTACGAGTGACTGCTTCCCCGCCGAGTAACCACGCGCCTGTGTGGAACATTCCGGCCGGGCCCGCGGTCCCTCGCCCCAGAAGGGTGAGAGCCCCGAGGGTGACGACGACGACGGCGACCCGTCGCCCCACCGTCACCGACACCCGCGTGGCCACGTCGCCGGTCAGGCGTGGCTACCGATGAGCTCGTCCATCGACTCCCCGGACTGCTTCGACCACAGGCTGAACGCCGCGCTGGTCATGGCGGCGGCCGCGTAGAGGGCGGAGGCCAGCCCGTGCTCGCTGATCGCGGTGCGCATGCCTGCGGTTGCGTCGCAGTCGAGCAGGACCGCATCGCACAGGCCGGCCATGCCGTCCGGGGCGTCGGGAAGCCGTGCGCTGTCGCGAACCGTGGCGATGACGGCGGCGGGCAGCTCCGGCGCCACCGACTGGGCGAGCTGCGCGAAGCGGGAGGCCACGGTCAGGGCGTCGGGGATCGGCGGGGGCGAGGCGTCGGCGGTCAGCTCGAGGGCCTCGAGGAGCTCGCCGGCGGCCGAGGTGTCGCCCCGTTCGTGGGCGTAAAGAACCGCCCGGACCTGATCGACGGCGGCCTTGTGGCGCTGCTGCGCGCGTTGCATCCCGGCCTGGAGGTCGGCGACGGTCGCGGTCTGTACATCGACGCCTTCTCGGACCAGGAGCGGGGCGAATCGTTCGTACTGTGCGCGCTGTTCCGGGGATGCCATGGCCCCATTGTGTCCCCTCGGCGCGAACAGGCCCGCGGCGCATCGGCCGTCACGGCGAGGCCGGCCCACCGTTCAGAGGACCCCGGCCAACCCCCCGATCCCTCGTCCTAGGAGGGTGAGAGCCCCGAGGGTGACGACGACGACGGCGACCCGTCGCCCCACCGTCGCGGACACTCGCGTGGCCACCATGCCGCCCAGGAGAATGCCGATCGGAACCATCGCCACCACCAGCCCGATCACGCCGATCGGCGGCAACCCGGAGATCGGGGCGGCACCGAGGCCGACCTTGGTGATGACGGAGGTCGCGCCCATGGTGAAGAAGATCGGCTGCAGGGTGGCGGCGAAGGACCGCTGGTTCCAGCCCGTCGCCTGCGCGTAGACCAGCATCGCGGGCGCGGCCACGCCCACCGCGGTGTTGAGGAATCCTCCGGCCGTGCCGGCCACGGTAGCCGGCCACCGGCCGCCCACCTGCGGGATGCGCACGAGTGCTGTGAAGACGAGGGTGCCCAGCAGAGCAGCGCCGATCACCACCTCGAGCCAGCTGCGGTCGGCAGCGCCCACGAGGAGGGCGCCGGGCACGGACCCCACGACGATCAGCGGTGCCAGGTGGAGATAGCGGCGCCAGTCGATGTCACGCCACAGCGTGATCGCGATGAGGGCCGCGGATACGGTGGTCGTGATGTTGGTCAGCAGCACTCCGGCGACGGGCCCCAGCAGCAGCGCCAATGTCGGCGAGACCACGAGCCCGACGCCCATCCCGCTGACCCGCTGCAGGACCGTGCCCAGGATGACGGACGCCGCCGCCACGAGCAGGAGGAGGGGACCGACGTCGGCGGGCATGGGGACAGCTTTCCAGTGGCGGTGCGCCGCTTGCGAGATTGGTGGTGTGCAGGGGGTGATCACGACGACAACGACAACGACCGCATTTCCCGGAAAATGCGGTCCGGCCCGGACACCACGTGGGCGCCCGGGCCGGTGTGAAATCCAGCCGTGAGCGCATGGGCGATACGCTGACAGAGACCGAGCGCCGGCACCCCACGCGCATCGCAACCACCGGCACCGACGTGTATTGCTCGCGGCGCTAAACGGATAACGCCGCCGACCCGGGAGGGTCGACGGCGTCTGCCGCGCGTTGTGCCGCTGTCAGTTGGGGAGCTGAGCGGCGCTACCGGCGAGGGCGTTCAGGCTGCCCAGATCGAGTGTTGCGAACCAGTCCGCCGAGCCGCCTCCAATGGCGAGCGAGCCCAGGTCGAGCGAGCCAGTCATCGGGTCGATGACGATGGTCGTCTCGACCTCACTGGACCAGTACCGATTGGAGTCCGTCGGTGTGAATACCGCAGTCACCGGGTACTCGCCGTACTCGGTGAAGGTGTGCTCGACAACGGCCACACCGTCGACCACGTCCACGACGTAGTCCTGCCCGTCGATAGTGAACGTGACGGTCCCCTCCGCGCCGGCCGGGGCGACGGTGGCGGTGAGCGCGGTGGGCTCGTCCAGGACGACGGCGTCGCCCACCGCGATCGCCAGCTGCGTGGTCTCCGTGGTCACGGAGACGCTCTCGCTGTCCGAGCTGGTGGTGTACCGGTCCGGGTTGGCCGGTACGAAGGTGGCGGTCACGGTCGCCTCGCTGGGCGCATCGAGCGTGAACTCAGCGGTGGCGACACCGGCAACGAGCGGAATCGTCTGGGTCTGACCGTCGACGACGAACTCGACGTCGCCCACGGCATCTGCCGGAGCGACCCGCGCGGTCGCCGAGAGCGTGTCTCCGGAGATGACCTCGACCGCATCAAGCTCGAGGTTTGTCTCGGTCGCTTCCGTTTGGACGTTCGCCGTGGTCTGGCCGGCGCTGGATGCGTACCGGTTGCTGTCGGTTGGCGTGTACTGGGCGGTCACCGGGACCTCACCGGTGGCACCGAACTGGTGGACAGCGGTGGCCTCTCCGTCGGCGACGTCGACAGTGTAGGTCTCGCCTTCGACCGTGAAGGTCACCGTGCCGGCAGCATCAGCGGGAGTGACGTTCGCCCGCAGGGTCGAGTCTTCGCCCACGCGGGCAATCTCCGGGGTGACCTCGACGGCGGTCTCGGTCTGCTCACTGCTCACCGAGACTCCCTCCGTGTCGGAGGAGGTGGTGTAGCGCTGCGGGTTCTCGGGAACGAACGTCGCGGTAACGGTGGCGTTCTCCGGGACGTCGAGCGTGAACTGCGCGCTGGCGGACCCGCCGGTGACGGGTACCGTCTGCGACTGGTCGCCGACGGTGAACTGGACCTCGCCGGCGGCGTCGGTCGGAGTCACGGTGGCGGTCGCCGAGATGGTGTCACCCGAGATGACGTCCACGGCGTCGAGCTCGAGGTTCGTCTCAGTTGCTTCGGCCTCGACCTGGACTGTCCCGGTGCCCGACGACGCCTGCCACTGGGTTGTGTTCGTCGGGGTGAAGGTCACTGTGACCGGCTTGGGGCCGGTCGTCTCGAACGTCATGGTGGTGTTCGCGACTCCGTTGATGACCGGAACGGTCTCACTCTGGCCATCTGCAGCGAAAGTCATCGTGCCGGCCGGAGTGTTGGAGCCGGCGGCGGCGGAGACCGTAGCGGTGAGGTCGACCGGCTGGCCCACGCGAGCAACCGTCGGCGGGACGGACACCTGGGTTTGCGAGTTGACCGCGCCGAGGCTGAACGACTCGATATTGGCGGATGTCCGAGTTGCGGGACCTGACGGCGACGGGAAGATGCGCGACTCGATAAGACGGGCCCCCGCCCGGTAGACGGTCCCGCCTTGAGCGTTGGCGGGAATGTTGAAGGAGACCCACCCTGCACGAGAATCCTGACCCCGTACGAATGACGGGCCCAGGTCACCGACATTACGGAGCAGGTCGCCGATGCCGTTGATGCCGCTGAGGTTTGCGGAGAGCCCACCGACGAAGTTGCCGCCCTGCTCCCAGTTCCCCGGGGAGTAGAGTGCTCCGCCCGAACTGCGGTAGGTCAGCCCGTTTGGGGCGTCGATGCCGTACAAGAGAAGCGCCGTGTAATTGGGGGTCGTAACGGGCGGGAGCCACGACACTGGCCGAGTGACCGTGTCCCGGGCTTGAGTGTTCAACGCTGTGATGTCGTACCGGACATATCCGCCGGGTCGGAGGTCACTCTGCGCATGGTTCACCGTGACGGTGGTGCGGAAGTTGCCGAGCGTGGCCGTACCGGCCTCTGCCGTGTTCGGGCCGATGCCCGGCACAACACCGATCATGAGGGCGAGGACAGCTGTCACTATGAGGGTGGCGCGCGTCCACCACGCGAAGGTCTGCCGGGGCGTGTTCAGTGTGCCCGTGGGTGTGGGGATCATACGTGACTCCTGGGTTCTGGGGATGGGTATGGAGCGGGCGTCAGCTGCCGAGACTGCCGGTGAGACTGCCGAGCAGAGCGGGCTCGGGCTCGGGGAAGACGGGGTCGACCGGCTCCTCCGGCTCGGGCTCCACGACGACCTCGCCCGGGACGGTGACCTCGACGGTCCGTGCGTCGGATTCGGACGACAGGTACTCGTCGTCTCCGACATAGCGGGCGGTGACGGGATGCATGCCGGGGTCGCGGAACTTCCACACGAGCTCGGCGGTACCGTCCTCGCCCACGGCGGACCGACCGATGAGGGTGTCCCCGTCGTAGAACTCGACCACACCGCGTCCGGGGTTCGGGGTCACCTCTGCGGAAACGCGGACATCGTCACCGGTGAGCGCTTCCAGCTGGACTTCGATCTCGGTGTCGGTCTGGTAAGTCGAGTGGACCTTCGTGGTGGACAGCGCCTGTCGGCCCAGACCAGTGGCCGAGCAGTAGTTCGCGTGGCCCACGGTTGCCGTCAAGTTCACCCCGAAGGCTCCGACCGAGTATGTGTTGTACTCCGTGAGGAATCCGGTGCTTATGTCCTGCCCAGCAGCGGGAGCGACGGGGCCGGTGCGCAGGCCGGTGGTCACGGTGGCACCGTCTACACCGGTCAGGGTCAGTTCGATGGCGGGTAAGCGGAACTGCTGATTGGCGCCGGTGCGAAGCCCCTCGCCCCAGCCGCCGCCGTTGTTCAGTGTCCGGTCCCATGCCGGTCGGTTGTGAACAGTGAGGTTGCCAGCAGACACCCTGAGGAACTCGCCCGTCGACGAGGGTTGGCCGGCGGCGTTGATGCGAGTCAACGTTGGACTGCCGGTGAGGCCTTGTGCGGTGCCGGGGACGATGCGGGAACCGACGAGCGTGGCACCGGCTGGGACTCGGAAGTCGTAATTGAGTCGGGAGACCTCGCGGTCCCGCATCATGGCGCCCGGCTGGAGTCGGACGGTGAATTCCGTTTCCGGCTCGACGCGCTCGGGAGCCGTCACCGTGACGGAGTCCGAGATCTCGCTCGTGTTGAACGTGGTGGTCGAGATGAGAGGCCGGAGGGCGCCAACCGCCCAACTTGGGATCCAGCTCGGGGGGTCCTGGAGGACCTCATTCGGGTTCGGGTAGGGCACCCCGACGCAGGAATGTGTCACCGGTACCTGGCGGGGTTGTGCTTCCTGCGCCGTAGCGGTGGGGGAGAGGGTGGCGAGAAGACCGGCAGTGAGCACGGGGAGTGCAAGCGCGGTACCGAAGCGACGAGACGTCATCGGTGGGCTCCTTCAGGTGGGGTCGGTGTCAGGAGGCGGACAGGCTGCCGAAGATGGAGGACAGGGAGCCGCCGGTGGGCTCGGCCGGAGCCGGCTCGACGGGGTCAGTGGGTTCTGGGTCGGATCCGATGACCGCGAGTACGTGGGTGTTGGAGAGCGGGGCGCTGTTCCCGTCTGCGTCGGTGTATTCGGCGGTGACGAGCTTCGTGCCCGGCACGTTGAAGGTCACGTCGAGGCGTGCGATCCCGCGGACGACCGGCCGAGGGGCGCCGATGGGGGCGCCGTCGGCAAAGAACTGGATGGAGCCGCCGTCGACATCGGCGATGGTGTCTTCGTCCTCCGCGACCCCGACATTCGCGGCGAAGGACGCCGACTGGCCGACGTCGGTCGAGCCGGGGCCCTCGAGGCGTGTGATCACGGAGCCGGGGTCGACCGGGCCGGGCTCGAGCACGTCGATAGTCGTGAGCGGTCCCGCGCCCTCGTTGAGTGGGGCCGTTGCCGAGCTGCGCGGCTGACAGGTCACCGGAGCTGAGACGGTTCCGATGATCGGCGCGTTGGCGCGGGCGAGAAGGCTGACGAACGACTCGTCCGAGCCGAACACGCCGGCTTGTCCATCGGTGCGGATGCCCGGCTCGACGACGCCCGGCTCACCGGCCTCGAGCACGAGCCGAAGTCGGGGGAAACTCAGTGTGGTTTCGTCGCCGCCGGACGGCCGAACCGCCATTCCCGCGGGGGAGGTCCGTGACACGTTCGGCCCGTTGCCGATGGTCTGGTTGGCCCCCGACAGTCGGAGGTAGTCACCGGTTGTCGATGGGACACCGTTCTCATCGATCCGGATGATGCTCGGTGCCACGCCCGCCGTGAACGAGCCTGGGTCGAGAATCTGGGCGCTGATGAACTCGGCGTTGTCGGGTACGTCGAGGTCAAGCTTGATCCGCGAGACGTCGGTCGCGCTGATCCCCTCGAACGATGTCGGGACGGTGACACCGTCGACCTGGAGGTCCACGGTGAAGACCTCTCCGGTCTCGACCGATTCCGGAGCGGTGACCTGAATCGCTGCCTCCGTCGTCACCGTGAGCGGGTCGACGATGGAGGCGGAGGGCGTTACTTCGCAGGTGATGTCGAAGGACTTCGTGGAGGTGACGGGCATCGTGGCCGCGGTGGACACCGCAGGTACCAGGGCGGGGATGAGTAGCACGCTGGCGAGCACGCCGGCTGGCTTGAGGTAGGACTTCATGGTGGTCTCCGCGAATGTTGTCGGCCGAAAGCTAAGTAAGAGCTTAAAGGAACACTGAGAACATCGCATCCGCACCATCCTGGTGTTACATCTGTCACCTTTGTCCGACAGGTAGGTCCAAGTGACAGCGACCGTGGGCACCGGCGTCCGGCTGCCACGAGCCCCCGTCTGTCGCATACTCATCCCATGCGATCCATCTGGAAGGGCGAGGTCTCCTTTGGTCTGGTGAACGTGCCGGTCAAGGTGTATTCGGCGACGGAGGACCACGATCTGCACGCGCGGCAGGTCGATAAGAAGGATGGCGTGCGCATCCGCTACAAGAAGGTGCGTGACGACAACGGCGAGGAGGTCGAGTTCTCCGACATCGCCAAGGCGTACGAGTCCGAGGACGGCGAGATGGTCATCCTCACCAAGGAGGACCTAGCGAGTCTGCCGGTGGAGCAGTCCCACGAGATCGAGGTGACGGAGTTCGTCCCGGCGGACCAGGTGGATCCGGTGGCCTTCGACAACGCCTATTTCCTGGAGCCGGCGTCTCGCTCGAACCGGGCGTACGTGCTGATGCGCGAGGCGCTGGAGTCCACTGATCGCCTGGCGATCTGCACGTTCACGCTCCGCAACCGGACCCGCCTATGCGCGCTGCGGGTGTACAAGGACATCCTGATGCTGCAGACGTTGCTGTGGCCTGATGAGATCCGCCCGGCGATCCTGGAGGGCCTGGACAAGGAGGCCAAGGTCCGGCCGCAGGAGGTCAAGATGGCGGCGTCGCTGATCGAGACGATGGCGGCGGATTTCGAGCCGGAGAAGTACGAGGACGACTACCAGCTCCAGCTCAAGGAACTCATCGAGGCCAAGGCGGCCGGGGGAGAGGCGTTCACGGTGGAGGAGAAGGACACCTCGGGCGACGATGACGGCGACGACGAGGTGGCCGACCTCCTCGCGGCTCTGCGGGCGAGTGTGAAGGACCGGGGCGGCAAGGCGGACGACGCCGACGACCAGGACGACGAGAGCGACGACGACGAGGACTCCGGCTCCGCCAAGAAGACCGCCAGCAAGAAGAGCGGGAGTAGCTCGGCAAAGAAGACTCCGGCCAAGAAGACTGCGGCGAAGAAGGCGCCCGCCAAAAAGGCCGCGGCAAAGAAGTCGATTGCCAAGAAGTCGACGTCCTCCAAGTCAGACTCCGGCAGCTCCGGCTCGAGCACGGCTAAGAAGTCGACAGCCTCAAAGTCCACGGCCAAGAAGGCCCCGGCGAAGAAGTCGACGGCCCGCAAGACGCCGGCCAAGAAGTCGGCCTGACCGCGCCCACCGTGTAGCAGTCCCATCGCGCGGTCACACCCGCCCACGTTTTCCCAGGACGCGTCGCCGGAACGGCTGCGTTTTCGCCCACTCGGTGAGCCTCGGACCGGTGCAACTCTCCGCTCGTGAGGGGCAAGCTGGTCGCCATGGCCACCCCTCCAACCCCGCCGACCGTCGGCTCGGTCGATCCCGCCCGCTACCGCCCCGCGGTCGCCCGCGGGGCGGTGAGTCAGGAGATCCCGGCCAACCACTCGCCGCACTTCGCCGGAGGAGGAGCCGACGCTACTCACGGCCACGCGCCCAGGTGGTGGCGGTGCTGGCCTACCTGGGCGCGGAGCGCCGGGGCGTATAGAGAACGACGACAACGACGACGAGCGCACCGGCTCCGCCAGTGAGGCCGCCAGCCCGATGAGCGCGAGCAGCTCGGCAGGGAAGACGCCGGCCGAGAAGACTGCAGCGACAAAGGGGCCCGCCAAAATGGCCGCGGCAGATTAGGGCGGTGAAGTTGGCCTGGCGGGGCCCGCCGAGCGGTCGAACCCGCCCACGTTTTCCCAGGACGCATGGCCGGCCGGAAAGCGGCCTTTGCGACCACTCTGCGAGCCGGGAGTGGCAGGCGATTGACCGTTGCCACGCGCGCCCGCCGCTCAGGCGTGCGCGCTGACGACCGTGTCCATCGTGTCCCCGGTGTGTGCGGCCCACCGGCTGAAGACCGCCGCTGTCATGGCCGCGGCGGCGTAGAGGGCGGACGCCGGCCCGTGTTCGCGGACCACGGTGCGGATGCCGGTGGCAGCGTCGCAGTCGAGCAGGACCGTCGCGCACAGCTCGGCCATGCCCTCCGGAACGTCGGCCACACGTGCCTTGTCCCGAACCGCGCCGATGACGTCCGCCGGTAGCTGCGGCGCCAGCGTCTGGGCGAGCTGGGCTAAGCGCGTCGCCACGGTCAGCGCGTCGGGGATCGGCGGGGGAGTGGTCTCGGCGCTCAGCTCCAGCTCCTCGAGAAGGGCGCCGGCGGCGGAGATGTCGTCGCGGGCGTGGGCGTCCAGGACAGCGCGGACCCGGCCGACCGCAGCGGAGTGGCGCTGCTTGGCGCGCTCCATCCCGGCGTCGAGGTCGGCGACGGACGCGGTCCACACATCGACGCCTTCGCGGGCCAGGAGAGGGGCGAGGAGCTCGAACTGTGCGCGCTGATCCGGGGATGCCATGCACCCATTGTCTCCGGTCGTGCCGCCAGGGTGCGCGCGGCCGCCCCCGCCTGCCCGATCGGCCGCCGGTGCGTGCGGTCGCCCTCCGGCCGACAAGCCCGTGCCCCGCGCCCGACCACCCGACTAACCCGCCTCGCGCCGCCTCACATTGGCGAGAACCCGGGCCACGCCGGCCAGGAAGTCCCGGCTGCGCCGCGCGGCCTGCTGCTCAAGGAGCAGCAGATCCAGCGCCCGGATCACCGCGGCCAGATCGGCGCCGGCTTCCAACCGATCCAGCGCCACGGCCGCCGCGACCGCCTGCCCCTCATGGAACGCCAGATCCGGCAGCACCGCCTCGACGGCCCGGGACAGCTCGCCCGCGGGCCGATCGTCGAACGCCGCACTCACGGAGACGCGGTACTGCTCGAACCGATCCCGGGCGGCGTCGAGCTCCTGGCGTAGGTTCGCGGTCGCAGACGTGGTCGACAAGCCTACGACGACGAGGTCACGCCCCCCTCACGGCCCCGCGGTCACCGTGACTGCGCACGCGGTCACACCCCGAACGCCGCGGGATAGCGGATGACGCCGCCCGGGACGGCAGAGGAGTCGTCGAGGGGCAGGGCCATCAACGCCTCGTCGGGGACGTCGAACGACGCGCGGATACCGAAGCTGGAGGCGCGGCGGAAGCCGAATCGCGGGTAGTAGCTGGCATGGCCCAGCACCACGACGAGTTGCTCGCCCATCGCCCGAGCCGAGGCCAGGGCCGCGCGGGTGGCGGCCGAGCCGGCGCCGGTGCGCTGGAACTCGGGCAGCACCGAGCACGGCGCCAGCGCGAGGGCCGGCTCGCCCCCGACGTGGCAGCGGGTGAGTAGCGCGTGGCCCACCGGACGTCCGTCGGCGGTCGCGGCGATCACCGACAGCCCGTCGATCCACGCGGCCGGGTCAGCGCGGAGGGCGTCGACGAGGTCGGCCTCGGCGGCAGTGGGAAAGGCGCGCAGGATGATGTCGCGGATCGCGGCGATGTCGGCGTCGGTCTCTGCTCGAGTGGTCCAGGTGGTCATGCGCTTTCCAAGACGGGGTCAGCCCGCCTCGACACGCACGAGCTCGGCGTGACCGTGGGTCCCCAGGCGGAGGAGGCCCTCGTCGTCGTCGACAGGTATAGCTATTCCTACCTTGCCGGTGGCGGTGCCGCCGGGGTACAGCTCGCCGTTCAGGGCGTGGGGGACGACGGCGACGTGGTCGTACCACTGGATGACCGTGCCGTCCTTGGTCACGGACGAGACGCCGATGAGGGTCGTGGAACCCAGCTTGTCGCCGACATAGGTGGCGGTGAGGTCGACCAGGGCCCACTCGCTGCCGGCGGGCGGCGGGTCGTTGAAGCGATTGGTGCCCATCACCTGCTCGGTGGCGTCGCGGTCGAAGGAGTTCATGACGATCTCCCAGTCGCCCACGCTGACGGTGTCGCCGGGCGCGGCGGGGTCCTCGCGGCTCCCCGTTGCACCGCCGGCCGCGGTGCTGCCGCCGGCCTGGCCCGAGGCGACCACCTCGTCGTCGTCGGTCAGCACCGAGGTGGGGGAGACGCCGGTCGCCACGACAAAGGCGAGCGCGGCGACGAGCACCCCGCCGAGGGAGGCGCCGATGCCCGCGATCGCGACGCCGGTGCGCTTGTGGGTGGAGGTGACGGCGACCAGGCTCAGGACGAACGCGATCAGCAGCACGATCCAGCCGAGCGGCATGATGCCGGGCACGCACGCCAGGAGGATGCCGAGCCCGGCGAGCACCACCGCGACGATTCCGAGAGTGTTGCGCTGCGTCACCGCACACGCCGCGGCCGCGTTCTGCGGCCATCCCTGCGGGGGAGCGGGGTGGCGGTGCGGCGCCGGCCCGGCGGGCTGGTCGTCTGCGGGCGGTCGTGCCCAGGGGGAGTGGTGAGGACCCGACATGCCCTCGAGGATTTCACGCTTATGGCGAGAAGTGTCGGCCGAGGTCGGGAACGCTGCGCCCGGGCGACACCGCTGGTCGCTGTCCGCGTCTCGGACCGTCGAAACAGCGGACAATGAAACACTTAGCCTTGCTCCGTATAACTGACGCTTGTGAACTGGCGCGGCCGTTCCTATAGTGGGCCTCGTTGGCGAAACATGATCCCCCCTCATCTCGCCGACCCCGCCGCGTCGCGCGGAACACGCGGACCATCCCCGGTCGCGACCCGCGCGTCGTGCGATGGAATCGCCGGCGGTCGCTGACCCCCCTTCCGCGGCCGCTGGCGGTTCACCCCCGTGGAGCGCCAGCGCCGGACCCTGTGGTGGGTCAGCGGTTGACGAGCTTGAAGAAGGTGCTGCCTTCTCCGCTGGCCTTCTTCTCCTGGTACAGCAGGGCGAGCCCCTGCGAGTCGAACTTCTCGAACCACTCGTCCCAGCTGATCTGCGCAAGCGATTCGTCGCCGGCGCCGCCGGGGAAGTCGAAACGCAGGACGCCGGGGTCGTCGCCCTTGCCGGTATCGCGGACGCAGGCGGGCTTGCCGTTGTTGCTCTCGACCCACTTACGGATCTCGTCGTGGTCGGTCGTGGTGGTGGACTCGGATGACATGTCGGACACTCCTTCTGAAGTGAGGCGGTGTGTCCCTTCCGATGGCACCACCGGGGTCGCCTCCGATCAACCGGTCTGGCCCTAGGGCGGATTGTCGTTGCCGGGCCAACAGCGCGGTTCAGCAGGCCGGCTTGAGGAATGCCTTGAAGTAGCCGCCGGTCTCGTGGAGGAGGGCGTGACGCCGGGAAATCTGAGTTGGACGGGGCGTGTCCGTAACATAGACAGGTCCGTCAAAGCACTGTTCGAAGTAGATACGGACCCGCGAAACGTGCCCCCAGTAGGTCACCACGAGGAGCGAGTCGTACCCGCGCTGTCGTGCAATGCGCGTTACGGCGGTAGTTTCGCCCTCGGTGGTGTCAACGTCGGGGGAAAAGCACTCGACGTTGATCTGACGACCGCCGCGGGCGAACACCGGCGTGGAGGCACAGTAGGAGCCGATAGCGGCGTCGTAGCGGTCGGAGGCGCTGGGCGGCCGGGAAACAAGTATGTGGTTGGCCACTCCGTTCTCGGCGAGGTGACGGGCGTAGACGTAGCGATCATCATTCGCGCCGGCGACCACCACGATCGCGTCGACGGGCCCTGGAGAGTCGACCTGCGGGAAGAGCACGGCCTGCGCCGCAGTTAACCCAGTCGCCAGCAGCCCTGAGAGCAAGGCAAGGGCAAGCGCCATGATGCTGCTGCGGCGGCGGGAGCGTGGTCTCACGGATTTAGGCTACGGAGCGTGAACCCGGGGGTAGTCCGCCCGGTTGCCCCGGCCCGCTTTTGTCGGCCCACGCCTGCGATCGATCTGGAAGGGCGAGGTCTCGTTAGGTCTGGTCAACGTGCCGGTCAAGGTGTACTCGGTGACGGAGGACCACGATCTGCACGCGCGGCAGGTGGACAAGAAGGACGGGGTCCGCATCCGCTGCAAGAAGGTGCGGGACGACAACGGAGAGGAGATCGAGTTCTCCGATATCGGGCCCTTCCGGATTTA